>JBHBDS010000001.1:0-10651 GCA_041784625.1 Filifactoraceae bacterium
CAACATTTTACATGGAGGAGCTCAGCACAAGAGCGTTTCCGCTACTCCTCTTCAATATGGCAATTCGCAATATTGATGCCACCATCTTGCAGGTCGACAGCTTGACCAATGACTTTACGCAAGGTTATCGGCTGACAAAAAAAGAAAATGGATTTTCCCGCATCGAGCGGATCAAGACTGACTATGAGCAGAAAGAGCAGGGCCAGGAGCAGGAAGAAGAGAAATTTGATTACATCATCATGAATCCGCCCTATTCACTGAACTGGCAGAACAAAGAATTTGCAGAAGATAAGAGATTTCAAGAATATGGGCTGCCTCCGACCAGCAAGGCAGACTTTGGATTCATTCTCCACGCACTCCACATGCTACAGGAGCAAGGGACATTAGCCGCAATTTTGCCGCACGGAATATTATTTCGAGGTCAGCAAGAGGGGAAAATCAGACAAAAGCTCATCGAAAACAATCTAATCGATGCAATCATCGGACTGCCCGACAAACTATTTCTAAACACAGGCATTCCAGTTTGCATTATCGTGCTCAAGAAAAACAAAGAGTCAAAAGACATTTTATTCATTGATGCGTCCAAAGAATACAAAAAAGGCTCAAAGCAGAATACCATGGAGCAGGAGCATATCGCCAAAATTCTAAGCGCCTACCATGACCGCAAAGATATTGATAAATTCGCCCATGTGGCAAGAATGCAGGAGCTAGAAGAGAATGAGTACAATCTCAACATTCCAAGGTACGTCGATACATTTGAACCCGAAGAAGTGCCATAACTCATTGAAACGATGAAAGCCATCGAAGAAATTGATCAACAAATAGAAGAGGGGCGAAAGAGATTTCTCAAGCAGATGAAACAACTGGTAGCCAGCACCGAAGAGGGCGATCGAGAACTAAAAGAGGCTTGCAAAATACTAAAAAATGTAATTTCGAAAAACTACAAAAAAGAAATGCAGGCACAACTGGAGTTTGAACTATGAAAAAATATGACACCGTAAAACTAACCGACATCGCTACCATCGAAAGAGCAATCAAAGGGAAAATCTATCCAGCAGGAACGCCCATGATTGCACTATCCGCATCCATTGAGGCAGACAAAGGAGGAATTACCTTTTTGGTAAAAGATGGAGAAATCGAATCCCGATACGCTGCGATTATGCCAAGCGAAGAATTCATTCCAAAATACATTTACTATGCAGCACTAGCGAGATACCCCGAGTTTTTTTACCGAAACAACACAGGAATTAATTTGCAGATTGCAGCCCTTGACGATTTCACGATCAGAGTCCATTGGGATAAAGAAATACAAAAAGCGATCATCGAAATGATGGAAAATCAAGACGCAAGAATCGCAGCCGAAGAAGAGGGACTGCGATTGATGCAAGACCTCAAGAGATTTTTCATAGATAAAATGTTTGCTTGATTGGAGCAAGTATGAAATTTTTAGATTGCTTTGCAGGAATCGGCGGATTTCGGCTAGGGATGGAGCAAGCAGGACACCAGTGCGTCGGACACATCGAGATTGACAAATTTGCCAACACTACCTACAACGCAATCCACAGACCAAAAAAGGAGGAATATTTTGCAGCAGATATTACTAGAATTGAGCCCGACGAATTGTTCCAAAACATCAAAGAACAACAGGACCAAGAACAAACTCAATAACGGACTAATCGAGTAAATAAACTTTATTCCATTTTTGGAAGAAAGCATTGATTTTGGCGTGATTCCCATTCTTGAGAATGTGGATGAAGATGACTCCCTAAAACAGGGCCCCATCGATAATTTTGGAGTCTAAAGAAGAAAGGAAGAAAACATGAACGAACTAATACCGATTAACACAAATGAGAAAAACGAGCCTTGCGTAAGTGGACGCACGCTACATGAGTTTTTGGGAGTAGAGACACCATACACTCAATGGTTTGACAGAATGACGGAGTATGGATTCGCTGAAAGTATTGATTTTGGCGTGATTAACATTTTTGTGAATGACGACACCGCATTTGGAGGGCAAAGAAAGCTCACTGACCACGTCATCAGTTTGGATATGGCAAAAGAGCTAGCGATGATCCAGCGCACCGAAAAAGGAAAACAAGCAAGGCAATATTTTATCGCCATCGAAAAAGAATACAACAGTCCAGAAAAATTAATGGCAAGAGCATTGCACATTGCAGATTTGGAGCTAAAAACGGTAAGAGCCCAGCTCCAAGAGCAAGCACCAAAAGTACTATTTGCCGATGCGGTCAGTGCCAGCCATACAAGTGTACTAGTCGGGGAGCTAGCAAAGCTGATCAGTCAAAACGGATACGAGATCGGACAAAACAGACTATTTCAATGGCTACGAAATAAAGGTTACTTAATGAAAGCTGGAGCAAGTAGAAACCTACCAACGCAACGAGCAATGGAGCAAGGACTATTTGAGATTGCAGAGCGCAGCATAACCGATGCCAATGGGAGCAATCGAATCACAAGAACTGCAAAAGTAACAGGCAAAGGACAAATCTACTTCATCAACAAGTTTCTAAATAAACAATTAGCCATTGCAACTGGAAACACCGACAAATATTAAGCAAGGAGCAAGAATGAAAAAAGAACAAACGAACGAGAAAGTATTATTTTGCCATATGCTGAATATGTTTTGTTCAGAGCTAGAGCAAGAAGATTTTGAAGTGGTTGGCTGCGATGGAGATTGCAAAAACTGCGAGGAGATGCAAGAGGTATAGAATGAAACAAAACGAAATACAATCAATCATCGAGACAACCGCCGAGAAGACGGCAAACTCCGTCATCCTTGGACTCAAGAAAGAAAAATTTCTAAAAACAGGACGAACGCCATATGCCAAAGTCGAGACGCTACTTTATAGCTACACCGAGATCAAAGAACTCATAAGACAAAAACGAGAAGAAATAAAACATCTAAGGCAAAACGGACTCGACAAAAAATCAAAAGACATTGCGCAATACACATCGGGCGGAGCGATAGACAATCGGAGCGAGAGCGAGAAAGTAGAAGACAAAATCAAGGAGCTGGAGAACTCCATCGCACTCACAAAGCATTACATCAAAACCATCAACAAAGCACTCAAGACCATCGAAAACGATAAATACTACGAGATCATCACAAAATATTATTTTGAAAAAATTTCGGTGGATAAACTTTCTGCACATTTTGGAAAAGACATCAAAACGATTTATCGCAACCGACAACGACTGGTGAACAAATTGAAATTGCAGCTTTTCACCGATGAAACAATCGTCGAAATGATGAGATAAAAACAAATAAAAAACGAGAAAACCGTGCGAAAGTCGCGCCATTGCACGCACATTCTAAAAGAAGTATAATGATAGCGTGATGAATTACGTTGAAGGCTATAAGCTCCAGAAATACCAAACTTAGACCAAACCAATGCAGAAGAGACTTTCGCAAGAGAGTCTTTTTTGTGAAAAAACGAAAAGGAGCAAAAGATGAACAAACAATTGAGAGATTTAGACATTGAATCAAGATTGGAACTAATTGAATCAAGACAACAATGGCTTTTTGAAAATAGCGAGCGGTCTCGAATGCTATTTGAAGAGGGAGTGACTTTTGAGCAAAACAAGAAAATAGAAAATTTGCTTGAGTCTATTCGCAGAAAGCTAGCGGATGGGGAGCGTGTCACATATGGACAATATGAGAAAGAAGTAAAAGAAATTTTTGTGAACAGTGATTATCCTGTGAATGCAGATTACACATTTGCTTATCACTATCTATTGAGTTGTTTCAAAGAAGAAAGATGGGTGGAAGTGTTTGTGGCACTGTATAAGGATTACCCAGGTTTTAATGACGATATAAAAAAATAACTATGGCAAAAGAATATGCAAAACCATTTTACAATTCGAAAGCTTGGCAAAAGTGCCGAGCTTCTTTTATTGCGCAGAGAACTTTGATCGATGGAGGAATCTGCCAAATGTGTGAAAGCGTGCCAGGTTATATTGTCGACCACATCGAAGAAATAACGGAAAGCAATATTAATGATTGCAACATCACGTTGAATCAAGACAATCTCCAATTTCTTTGTCACAATTGCCATAACAAAAAAACGAAGAGAGATAAGAGGAAGTCGAGAATGAGAGAAATCAAATTTGATGGTGAAGCGAGATTTGATGAAAACGGTCAATTGATGAAAACGCCAGTTGTCATTGTTCACGGCTCGCCAGCAAGTGGCAAGTCGACTTTTGTAAAAGAAAATATTCAAGATGGTGAAATCGTAATTGACTTTGATTCTTTGAAAACGGCGTTGACGTTTAATTCAGAGAAGCACAGTAGGAGCAAGTCCATTGGAACGATTCTAACAATTCGAGAAGGAATCTATTCAATGATTGAGCAAGGCAAAGTATTTGCTGACAAGATTTATATCATTGCAGGATTGCCAAGCAAAGCGGAGCGATTAGAGTTGAAAGAAAGATTGAGTGCGGAGTTGATTCATATCGACACACCAATGGATGAGTGTTTACGTCGCGCAAAGCAGGATGCCGACCGAATCGACAAAGTGCGAGAAGAAAAAATTATCCGAGAGTATTGGAAAAATTTTCGAGAGTAGCCCCCCATAAAAAAATTTCTGTGTTTTCACAGAAGACCGATGGGCCAACTTCTAAAAAATATACGGGGCAATTTCACATGACCCCCCCTCTAGAAAGTGAGGTGTGCAAATGAGCGTCAAAAAGACGAATAATAAAAATGAAAATCTAAAGTCTCTTGAATCGGCTCAAACGCCGAAAAATAGAGGAAGAAAAAAGAAGGAAGAATCAGTTGAAAAGACAAAGAGCGGAGTAAAGGAATCTACGGACAAAAAGAAAAAGGAAGAAAAAGATAAGAAAACGAAAGAGAAAAAGACGCAAAAAGATCCAGTTTTTGGAGATTCGGCAGATGAAAAAATAGAGACTGGCGACTTATCGGAGTCAAATTCCGTGGAAGAAAGCAATGATAAAAAAGTACACTGGACACAGAGACCAATTTTATCAAATATGAAACCTCCTAAAAATCCGAGCATCAAAGTAAAGACGAAAAACCAAAATGAAAATATCAATGTCCAAAATATCAAAGCGCAAAAAGAAGAAAAGATCACAGCAAAAAAAACAATCGAAAAAATCACGGAGCGAGCCGAAAAGCAAAACAAGAAAGATGCCAAAGATATTGAGGCAAAAAAATATGATAAAGGAATTGGATACAATCTGCAAATAAAAGAAAGGACAATCAAAAACGAAATCAAAAGACTTGATTCCAACCTAAAGCAGATCCCAAAGAAAAAGAAGCTCGTCGCAAAAGGATTGATAGAAGAGGCGGCTTATATGAAAGCGACGATGCTGGAGCTGAAAATCGTCATTGATACTTACGGTCCAATGGATATTATGGTGCAGGGTTCTTATTCGATCATTCGGGAACATCCAGCACTCAAGGCGTACAACACAACGGTTCAACGATATGCAGCAGTAATAAAACTTCTTACAGATATGATTCCAAAGGAACAACCAAAGGAGGAGTCTGACGGATTCGATGAGTTCGTCGGCAGCCGTGATGATTAATAATAACATTGCAATGCGATCAGAAGAAATAATCTATGGTCGAACCAAACCGATTATTGAAAAATCGGGCAAGCGTGTTTATCCAAAAAATTACAACCCGATCGTTGAATATTGGAATCAGATGGAAAAAGGCGAAGTGATCGTATGCCAAAAAGTAAAAAAGACATACCAGCATATCATAAGACTCTTGGAATCAAACGATTCAGAATGGTATTACAGCAATCAAAGAGCAAATCATATTATTGAGTTTGCCGAAAACTATTGCAGACACTCCAAAGGGAAAATGGGAGGACAACGAATTGTATTGGAGCTGTGGGAGAAAGCAGCGCTTGCGATTATCTTTGGATTTGTAAATATTGAGGGGATTCGCAAATATCAAAAAGCGGTGCTGATCGTGGCTAAGAAAAATGGAAAGTCGCTAATTGCATCGATCATCGGATTATATTTACAAATCGGAGATGGTGAACCTGGCCCCGAGATTTATGCGGTCGCAACCAAACGAGATCAAGCAAAAATCATTTGGCAATCGTCCAAAGCGATGGTGAGGAAATCGCCAGTACTACGCAAAAGGATAAAACCTTTGACGCATGAATTGGATAGCAGCGAATATAATGACGGCGTATTCAAACCACTTGCGAGCGATTCCGATACGCTGGATGGTCTTAATGTTCACGGCGTTTTGATGGATGAATTTCACCAATGGAAGAACGGGCGTCCGCTCTATGACATTATGGCCGATGGAATCACAGCCAGAGAACAACCGCTCATTTTTATGTGCTCAACCGCTGGAACGATACGAGAAGACATCTATGATGAAATCTATGAGGAATCAGAAATCACCATTAATGGTTACGAATTAGAAGACGGCTATAAAGACGAAAGATCAATTTATCTCGTCTATGAGCTCGACAAAAGGGCAGAGTGGCAAGACGAGCGATGTTGGCAAAAAGCAAACCCCGGACTTGGAACAATAAAAAATGAGCGGTCTTTACGTGAGAAAGTGGAGCGAGCAAAGAAGAATCATTCGCTTGTAAAGAATCTTGTTTGCAAAGAGTTTAATATTCGAGAAACTGCAACGGAATCGTGGTTGAGTTTTGATGAGTTGAACAATCCTCAGACTTTTGATATTGCAAAACTTTCTCCAAAATATGGAATCGGCGGAAGTGACTTGTCGAGTACAACGGACTTGACGAATGCAACTCTAATTTTCAAAGTGGTCGACGATCCACATATTTATGTGGAGCAAATGTATTGGCTGCCAGAAGAGTTATTAGAGAAACGAGCACACGAAGATCATATTCCATATGACAAATGGTATGAACAGGGATATTTAAGAGTATCGCCTGGAAACAAAATCCACTACAAAGAAGTGAAAAAATGGTTCGTTGAAATGAATGAGCAATATGGAATTTATATTCCATTTCACGGATATGATGCTTGGTCAGCCGTCTACTATGTTGAGGATATGAGAGACTACTTCGGGAAGAATGCGATGGAAGCAGTGTACCAAGGCACAAAAACACTTTCTTCGCCGATGAAAATCCTTGGTGCGGATCTTCGGGCACATCTTGTTGTGTACAATAACAATCCGATTCTAAAATGGTGCTTGAGCAATACGACAATCATTGTGGATAAAAACAATAATATCCAGCCGAACAAAGGAGCTAGTTCGTTGAAGCGAATCGATGGGACGGCTGGATTGCTCAATGCGTATGTTGCTCTCGAACGCCATTATGAAGAATATATAAATTTAATCTAGGAGGTGAGAACGATTGGTTTACTAGATCTGTTTCGAAAAAATTCCGCAACAATAACAAGCTATCGTCTGATTAGTGAATCGGGCAATAGCTTTTTTTGTTATAACGGAAGACTCTACGATTCGGACCATGTGCGATCGTGTATCAGACCAAAAGCGCAGGCGGTCGGAAAAATCGTAGGGAAACATATCCGCAAGGGCGAGGGTGAGGATTTCAAAATAAACCCCGAGCCATATATGAGGATTCTTTTGGAAGAGCCCAATCCATACATGACGGCTCAAATGTTGCAAGAAAAACTGACGGTGCATCTGCAGCTGAACAACAATGCTTTTGCGTTGATTTACCGTGATGTAAATGGCTATCCGATCGGGATTTATCCAATCAATGCAACCAATGTGGATGCATTGCAAAAAAATGGGGAGTTGTTGTTACGATTCTATTTCTCCAATGGAAAGATATTCACTTTCAAATACACCGATATTATTCATTTGCGAAAAGACTTCAATGGCAATGAAATTTTTGGAGACAATCCGAGCGCAGCACTTTTGCCGCTCATGGAGGTTGTTACAACCACCGACCAAGGACTTGTCTACGCAATCAAAAATTCTTCGGTGATTCGTTGGCTGCTAAAGTTCCATCAAATATTGCGACCAGAGGATTTGAAAAAACAAACAGAAGAGTTTGTCGCTCAGTTCCTAAAGATTGACGGTCAAGATGGAAAAACAACAGGAGCAGCAGCAACAGACGCAAAATTTGATGCACAGCAAGTTGAGCCAAAAGATTATGTGCCAAATGCGGAGCTTTCTGATCGTACGGTTCAACGTATTTACAGTTTTTTCAATACCAATGAGAAAATCGTGCAATCCAAATTCAATGAGGATGAGTGGACATCTTACTACGAGGCAGAGATTGAACCCGTAGTCAAACAGCTTGCAGGAGAGTTTACTCGAAAACTTTTCACGAGGAAAGAAAGAGGGTTTGGAAACAAAATCGTTTTTGAATCGTCGAACTTGACTTTTGCCAGCATGAGCACCAAATTGGGTCTGGTTTCTTTTGTTGATCGTGGAATCATGAGTCCGAATGAAGTGAGGGAGATTATGAATCTTGCGCCGAGGGAAGGAGGAGATGAATTTGTGCTCAGACTAGACACCAAAGAAATCGGAAAACACGAGGAATAGAGAAAGGAGGTAATGAATGAGAAGAATCCGTATTGCTGGTGCAATTGTTCCCAACGAATTGAAGTGGATTTATGATTGGTTCGAAATGGAATGTTTCTGCATCAACGATTTGCGCAAGGAACTGACCGATGAAAACGAGGAACTCGAGATTGAAATCAATAGTCCAGGCGGCAGCGTGTTTGTAGGAAGTGAAATATATTCCGTCCTAAAAAAACACAAAGGAAATGTGACGATTCATATCGTTGGATTGGCGGCATCGATTGCGTCGGTCATTGCGATGGCTGGAGACAAAACATGTATCTCGCCGACCGCAGAATTTATGATTCACAATGTCACGGCGAAAGGTTCGGGCGATTATCGAGATATGGCGCACTTGTCCGAAGTGCTGGAAAAATCCAACAGCACACTCGCAAACGCTTATGTGCTCAAGACAGGACTTCAAAAAGATGAAATTCTTGAGATGATGAACAAAGAAACTTGGCTCACGCCAGAAGAGGCAAAAGAGAAAGGTTTTGTTGATGAGATTCTTTTTGATGTGGAAAAAGATGATTTCAAATTGGTCGCTGGAATCAGCGAAATGTTTATTCCCGAAAACATTATTCACAAAATGATGATCGATAGGGAGCAGGAAGAACTAAATTTATTGAGATTAAAGGAGATATAGTATGAACAAAAAACAATACCTAGAAAAAAGACAAGCACTACTTGCTGCAGCTCAAGAACTATTGAATGCAGGAAAAATCGACGAGGCAAAGGAAAAAAGACAAGAGATTGTAAATTTGGATGAGCAGTGGGATGAAATTGCCAAGGAGCAAGCAAATATTGCAGCACTTGAGGGAACACATCCGCCGATGGAAATGGCAAATGTATCGGTTCAAAATGCAGGAAACAATGTTGTAGAAAACACCCGAGTAGAGAATAATATTTCCTACGAGGGTGTTTTTGCGAAAGTGGCACTTGGGAGAGAACTGACAGCGGAAGAAATTGCAGTCTACAACCAGCACAATAAAGAAAACACCTATAAGCACTCAACAACCAACACCAAAATTTTGATTCCAGAAACAGTTGTTGCAGGGATTCAAGAAATGATGAAAGAACTGCATCCGATTATTGGTGAAGTGCAAGAAACAACCATCAATGGGATTGTGAAATATAAAAAACACAAATCAATCAAAGCAGGAGACGCAAAATATTACGCTGAAGACGAGGCGACAAAGGCAGAAGAGAACGAATGGGGAGAGTTCACACTCACTGGGCACGAGCTGGCAAAATATGTTACGGTAAAATGGAAACTGTCTCAAATGGCTATTGAAGATTTTATTCCATTCATTAAACGTGAAATCTCTCAGCGAATGGCAGCGGCAAAAGCGAGAGCGATTGTAAAAGGAACTGGTGTAAATCAGCCGACAGGAATTGTAACTGCTCTGGAGCAAAATGCAACAGATCAAATTGTAAATTCTCCATCACTTAAATATGAAGATTTCACCAAAGCAAGAGCAAAAATCGGAACGGATTTTGCAAGCGGCGTTAAAATTTATTGTAATACAACGACGCTTTGGGAAGGAATCGCCAACATCATGGACAAAAATGGGCGTCCAATCTTCCTTCCATCGCCTGTTGATGGACATCCAGGCAAAGTGCTGGGAATGACAGTGCATGAAGAAGATTCGCTTGCGGATGGCGAAATCATTATTGGAAATGTGCGTGATGGATACAAAATGAACCGACAAGAACCGATGAAGTTAACTCAAGGTGAAGAGGGTAGACAACGTGAACATTGGTATGGAGGCTACGAAGTGAATGATGGCAATGTTTACGCAGAAGAGGCATTTGCACTAATCAAAGCGGCAAAACTAGATGGGCTTGCTGGATAAGGAGGTAGCAATGTTAAAAGTTGTACTCAAATTTCATGACAAAAACAATCCATCGCAGGAATTTTTTCCAGGTGATTTGATTGTGGTGGTCGATGAAGAGAGAAGAAAAGATTTGCTCAGTCGGGGAATCGTCGTCGAGGCGATCCCGACAATCCTCAAGGAAGATGGAATGGAAATTGGCGAAATTGTGAACTTGGAAGAGGAGTCGGACGAGAAGTCGGATGATACCAAATCGGCAGAGGAGTCGGACGAGAAGTCGGATGATACCAAATCGGCA
>JBHBDS010000002.1:0-6305 GCA_041784625.1 Filifactoraceae bacterium
AGATTACTGAAGGCACAGACGAAGCCATTGATCTTGCCATTAAGCTGTGCTTGTACTGTATGAAGACGCAGATATTCCTTGATGGAAACAAGCGAGCTTCCGTGATTTTTGCAAATCAATATTTGATTGCGCATGACGGCGGGTTTTTAGTAATTCCCGAAAAAGAAGTTCCTGAGTTCAAAAAGCTGCTGGTGAAGTATTATGAAGGTGCAGATATTTCTGTGATTGCAACTTTTATGAAAGAACGATGCTGGAAGACAGTGTGACATCAAATAGAATGAGAAAAAATATTACAAGCAGTGATTTCTAATGATTCAGCTGGACATCGCATAGTTTACAAGAACTGGTTTTTCTGATAAAATTATCTCAAGAACTCGCTGACCTCAAAGCGTTGTGCAAGGAGGAATGCTGTTTTTCATTGTAGAATTTCATCAATGGCGATAGAGGCAGGTTTGACCTGCTTTTTTTGTTAGGAGTAGTATGGAGAAGGCAGAACAATTTTTGAAAAAATACCATGCGCAGGGGATCGATTCGATTACGGAGGACGATTTAGAGTTGGTGCTGGGAGCAGAAGATTTTTCAAAAATTATTGAGCTGGCTGATTGTCTGCGGCGAGAAAATTTTGGCGACATCATCGATATTCGAGCGATATTGGAGTTTTCGAATTGTTGTCGTCGCGCTTGTCGCTACTGTGGGCTTAATCGGGCGAATAAAGATGTTCAGCGGTATCGGATGGAAGCGGAGGAGATTGTTGATGTGGTGGCACAGGCAGCAGCAGCGGGCTATCGTACCATTGTTTTGCAGTCGGGGGAAGATCCTTTTTATACCAGTGAAATGATTTGTGACATCGTGAAGAGAATCAAATCAAGGACGGATATATTTATCACGCTGAGCATCGGCGAGAGAGCTCTCGAAGATTACGAAGCATTTGCCAAGATTGGAGCGGATCGCTACTTGCTTAAACACGAAACGGCGGATGCTGCGCTCTACGACTTGCTGCACCCTTGCGGCACACTGGAGAATCGAGTTCGTTGTCTCAACAAGACCAAATCGCTCGGCTACGAGACGGGCAGCGGTTTTATGATTGGATTGCCCCATCAGACGAATCGCACGATTGCCAAGGATGTACTCCTGCTCAAAAAAATTGGCTGCGATATGGCTGGGATCGGGCCATTTATCCCAAGTCCAGGAACCACTTTGAGCGAGCATCCAGCAGGAAGCATTGAGCTGACAAAACGGGCGGTTGCGCTGACGAGACTGCTCTTGCCAAAAGCAAATCTGCCTGCCACAACATCGCTTGGGGTACTCGATAACGACGCAAAAAACTCGATTTTTTCGTGCGGGGCAAATGTAATTATGCGCAAGGTCACGCCACAAAAATACGAGGAGCACTACAGCATTTATCCGAATCAGATTAAGGTAAAGGATATTGTAAAGGAACGTCAGGATTTGGAAGAGATGATACGCTCGCTCGGACGGATTCCGAGGTGATGAGAGGCTTGTAGTGGTATGAATAATCAAACAACAGCGGCAAATGTCGGAGCAAAAAGCGCAAACAAAAATTTTGAGGGGAATAACTTCCGCTGAATCAATTGGGAAATGAAATAGAATAATTTGGATATTTTTAGGTTAGGTTAACTAGGTATGGAAGGAGAGGTTATGTACAATCCAAAGTCGATGAAAGCAGAAGAATTTATCTGCCATCAAGAAATTTTAGACAGCATCGAGTATGCAAAACAAAATAAGGATAACAAAAAGCTGATTGCGGAAATTTTGGAGAAAGCAAAAGAAAAAAATGGTCTGACGCATCGTGAGGCACTCGTGTTGCTGGAGTGTGAGGACGAGGAAGTTTGGGCGGATATTTTTGCTCTAGCAAAACAAATCAAAGATTATATCTATGGCAAGCGTATCGTCATGTTTGCGCCGCTATATCTTTCCAACTATTGCATCAACGGCTGCACCTACTGTCCGTATCATATGAAGAACAAACATATCAAGCGCAAAAAGTTGACGCAGGATGAAATTCGTCGTGAAGTGATGGCACTCCAAGATATGGGGCACAAGAGGCTTGCGTTGGAGGCGGGAGAAGATCCAGAGCATTCGCCAATCGAATATATTTTGGAGAGTATCGACACGATTTATTCGATCAAACATAAAAACGGCGAGATTCGACGTGTCAATGTCAATATCGCAGCGACTACGGTGGAAAATTATCGCAAGCTGAAAGATGCTGGAATCGGGACGTACATTTTGTTCCAAGAGACATATCACAAGCCGACTTACGAGGAACTTCATCCGACGGGGCCAAAACATAATTACGCATATCACACCGAGGCGATGGATCGTGCGATGGAGGGCGGGATTGATGACGTCGGCGTGGGTGTGCTGTTTGGTCTCTACCAATATCGCTATGATTTTGCGGGGTTACTCATGCATGCTGAGCATCTCGAGGCGGTGTTTGGCGTGGGACCGCACACGATTTCGGTGCCGAGAATAAGACCGGCGGATGATATTGACGTCAAAGATTTTCCAGAGGCAATTACCGATGCACTTTTCAAAAAAATTGTGGCGCTGTTCCGCATCGTTGCACCTTATGCCGGGATTATCGTTTCGACCAGAGAGAGCAAAAAATCTCGGGAGCAAGTGCTCGAAATCGGCGTGTCGCAAATCTCTGGCGGTTCGTCTACCTCGGTCGGAGGCTATGCGGAGAAAGAAGATCCAGAAGAAAGCTCGGCGCAATTTGATGTGGACGACACGAGAACATTGGATGAGATCATTCATTGGCTGCTGGAGCTCGGCTATGTGCCAAGTTTTTGCACGGCTTGCTATCGTGAGGGAAGAACGGGCGATCGATTTATGCGACTTGCAAAATCGGGACAAATTGGCAATGTTTGTCAGCCGAACTCTTTGATGACGCTCAAAGAATATCTGCTCGACTATGCGAGCGAAGATACTAAAAAACTCGGCGAAGAAGTGATTGCAGCTGAAATCGAGCGAATCGAGCATCCGACCGTCAAACAAAAAGCTCAGGAATATATCGACCAGCTTGAAGGCGGCAAAAGAGATTTTCGATTCTAGGAGAGCATATGAACGAAACACCAAGAGCCAATCGAACGCATATTGCGATTTTTGGGCGAGCCAATTCGGGCAAATCATCCTTTATCAACGCATTGACCAATCAACAAATTTCGCTTGTCTCGGAGCAACGGGGCACGACAACCGACCCTGTGTACAAGTCGATGGAGCTTCATCCGCTCGGGCCTTGTGTGCTGATTGATACAGCAGGATTTGACGATGAAACTTTGCTCGGGAATCAGCGTATCGAGGCGACTAAAAAAGTAATCGACAAAACAGATATCGCTATCGTTCTTTTTGCGGAAGAAGATATAGCCAAAGAAAAAGAATGGCTGGAGCTGCTTTCAAAATCAAAAATTCCAACAGTTGCACTGATCAACAAGATGGACTTGATCGACCATGTGAAACTTGGGGAAAAAATCAAAACGGAGCTTGGAATCGAAGCAGCGCCGATCTCTGCGCTTGAAAAAATAAATATTGAACTGGCGAGGGAAAAAATTGTCCAAGCGAGCAAGGTTGAAAAAGAAATCTCGATCTGCGGACATTTGGTGAGCGCTGAGGATGTGGTGCTCCTCGTGATGCCGCAGGATATACAAGCGCCAAAGGGGCGACTCATTCTGCCGCAAGTACAGACGATTCGAGATTTACTCGACAATCGTTGCATTGTTCTTTCGGCGACGGTGGATAATCTGAAGCAAGCACTCGATTGCCTCAAAAATCCACCGAAACTTATTATCACAGACTCGCAAGTTTTTCCAATCGTGCGAGATCTCAAACCCGTGGAGTCGCAGCTGACTTCGTTCTCCGTGCTGTTCTCTCGCTACAAAGGTGATGTGGATCTCTTCATCGAAGGCGCAAAAGCGATGGATAATCTCCAGGCAGGCGATAAGGTCGTGATTGCCGAAGCGTGCACGCACAACCCACAAGATGGCGACATCGGGCGAATCAAAATCCCTGCGATGCTCCGAAAAAAATATGGAGAGCTCGACATCGAGGTGGTCAGCGGAGCAGATTTTCCCGAGAGTTTCGAGAATATCAAACTGGTGATCCATTGCGGCGGCTGTATGTTCAATCGAAAGCATGTGATGAGCCGTATCGAAAAAGCGCAAAAAGCTGGCGTGCCAATCACCAACTACGGCATCGCCATCGCCTACATGAACAATATGATGGATAGCATTACGCATTAGAAAAGATAGATTGAAGCTTTGCATTAAGTGAAGACAAGTGATGTGAATGTAGCAGAAAAAGCTAATTCGCCACTCTAAGGACAAGTTATGCTAACAACATTCTATCATTTTAATAGAATGAACAACCGACCAACCCCAGCTGCGGAAATTTCCGACACTTTGTGGTTGGTTTTTTGTCAAAAAAAAGAAAGAAAATATAAAAAGACATTTCTGCTTTGGAACATTTATGTTAATATTTTTGGGACTAATAAATATTCTTAATAATAAGTGGGTAAAAAGATCCCAACAATAAATCGACTGAGGTGTAAAATGAAAAGAATAATTGGAGTAATGCTCGGACTGTTCCTGTTGGTCGGCTGCAGTTCGGCGCAGCAGAGTACCTTAGAGCTGCCAGCAAAGGAGCAGGTGAGCAGTGTAGAGTTGGCGATGGTGCCAGCGGTTGCGAGTGTTGTGACAAAGGGCGACAGTAATTTTGTTGAAGAATTGCTTGCGGATCTAGCAACTGCGAAATCGACCAAGCAGGAGTCCGTGAACGATAAGCCTGTAAATGCAGAGAATATCGTATCCGTGACATTGGTCGCAGATAAAGATGTTCGAGGATATTTTTATCAAAAGGATGGAAAATACTATTTTGAAATTCCATACAACGGCATTTGGGAGATCGACCAGTTGGTATATAACAAATACTATCAACTGACCGAGAGCGAGCAGCAAATTGTGCGTATGGTGAGAATCGACGGAAAATTGTTCTTTGATGTTAATCGGCCAGTTATCAATGGGCCGACTTGTGGCACTCAGGACGGACTGATTTCGTCCACCGTGGCGAGTGACCAGATTCCGACGGAAGATAATCAGTCCAACTTTGGCGTGGATTATCAATGGCAATACGGCGGAATGAATGTCATCAACATCATGGTAGACGACGGTTGGATGGCATTTGAAGCGAGAGACTAAAAGCCGAAAACCGATTTGCAGTGACAAAAAGTCTTGTGTTTCATCTCGAAAAAGCTGGCAACCAGGCAGCATCAAGCGAGTATGCTCGAGTGCCAGCGATCAAATGAAACAATAATCCCCAGAAACTAGAAAATCTAGTCG
This sequence comes from Filifactoraceae bacterium, assembly GCA_041784625.1. Lineage (GTDB taxonomy): Bacteria > Bacillota > Clostridia > Peptostreptococcales > Filifactoraceae > JAUNKE01. The sequence goes on from JBHBDS010000002.1 coordinate 5,358, forward strand.
CTGGGGATTTGTTTTATACAGAATAGATACACAGAGTCTATCTGAAATTGCTACCACAAACGTCAATCCCTATGAAATCATCTGCATGGATTGGCGTGTTGTTGGCTGAATGCATTTTTACACTTTGCCGCCGACATTGCTTCTTGCGGTTGCCAGCATCAGCTTCAGGCGGTTTTCTTGATTGGTTTGGCTTGCGCTCGCATCATAGTCGATGGCGACGACATTGGAGTATGGATGCTCGTCTTTGATTGCACGGAACACGCCTTTTGCCACGATATGGTTTGGCAGGCAGCCGAATGGTTGTGCACAGACGACATTGTTGACACCATGTTTGATATGCGCCATGATCTCGGCGGTGAGCAGCCAGCCTTCGCCCATCACCACACCTTTGGAAATGATGTGGTCGGCGATGTGGTAGAGCTCTTCAAACGAATCCATCGGTTCAAAAGTTCCATCGTTTTCGATGACTGAAATCATTTGGTTCTGCTTGCTGATCAAAAATGCTTTGCTGGCAGAGACTTTTGCTTTGCTACTCTTTTTGATTCCGTAGATGGAACGGTTCGTCTCGTTGGTCGAGAGGGAATAGAGCACGAAGTCGAGCACGCCCGATACGACGGGCTCCGCATTTTCGGCAATCAAAAAATCTTCGAGATCATTGTTACCTAGGTTGGAATATTTTAGATAAATTTCGCCCACGATACCGACCTTGATTTTTGGCGGGCCCATCGGAATTTTGGAGAAGTCGTCCACAATTTTTTTGCAGTTGAGTCGGAAATTCATAAATGCCGAGCTTTTGAGATAGAGTGCGAGCACTTTGATCCATTTGTTGAGTTTTTTCTCGGACATTCCCTTTGTAAGTTCACGGGAGCGAGCCTGATTGTATAGCGTCATCAAAAAATCGCCGTAGAGCAAAGCATGCACAGCACGGTTCATAAATTTGGTGCTGAC
>JBHBDS010000003.1:0-5699 GCA_041784625.1 Filifactoraceae bacterium
GCAATCATGCGCCCACATGGGCAGAAATCAACTTGGATCACATTTTGTACAATTACAATGCGACCAAAGCGTTGACACAAGACGGGACAAAAGTTTGTGCCATCATCAAAGCAAATGCATACGCACATGGAAGTGTTACGGTGGCAAAGCATCTGGAGAAAAATGGCTGCGATTATTTTGGCGTGGCGACATTTAGCGAGGCGATGGAACTTCGAAAAGCGGGGATAGGGACGCCGATTATGTGTTTGGCATACATAGAACCTTCTTTGTATGAAGAAGCGATCAAGAATAATGTGGACATTCCATTGTTTAGCTACGAGGTAGCGGAAAAAGTTTCTGCTGCAGCAAAAAAACTGGGCACACACGCAAAAATTCAAGTGAAGCTCGACACGGGAATGTCACGAGTTGGTTTTGTCTACGAAGAAAAGACCGTGGATGAGATCGAAAAAATTTCGAAGCTGGACAATTTGGTGCTGCAAGGAATCTACACGCATTTTGCCATGGCGGATACTGATGATCGCACGGTTACCGATATGCAGTACAATCGCTACCGTGACATCGTGGATCAACTCGAAGCTCGAGGAGTCTATTTCAAAATCAACCATGTATGCAACTCGGCGGGCATTATGCAATATCCTGAGTACCATTTGGATATGGTAAGACTCGGCATCAGTTTGTACGGGCACTATCCATCTCAAGACATCGATAAGAAAAAATATCCACTTCGCGCAGCAATGACGCTCAAAACCAAAGTGACGAATGTAAAAAAAGTTGCACCAGGCGAGGGAATTAGCTACGGACACACTTACCATGTAGAGGGTGAAGAAGAATACATTGCGACGATGCCAATCGGTTATGCGGACGGATTTACTCGTTTGCTTTCGGGCAAAGCAGAAGTAATGATCAAAGGCAAACTTTATCCAGTGGTTGGAAGAATTTGCATGGATCAATCGATGGTTCGAGTGGACGAAAATATTTCCATCGGCGACGAAGTGATAATTTTTGGAGACATTGAGGGAATCGAATTTGAGCAGATGGCAGCAAAACTCGGCACGATCAACTATGAATTGCTTTGTATGGTTCAGCGAAGAATCCCAAGAGTTTATTTTGTAGACGGAAAAGAGGTACAGACGGTAAATTATTTGTTGGATTAAAAAAATAAAGGACGAAGGATGAACGATAATATCATAGTAAGAAGAGGCGATATTTTCTACGCCGATTTGAGTCCAGTTGTCGGTTCGGAGCAAGGGGGAGTGCGCCCCGTGCTTGTCATTCAAAATAATGTAGGGAACAAGTACTCTCCGACGATTATCGTGGCGGCCATCACTTCGCAGCTAAAAAAAGCCAAGCTGCCTACCCATATTGAAATCGAGGCAGGCAGCTATGGCTTGGTTAAGGATTCTGTTTTATTGTTGGAACAGATTCGGACAATCGATCGGAAGAGAATGAAGGATAAGATCGGCAAATGCGACCGAGAATTTATGCAAAAGGTTTGCAAAGCGCTCGAGATTAGCGTAGGGCTAATGGATGATTAATATCGCAGACAGCAGAGGAAGATGACGAAAATTTTTCGATATGCTTACAAAAAAAGCAGTCATCGAAGTAAAGTACTCTAACAACAGAGGAAGATGACGAAAAATAATCTTACATAAGACTTCAGAGGGAATGACAAAAGTATTTTTTATACATATCCAATTTTCAATCGAAACTTGGAACGACAGCAAGGATTGGACAAAAAAATCAAGGGAAGGGTTCACATATGAAATTAAACAAAGTATTTGCCGCCATTTTGGCTCTGGGGCTTTTGTGCTCAACTTTTTTGGGCTTCCAGAGATTCCAAGTGGAGTCGGAATACAAAAATTATGAAGTAGATTTTTACTACGAGGAACTTGAGAAGTTGGCTCAACAAGAAGGGAAGACGACGCTCGAGTATCTTCGCTTGCTCAAAGATACGGGTATCCACAATATGTTTATCCGTGAAGAGACGCTTCAGATTATGAAGCAAAGCCCAAATTACGTCGTCGACACCAAGATGGATGGCTACGATATGATTATCGAGTCGCCTGATGCCAAATTGATTCAGCGAATCTACAAAGGCTATAGCGAAGTAGCTCGCTCGGATCGAGAAGTGATTTTGGAAGATGAAAACACGGTGCGAGTCAAAGGAAAATCCTACGAAATGATCACAGCGCCAGTGGCTACGCTCGGCAGCTATGGACAGCGCAGTATGACGACGCAGGTGTGGGAGGGCTCGACGCTAGAGACGGTCGGGCTTGGCTACGATTCGGTGGCGATTGAGCGAGCAAAAATGAACGGATATGGCGTGATTCTTGCGCCGATTTACAATTCGGACTTCCAAGATCCCGAAAAATCGGTGCAGCGATATTTTGACACGGTGGACAGCTACGAATTGTCGCCGAGTCATGTGTATTTTTTGGGCTCCAAAGTACTCGGCTTTGATGCGGTAAAAACGAAGAGCGAAGAATCCGTCGAGCGTGCGATGACAGCTCTGGCAAAAGGGCTTGAAGATCGTGACATTGCGCTGGCGTTTATCGAATCCAGCTCGCAAGGCGGCTACCTCGACTCGGAGGGGATGGCAAAACTTGCAAAACAAGTGGAATATGAAGCGACAGGCAGCTACCTCACCTGGGATTTTATCCAATCTAAATACGATTACAAAATTCCTTACCATCACAATGGCGAGGAGATTACCAATATTTTTTTCCGAGGAATTACGACGAGAAATATTCGTACGATCATCCTCAAACCATTTGTAGCGGACAATCGATTTGTTTCCGATCCTGCTGCGTACAAAAATGTGCTCGACAATTTGGCGAGCAGACTTCGTGTGCACCATATTCAGCCGGGACCGCTCAAGACGATGCGATATCTTGACCCAAGTCCGTATTACAAAATTTTTATCGGCGCAGGAATTCTTGCGGCGGGACTGATTATTCTGGACAATTTGTTTAGCTTGAGCAAGCGACTGATGTATATTCTGCTTATGCTTGGCGTGCTCGGGACAGCTGCTGTTTATGTAAAAATTGCAGCGCTGGCATCCCTTGCTACAAAAGTTTATGCATTGCTCGGGGCGATTGTGATGCCGACGCTGGCTCTGTTTGTTCTAGCGAGCATTTTGAAACAAAAATATTCGGAGAAAGATTCGCTTGGGTTGGGCAAAAGTATGCTCGCTTCGATGGGTGCGGTACTTGTGCTTTTTGCAATCAGTATGGGCGGAGCTGCGTTTGCGATTGCGATGCTCGCACACAGCCGTTTTCTTCTCGGATTGGACGCATTCTCGGGTGTAAAATTTGCGCAGATGATTCCGATGCTTCTTGCGCCAGTGATCTATGTGGCGTACAATGGCTATAAGCGTGGCTACAAAACCAAAGAAATCGGACTAAAGCTTGAGGATGTCAAAAAATTCTTGGGCGACTCAATGAAGTTGTGGCAGGTTGCACTGCTCGGAACAGCGGCAATGCTGATGCTGATCTTTATGATGCGCTCAGGCAACACGTCGGGCGAGCCAGCATTGGCAGAAGTGTTGCTACGTAATGGACTGGAATTTGTTTTTCCAGCGAGACCGAGAACCAAGGCGATTTTTGTCGGGATTCCTGCGCTGATGCTCTTGCTCTATCATGCGTATCGCAAGCGATATGAGTTTGCTGCGTGGGTGCTGATGTTCGTCGGCTCGATTGCGTTGGTCAACGTGGTCAACACGTACTCGCATATGAAAGCGCCGATTTATCTTTCGACCTATCGAACGCTGGCAGAACTTCTGATTGGATTCCTAGTTGGAATTGCGCTGATCTTGCTAGAAGAGCTTATTCGAAGGATCGCAAAGCAAATGATTTTGAAAAAAAGAGGATAACATGACAAAGAAAATTATGTTGTCGGGGTATTTTGGCTACGATAACCTAGGCGATGAAGCGATATTGTACTCCATCGTCGAAGAACTCAAAAAAATAGAAGGTGTGGAGATTGTCGCATTGTCGGGCAACCCAGCCAAAACAACCGAAAAGTTTGGAATACGTGCCGTGGAGCGAATGAAAATTTTGCCTGTGCTCAAAGAAATGAGTCGCTGCGATGTATTTTTGAGTGGCGGCGGATCGCTTTTGCAAGACGTCACGTCCAAACGCTCGATCAAATATTACACAGGACTTTTGTCTCTTGCAAAAAAAGTTTTTCGCAAAAAAGTGATGATCTATTCGCAGGGAATCGGACCGATCAACGACGATGGAAATCGAATGACGGTCGGCAGATTGCTCAACAAAATGGATATCGTCAACGTGCGTGATGAGCAGTCTCGCTATGAGCTGATCGATATGGGCGTCAGCAAGGAGATTTCTGTCACGGCGGATACTGTGTTTATGCTTGAAGCGCCCGATGCGAATTTTGGAAAAGAATATTTGTCCAAGCATCTCGATCTCAGCAAAAAAACGGTGGGCATTTCGATTCGTCCATGGAAGAACTTGGATGAAAAAATTGTGGATGAGATGTCTGAGCTCATTTCAATGCTGCAAAAAGATGATCTAAATATCGTGCTTTTGCCGTTCCATCATCCAGGAGATCTCTCTATCTCACAAAAAGTTTTGGAAAATCTCTCCAGCAAAAATAATGTGCATTTGGCGATGGAGCGATTTAACGAGCGTGAGATGCTATCGATTGTCGCCAATCTTGATTTGATGCTGGCGATGCGATTGCATGGGCTGATTTTTGGCGTGGTTGGCGGCGCATATCCTGTGGCGATTTCTTACGATCCAAAGATCGACAGTCTGATGCTCGAACTCGAAATGCCTGAGCCAATAGCGGTTGAGCATCTCGATCATCAGGCGCTTTATACAAAAATTTTGGTAGCGATGGAAAATATTGACGAGCGCAAGGAGCTCACGAGAGACACGGCGCAAAGAATGCGAATGCGTGCGCTCGAAAATGTAGAATTGGTAAAGGAGCTACTTCGTTGAAAATTCTTGGAACGAGAATCGATCATGTGAATATGCGGGAGGCGATCCATCGAGCGACGGAGGGAATGAACAATCATCCTCCATTCATCGTCGTGACGCCAAACTCGGAAATCGTCGTCAAAGCGAATCAAGAAGAACGCCTGATGAACATCATCGATCATGCGGGGCTTGTCGTGCCAGATGGCATCGGACTTGTGATTGGCTCAAAACTCGTCGGACAGCCGCTCAAGGAACGTGTCACGGGAATCGATCTGATGATGAAACTTATCGAATATGCAGAGAAAAATAATTGCCGAGTGTTTCTCCTTGGTGGAAAACCGAGCATTGCGGAGCGTGCAGGAGAAAAATTGCTCGAGCAATTCCCAAAACTAAATCTCGTCGGCACGCATCATGGCTACTTCAAAGGAGCTCACATCGGCGCAGCAGGACATGAAGAGGAGCAAAAAGTGATCGAGCAGATAAATTCGCTCGATGTGGATATGCTTTTTGTCGCACTCGGCGCACCGAGCCAAGAGTATTTTATTGAGCAAAATAAAGAAAACCTCGGCGCAAAACTTTTGATGGGCGTGGGTGGATCCTTCGATGTGATTTCAGGAATGGTGCAAAGAGCACCAGAGCGTTGGCAAAAGATGGGACTCGAATGGCTCTACCGACTAATCAAAGAGCCGTGGCGCATCAAAAGAGCTGGAGCGCTGCCCGTGTTTGCAATCAATGTGCTCATCCATCGGGACAAGC
>JBHBDS010000004.1:0-12217 GCA_041784625.1 Filifactoraceae bacterium
CTCACGTATTGTAAGGGCGTCCGTTATTACACTCAAGAATCAGGAGTTTGTTGAGGCGGGAAGAGACGTAGGAACAAGCAATTTTAGAATTATCACAAAGCATATTATTCCGAATGCTCTTGCACCGATTATTGTGCAGGCAACGCTTGGGGTTGCGGGTGCGATTCTTTCGGCAGCGGGACTGAGCTTTATCGGACTTGGAATTCAGCCACCAACACCAGAGTGGGGCTCCATGCTTTCGGCAGGAAGACAGTTTATTCGAGATTATCCACATATTTCAATGTATCCTGGTTTGGTAATTATGATCACTATCTTTGGACTAAATCTATTTGGGGACGGATTGCGTGATGCACTTGACCCAAGATTGAAACACTAATCAGGAGGGGTTATGTCACAGAATTTATTAGAAATAAAAGGTCTTGATGTTCATTACATTACCGAAGACGGAACCGTCAAAGCGGTAAACAAAATGAACCTCGAGCTCAAAAAAGGTGAGACACTCGGTCTTGTAGGAGAAACAGGCGCAGGAAAAACAACGACGGCACTTGCGATTATGAGACTGGTTGCAAATCCTCCTGGCAAAATTGTCGGCGGAGAAATCGTATACGAAGGCAAAGATCTACTCAAAAACACCGAAGCGGAGATGAGAAAGGTTCGTGGAAACAAAATCTCGATGATTTTCCAAGATCCGATGACATCGCTCAACCCTGTTATGACAGTTGGGGATCAGATTGCTGAGGTAATTTTGCTCCACCAAAAAGTGAGCAAACAAGAGTCGATCAAAAAAGCGCAAGAGATGCTCGAGACAGTTGGTATCCCAGGAGATCGCTACAAAGATTATCCGCACCAATTCTCTGGCGGAATGAAACAAAGGGTTGTTATTGCGATTGCGCTTGCGTGTAATCCGCAGCTGCTGATTGCGGATGAGCCGACGACGGCGCTGGATGTAACGATTCAGGCACAGGTTCTTTCGCTGATGAACAAGCTGAAAAAAGAATTCGATACTTCGATGATTATGATCACGCATGACCTTGGTATCGTTGCCGAAGTGTGTGACAAAGTAGCGATTATGTATGCGGGCTCTGTTGTAGAATACACGGACAAAGAAAGCCTCTACACCAACCCGATGCATCCATACACGGTGGGATTGTTCAACTCGATTCCAGACCTTGATACGGACGAGCCAAGACTAAAACCAATCAAAGGACTGATGCCAGATCCAACAAATCTTCCATCGGGCTGCCCATTCCACCCACGATGCCCAAAAGCAATGGACATCTGTAAGGAAAAAGAGCCAAACGAAGTTCATGTTGCGGACAACCATGTGGTAAAATGTTTCCTTTATGAGAATAAATAGTTGAGGTAAAAAATGGCAGAAAAACTATTAGAAGTAAAAAATATAAAAAAGTATTTTAATACGAAAAAAGGTCTTCTGCACGCCGTTGATGACGTAAGTTTTACCATCAACAAAGGGGAAACTCTAGGTGTCGTAGGAGAATCTGGCTGTGGAAAATCCACAACAGGCCGTGTGGTACTCAGATTACTCGAAGCAACTGCGGGAGAAATCTATTTTGAGGGAGAAAATATTTTGAAATACTCTCATGACCAAATGAGAGAGCTCAGAAAGCAAATGCAAATTGTATTCCAAGATCCGTTTGCATCGCTAAACCCTCGTCTTTCGGTTTCTGAAATCATTGCAGAGCCGCTGGTAGTACACAAAGTATTTAACAATAAGCAAGATATGCTCAAACGAATCAAAGAGCTGATGGATACCGTTGGACTTGCAGAGCGTCTCGTCAACACGTATCCGCATGAGCTTGATGGTGGACGTAGACAACGTATCGGAATCGCTCGCGCGCTTGCACTCAATCCAAAATTCATCGTGCAAGATGAGCCAGTTTCCGCGCTAGACGTATCGATTCAGGCACAGATTCTGAACCTGATGGCAGATCTTCAGGACGAATTTGGCTTGACCTATATGTTCATCTCGCATGACCTAAGCGTTGTAAAACACGTTTCGGACAACATTGCCGTAATGTACTTGGGACAAATCGTGGAGCTTTCGGATTACAAAACGATCTTCGAAAAACCACTACACCCATATTCACAGGCGCTATTGTCAGCGATTCCAGTGCCAAAACTGCACTCAACGCAAAATAGAATCATCTTGGAAGGCGATGTACCATCTCCAATCAATCCACCAGAAGGATGCCGATTCTATGGACGTTGCCGCTACAGACAAGATGTATGTAAGAGCACAACACCACCGCTTGTGGAAATCGAGCCAGGACATCAAGTGGCATGCCATTTCGCAGGCAAGGTAGGACTGTAGGAATTCGCTTCGGCTTGGCGATTGTTTCTAATCAAAATCACAAGATTAGGAGAATATATTTTTCTATGTGTTATTTTGGAAACGTAAGCCATAGAGAAGCTGAATGAAACATAATTCAATATGGATACTAGGAAAGGAGATTGTGCAGGCAATCTCCTTTTAATATACCTCGGTCTGTGATAAGATAGAGAGAGGAAGATTCAGTGAATAGGAGGGAAAATTGTTAGGAATCAAAAGAACCAGACAAGAGGAAGAGGCGTATCTCAGCACGCTCAAGACCTATCAAGAAGATCAAAAAAGAAAACGCAGCTTAAAAGACCCCGACCGAGGACAGAGCATTCGGTTGATGATACAGGGAGCTGTATTTCTTGCGTTGCTCGTCATTTTTGACATCGGATTTCGTAAATATCGCTACACAGGCGATACAAGGGAGACGGTGTATCTTGTATTGTTCTTGATGAGTGCAGTAGGAACTTTGCAGATACCGCTGGGCATGTATTATCTCATCAAAGGACTTTGGGGTGGCCCGCCACCTCGCCGATTCAAAATGCATGCGGACGATATGGATATGGAAGAAATCGTTGAACAACAGGAAGTAGACGACGAATTGGAAAAAGCAAAGTGATTTAGAAGCATATTATGAAGTCTAGGAGTTTTTTGACGGAACAAATAGGATGAATCGCAGAAATGTCAAGTGAAATGAGAAAAATCAAGGCAGAAAACAAAATTGAAAATTTTTATAGGTTTTATCAAATAATTCAATAAGAAGGAAATAACGGCGAATGATTAATTAAAAACTCAGCTCAACTCTTTGGAATGCTGTGAATACACGCATACCGGACAAAATCACTGCGAAATGAAGTAGGGAGTACTACCCTCTTGCAAAAATATTTATTTCAATTATAATGAATTTGAGCACAAAAATGTGTTCACATTCATTATTTTTTTGTGTATTTTTAGGAGGAGAATGTGAGTATTAAAGAAAGCGTTCAATTATTCGAGGCTTGCCTAGAGCTAGACCGTAAGCCAGTTGGAATTAAATTTTTCTGGAACAGAGAAGACTTCATGAACTTTGAAGTGGATCAAAGAGACCGCAAAGTGACATACTGTAACTCCGTGCAACTTGCAAGTATCGGAAGACAAATGAAACTAACAAACGACAACCAAGGTTGTCCAAACGGAGCTTTTGCTCTTAACTTCAGACCAGTTCCACCACCGATTGCAAGTGGAGTAGGACGTCATAGCAAAAACATTTATCACGATGTTGAAACTTCAAAAAGCATCAACGACGAAATGCTTTTCATCAAAGAAGAGCCATATGGAATCGCTGTAATGCCGCTTGCAGATTTCAAAGAAGAGCCAGACGTAGTAATCGTTGTTTCTGGACCATACAACATCATGAGAATGCTCCAAGGATATGGACACTTCAACGGCTACACAAACAACCTTAGAACAATCGGACTTCAAGCAGTATGCCAAGATTTGACAACATATCCATACAACACACAAGACATCAACATTTCACTTCTTTGTCCAGGAACAAGACTGGTTGCAGACTGGAAAGAGGGAGAAATCGGAATGGGAATGCCATACAGCAAATGGAATGACATCGTAAATGGCGTAAAAGAAACAACAAACCCATTTGAAAGAAACAATAAGAAAAAAGCAATCGAAAAACGTCTAAAAGAGCAAGGACTAGACACAAGCTGGATCAAATTTGACAGCAACTACGATGATGGATCATACCAAGGCGGATTGATCGAAGTAGAGCAATAGCAATATCAAAGAACGAGCGGTCTTAGCAGAATAAATGCAAAGAAGCATGCATCTGGTCAACCGTTAAAGATTTTCAAGAAAATCTTCTTTGAGAGCTTAACAGTAGACGAAAAGTATACAAACATTATATAAACATTATACAAACAAAAAAACCTCTTCTGAGGTTTTTTGTTAGGAGAAGCTCTCTTAGGAGCCTTGGATTGAAAAAAATTATTCTTTGATGGTTGTGGTTATGTACCGCAATTTCTACTCCTATTATATGAAGTAGACTCTTCTGTGTCCAATCAAAAAAACTGATGGGAGTTATCAAGAATACTTATATTATTATTTTATTTTATGGAGGACTTATGATTAAAAGAATGCCACTCCCGATCGCGGGACTCATTTTGGGACTTTTTGCACTCGGGAATCTGCTTGCGAGCTATAGCCCGGCAATCCGACTATGCTTTGGAGCAATCGGAGCAGTGCTTTACATTATGTACGTAGGAAGACTGGTTGTTGGTGCAGGCAAATTGATGGAAGAACTCAAAAATCCTGTTGTTGCGGGTGTATTTGCGACATTCCCGATGGCAACGATGCTTTTTGCTACTTATCTCAAACCATATGTAGGCGGCGGGCTGTCCTATGTGGTTTGGATCATTGGGGTATTGATGCACGTAGCGCTTATTCTCTGGTTTAGCGCAAACATTGCGATCAAAAAAGACATCAAAACAGTATTCCCGGTTTGGTTCATCATGTATGTTGGGATCGTTGTAGCAAGTGTTTCTGGCGGAGCATTTGAAGCAAAAGCAATCGCACAAAATGCATTCTGGTTCGGACTTTGTGCATATGTGGTTCTAATCCCAATCGTATGCTACCGAATGTTTGTATTCAAAAATGTTCCAGAGCCAGCTTATGCAACCAACGCAGTATTTACAGCGCCAGGTGGGCTACTACTTGCTGGATATATGAGTGCATTTGAAGTAAAATCCATGCCGATCGTACTATTTTTGACGATTGTGCCAGCGATTTTCTACCTATACTCGCTCAGCACATTGCCAAAAATTCTCAAGCTGAAATTCTACCCAAGCCTTTCTGCAATCACATTCCCAACCGTAATCACAGCGATTGGATTCAAAATGGCGAACGGCTACCTAACAAAAGCTGGTATGGCAGTGGTAGGACTTCCAATTATCGTCAAAGTGATGGAAGCAGTTGCGCTATTCTGTGTGGTATATTGCCTCGTAAAATATGTTCAATTCCTAATGAACCCACCAGCACCACAGGCGTAAGCAACAATGCCCCGAGGAAAATCTTCGGGGTTTTTTGATGAGAAAAACGCAAAATAGGTAAAGAGTTCTGATGAAAAAACTTGAAATGTCATAAAAAACGGCAGGAATTTATATTGAAAAGTCATAAAAATTAGACACAATTCATATTGAAATGTCATGAAAATGGTGCTAAAATATTCTTGAAATGTCATAAAAAATGATGAAAAAATATATTGAAATGTCATCGATATCTTCTGGATGATTGAAGGAAGGAGGGTCAAATGTTATTTCGAAAAATTGCACAGACGATTGAAGAGCATCTAAAGAGCGACTCTTCCAAAATTTTGGTGATCGATGGCGCAAGACAGGTCGGCAAAACCACAATCATTCGGCACATTGCCCAAAAAATTTTTGAAAATGTCATCGAAATCAATATGATTGAGGATTCGATTGGCAGTCGTCAATTCGAGAATGTGCGCACGGTTGAAGATTTTTATCTGCAAATCAGTATGATTGCTGGGAGCAAAATGCAGCAGAAAGAAAACACATTGATCTTTATCGACGAAATTCAGGCCTATCCACATCTGCTCACTTTGCTCAAGTTTTTGGCACAAGACAATCGATTTACTTATGTGGCGAGTGGCTCGCTACTTGGCGTGACCCTGTCGCAAACGACGTCAATTCCAATGGGAAGCATCCGTAGACTGCGAATGTTTCCGATGGACTTTGAAGAATTTTTGTACGCTAATGGAATGAATGAATATGCGCTGGATGCGATGCGAAACAGCTATGAACAGCAACGTTCACTCGACGAATCGACGCACAACAAGATGATGGATCTTTTTCGCAAATTTTTGCTCGCTGGAGGAATGCCTGATGCGGTGCAGGTTTTTGTATCGGAGGAAAACATCCAAAAAGTTCGTGAGATTCAAGCAGAGATTCACGAGTATTATGCTGCCGATGCGTCCAAATACGATGCACAGAACAAACTCAAGATTCGTCGCATCTATGAACTCATTCCATCCAATATGGAAAACAAGAAAAAAAGAATCATTGCGCAACAAATCGAGAACAAAAGAGGCAAAAGTTTTGAGCATTATAGCGACGAGTTTGATTATCTCGTGTCGGCAGGGATTGCACTTTCTGTTCAAGCGATTTCAAATCCCGTGTTTCCACTGATTGAATCCAGCGGAAAAAATTTATTAAAACTCTACCTCAACGATGCAGGGATTCTCACGGGAATTTTGTACGGGAACAATATCCGAGCGATTTTGGACGACGAAAAGAGCATCAATCTCGGTTCAGTATACGAGACGGCGGTAGCCAGCGAACTTTTGGCACATGGACACAAGCTATATTACTACGACAATCGGAGCAAAGGCGAGGTGGACTTTTTGATTGACGACTACGAAAGTCTATCCGCTTTGCCAATTGAAGTAAAATCAGGAAAAGATTACTCCGTCCACTCGGCGCTCAGCGGTTTTGTGAACAATGACGACTATCATGTCAAAAAAGCAATCGTCCTATCCAATGAGCGAGAAGTCAAGCAAAAAGGCAAAATTCTCTACCTGCCAATCTATTATGCAATGTTTTTGTAGAAAAAACTCCCTAGTCTCATGCTACAGGCTAGGGAGTTTGCATCTTTATCGTTGGAAAATCACCGCTAAATCTCATGGTCAATGTTGTTGTTAGTTTTTGCCTTATGATGGTGATGATGAAATGGTGGCGGTTTGACGACCATATTGACAACGAATCCAATCGCTGTCCCGACGAATGTGTAAAAAATTCGGCGCAATGCGTAAATTTCGGCGTCGCCTTGCTCCACCATCAGATAAACAACGGCAAAATATACGATCAAGCCAGGAATGATCGAGTCGTTGAGATCGAGCCAATGGTGAATCATCACGACAGGAATCACGCCGAGTGCGAACAGAAAAATATTGTCGGTCATGAGCATCATCAAGATGCCGACCAATCCACCGACCAGCGTGCCGACATTACGAATCACCGAGTTGCGGATCGACTCCTTGCCCGAGCGACCGATCGCCACTGCTGCTCCGATACAGCCAAAAAATGGCGTTTCATCAAATCCATATTTCATCAACGCCGCCGTGAGACCAACCGCAATGACAGTCTTCCATGTACGCAGCCCGATGCTCCATTTTTTCCGAGAAGGTTTGGGCTGGATATTATTCTCGATACTATTCTGATTCATGACATTCTCCTTGACACCGAAAAGTCGTTTTCCCTCATTTGTTTTGCAAAACCACCATAAACATAGTTGAAATTTTCGCTTGGCACATGAGAGACATAACGAGCCAAAATTTTCGCTCGAAAAAGCTCTGCGCTATTTGATCCATACTTTGCGATTTTGCCTTACCTCATACTATTATTTTATCATAATCTTTTGCGCTGTCCAAATTCATTTTGTGCTTAAATGTTCGTCCTCGTCACGGATTGAACCACAGAAATCGTTCTCTTTTTTGGGTCAATATGATAGAATATAAAAATAGAGAATATGGAGATTGGATGTGTTCTTGCAAAAGCAGGATAAAGCTTCAAGGCTATTCCGACAATGTGGTTTTATCAGGACTTAACTTGTCAGAGATGAAGCGAAAAGATAAAAAGAGGGAAACAACAGAACAAAGCAAATAAACAAAGCAAAAATAATTCGAAAAATAAAACAAATTGCGAAAAATACCGAAGGAGCATTATGAAATTAGAATACGAAATCAACGAACAAGACTATATTGATCTCAATGTACATCATTTTGAAAATTCGAAAACGATCCAAAGTGCGCACAACAAATCACGTTTTGCCGCACCAGTGCTCTTTCTGGCGCTACCTTTTGTGATGAAAAATACCTCAACGATTCCGTTTTGGTATTGGATGACGATGTTTGGCATTCTTGCCGTGTTGTGGGTGATTTTTTATCCAAGCTGGATGAAAAAATATTACATCAAACAGACGAAAAAAATGCTACGCGAAAAAACCAACAACGGAATTTTGGGGCAAAAAACACTCAGCTTATCGGAGCAAGGAATCATCACCCAAGGAGATGGCGACGAAACGCTGACAAGCTACGGCAATATTTCGCAAGTGGCAGAGGGAAAGACGGCAGTATATCTGTATAATTCAGCAGTTTCGGCAATCATCGTGCCAAACCGTGCCTTTTCATCCAGCGAACAAAAAGCTGAATTTATCCGAGAAGTAAAAAACAAAATTCCAGCAAAAACGGTGAGCGTTGTTCCTCACAAAAAAGGAATTTTTGATCTAATGGACAAGATGTAGGGAAGACAAATAGGAAAATCAACATGAAATATGAAGAAACGATACAAACAGCTGGAAAAGTGAATACGCTTAGAGTATTGTCTTTGTTCTCTGGTTGCGGCGGATTAGACTTAGGTATTGAGGGAGATTTTTTGGTGTTGCGCCACAGTATTCACCCAGAAATTCATCCTTATTGGGATAATCCTGTTGGAGAACATTGGTCACTACTCCCAAAAACTAGATTTCAAAACGTGTTTGCAAATGATATTAATCAAGACGCACAAACTGCGTGGCGTAAATATTTCGTAGAGCAAAGAAAATCGAAAGCGGATTATCACTTGGAAAGTATTGTTGATTTGGTTAAGCGATATCGAGCAGGGGAAAAAGATATT
This sequence comes from Filifactoraceae bacterium, assembly GCA_041784625.1. GTDB lineage: Bacteria > Bacillota > Clostridia > Peptostreptococcales > Filifactoraceae > JAUNKE01. The sequence goes on from JBHBDS010000004.1 coordinate 9,022, forward strand.
TTCCCAGACGGCGTTGACGTTGTAACGGGCGGATTTCCCTGCCAAGATTTTTCGGTTGCGGGCAAGAGATTGGGCTTTTTTTCAGACAAAGGACATCACGGAAAGTCGCTTGATAGCGAAAATGCGTTTGAAGAAAGCAGGGGAACGTTGTATTTATGGATGAGGGAAGTTATTTCCATTACAAAACCCAAACTTTTTATCGCCGAAAACGTCAAAGGTTTAGTCAATCTTGGTGATGCGAAACAGATTATAGAGGAGGATTTTTCAACGATTGCTGGAAATGGGTACTTGGTTGTTCCAGCAAAAGTTCTCCATGCAGCGGACTATGGTGTTCCGCAGTCCAGAGAGAGGGTAATCTTTTTTGGCTTTCGAAAAGACCAATTGAGAGAAGAGGCGCTTGCTGCATTGTCAATGAATCCGATTCCAAGTGAATACGATCCATATCCAGTGCAAACCCATTCATTTACTCAGAAGAACAACTCTCTGATGGAACCTGTTACTGTAAGACAAGCCTTAATAGACTTACTTGAGCCGAGTGAGACCAAAGATCTTTCGCAACAAAAATTTTCGAAAGCAAAATTTATGGGAAAGCACTGCCAAGGACAAACAGAAGTAAAACTAGATAGCATTGGACCAACAATAAGATCAGAGCACCATGGAAATATTGAATTTAGAAGACTAAGCGCACCCAATGGTGGCGTGATTTTTGAGGAGCTGTTTCAAGGATTGCCAGAGAGAAGATTGACAATTCGAGAATGCGCTCGGATTCAAACTTTTCCTGATGACTACGAATTTGTAATTTCTAGTCCAAATTCAGCGAAAAATCTTTCAGCATCCAGCGCATATAAGATCATTGGCAATGCAGTTCCTCCGCTTCTTGCATACCATATCGCCTATCGAATGGACAGCTTATGGGAGAAATTATTCAAAGGAGAATAGAGTGATTATTTCAGAAAATAACAAAATACCTTTGCCGCAATTCAGAATTTTGATGAAAAATACCGACGAACGGCTCAACCTAGAAGCGTCAACTAACGAAGAATATTTCAAAAAGAGAACGGGAATCCAGCTCGAGGAAGATGTCTACAATATATTAGTAAAGATGGCAGAACACACACCATTTGAAGGTTCTATTCGATTGGTTTCGGGAGCTAGTTTTCCAGATATTATTGCAAGTGGATATTATGGAGTTGAAGTAAAAAGCACGATAAAAAATCAGTGGAAATCCATTGGAAGTAGTATTTTGGAGTCGACACGAGACCAAAATGTTGAAAGGATATATTTAACCTTTGGGAAACTAGGTTCACCAGTTGAGTTTCGTAGCAGACCGTACGAAGAATGTCTATCTGGGATTTCGGTAACGCATTATCCACGCTACCAAATCGATATGGAGCTGGAAGCTGGGGAGACGATTTTTGACAAAATGGGGATCGAGTACGATGTTTTGCGAAAAATGGAAAATCCAGTTACACCAGTTTCAAAATACTATCGAAGTCGCTTAAAGCCTGGAGAAAGTCTTTGGTGGGCGACGGACTCAGAGGCAGAAGAAGGCAGCGTTCCTCCGACGGTAAAATTGTGGAGCGCACTTACGCCAGAGGAAAAAATGCTATTTACAATCCAAGGATATGTGCTTTTCCCTGAAATAATTGGCGACAATCATAGCAGCAAATATCAGCGATTTGCGCTTTGGCTTGCGACCCACTGCGGCGTTGTAAACACGAATATTCGCGATCAATTTTCTGCTGGAGGAAAAGTGGACATCTGTGTAGATGGAAAAACTTTTGCTAATGTCTCTGCGGTATTCGGGCGAATCAATCGATATAAGGAGCAGATCATTTTCGAAATACTCTCTACAGAGCCACAATTGCTACAAGAATTTTGGAAAGTCCGCACAATCAAAGATAATCGAGTGAAGCAATGGTGCGAGATTGCAGCGAGCTATTGTCCATGTAGCAACAAGGGACAAGAAAAAATATTTGAGCTATTATCAGCAATCATGTGGCAATAATTGTTGGAGTTTTTTTGCATAAATGCTATTGTTATTACAAGCTGCAAGCGCATGGAGTAAAAAAAGAGTTGAAAATAATATTAGAGTAAGGAGCGATTATGTATCATATTCCACAAAAAATCAATTTGGCGAATCTGCCGACCAAGATCGAGAAGCTGGAGAAGCTATCGGCGGAACTTGGGGTGAATATTTTTCTAAAGCGTGACGACCAGACGGGGCTTGAGCTTTCGGGGAACAAAGTCCGCAAACTGGAGTATGCGATTGCGGAGGCGCAGCGCATGGGTGCGACGGTGCTGATTACTTGTGGTGCGCTTCAATCCAACCACGCTCGTGCGACGGCGGTTGCTGCGGCTAAGCTGGGGATGAAATCCGTGCTTGTGTTAGTGGATGGGGCAAAAGAGCCGCCCAACGGAAATTATTTGATGGATCTTCTTCTTGGCGCTGACATTCGGCTGATCAAGGCGGAGGAGTATGCGAATGTGTATGAGATTATGCAGGCCATTGCGGAGGAATATGCTCAGCGTGGCGAAAAAGCTTATCTCATTCCAACTGGCGCATCCAATGCCATTGGAATGTTTGGCTACATCGAGGCGGTGCAAGAGATTATTCATCAGGAAAAAGAGCTCGGCATCAAATTTGACGCCATCGTGGACACGGTCGGCTCGACGGGAACTTATGCGGGATTGGTCGTGGGCAATGTAATTTATGACGGCGGCTTTGACATTCTTGGATTTAGCATCAGCGACACCAAAGAGAATTTCCAAAAAATGAGTTACCAAAATATTGAGGACTGCTGCAAAAATTATCTTTCGAAAAATGGAACCACCCACACGCCGCAGAGCCTTGGGATCGAAGAGAAGAATCTTAAAATTATCGACGAGTATCGTGGAGCGGGCTATGCGCTCAACGAGCCCGCAGATTTTGATTTCTTGAAAAAAATGGCGCAGCTGGAAGGAATTTTTGTCGATCCTGTCTACACGGGCAAGGCAATGCGTGGACTGATCGCAGAGCTGGAGCTGGCGAAGCAAGGCAAGAAGAGCGAGGCTGCAGATTTTGGCGCATACAAAAATATTTTGTTCATCCACACAGGCTCATAATACGGAATACTCACAGGCAATCCCATCTGAAGAAGATTCCCCCAGTTTTCGACACGCTGCTTGGTGTAGCTCATCTCCACCGCCACGACCC
>JBHBDS010000005.1:0-3270 GCA_041784625.1 Filifactoraceae bacterium
CTGTGAGTTTGAGCATTCCTTCCATTTCTTCTACTGTTTGCCCGTATTTGCCAAAATACAGCTCTTTGACGAGTGTTTTGTAGTTTTTGGTCTTCGTCGGCGTGTATGTCGCCTTGCCGCACACCCTCGGCCTTGCCTTGGCTACTGGGTCACCTGGGATTGTTAGTGTTTTTCGCATTGCTGCTCCTTACTTATCAAAAGGCATCATTATTGTGCTTTTGTCTGAAGTGACTTGTGGCAGCTTCCCATCCCATTTCTCCAGCCACATTTTATATAGAATTGCATCAGATAACGACTCTGTTTCAATCTTATTTGCTTCGGCGAGTAATTTTTTCTTTTCAATTTCTAGCTCTGCTAATTCAATGGATTTCTCTGCTTCAATAATCTTTTTATTTTGGATTGCTTTTTCCGTCTCTACTGCTTGTTCTGCCACTTTTTTATTTTCTACTGCTTGCTCATATGCGTCTGAAAAATCGTGATTCACAATAGATACATTCGTCAATGTTAATCCGTATGGTTCAAGCTCTTTTTTCAGTTCATCAAAAATATCTTGTGCAAGAACATTCCTTTTCGCTACAAATTCTTCAATAGAATATTTTGACACATTAGACTGAACTGCGTCTCTCACTCGAGGTAGCAAAAGAGAACTAACGTGGTTTCCAGTAAAAGATTGGTACAATTTCATCGGATCGTGTGTTATATCTGATACGGTAAGTTCGATTTCAACTGTCTGCATATCCTTGGTAGACACCGATAGCGCTGGGAACTCTTCTTCTCTTCCAAATTTGATCGTTTGCTCCCGAACAGTCATTTTCTGCTTCGTCTGAATAATAGGAACTTTGAAGTGCAACCCCTCTTGTTTGATCTCTGTTACTTTTCCAAATGTCTTTATGACGGCAACGCTTCCTGTATCTACTGTATACATTGATAGCGCCGTGATGATTAGTCCGATTACAACAACTCCAGCAATTGATGCAATTTTGATGATCCTTTTTTCTTGCGCTTTTTCCAATGCTTTTCTTTCTGCTGAACTTTCACTGTAGCCTTCTTCTTGATACTTTTTGAAGTAAAAATCATACGTTTTCTTGTTTTTCATTTTGTTTCATCCTATTTACTTTTTTTGATTGCTTGAGACAGTTCCTGTCTCTCTTCGTTGTCCAAATGGTAGATCGTTGCCAATTGTTCTTCCCATTCTGGCGGTATTGGCTTTTCCCCAAATTCTACGGAGCATAGGTGCGCTGCTCCAACGCCTAGTGCATCGGACATAGTTTTTAATATCATTCCATTTTCGATCCGAAATTCTCTCGCCCATATTCCAAAAGGCGTTAATCGGTTGATTGCGATGTTTTTCATATTTGCTCCTATTCTGTTTCTACGTTTGCCATAACAACATTTTTGAATTTTGTTTTTTGAAAGTCTTCGAAGTCTTTTGCCATTGCGTAGCGTATATTATTATTGGTCCATTGTTGTAGTCGTCTTGTGATGATTGGTGCGGATGGTTTGTTGTAGATCATCACGTAGGGCTGACATTCACACTCTTGGATGGCATATATCCTTTGCATATCTTGTTCGTGGGTTGTGTTGTAGTTGGTGAGTACAAAGACTTTTGCGTTTCGCCAATTCCATCGTCCGTGTTGCTGCTTGTATGCTTTGATGTAGAGTTTTAGTCCTCGTTTTACTGCTTCGATCTGATTCATATTGTCCATTGCAAAGTGTGGCGTGATTAGTTTTATGCTCGCAAGGAGCTCGGCGAGTTCTTCTGTGATAAGCCTTGCGTCGATTCCTTGGTTAATGTCGATCTTTGCGCCTGTATCTTTGAGTTCTTTTAGGAGCTCTTTTGCGTTGGGTGCTGCTAGAATATTGGGGTCGCATAGTCTTATTGTTCCTTGTCCGTTCCAAAAATTGGATAACTCGGCGACTTGATAGCTTCTGAGTCCCTCTTTGCGCCCGACGTGGCAAAAGCTGCAGTTTCTTGGACAACCTCGGGTTAAAAATCCGTAGGCAGTTTGCTTTTTTGGCGATTGCCCAAAGCCTGTATATTGCGGATAGATGCTATAGTCTGGATAGATGTTTTCGATCTCTGGCGGTAGTGGTGGATCAAACTCTTTGTTGTAGATTTCTTTGCCGTCTATCAAGCTTATTGCGTACCCTGTGCCTCCTCGTATTACTTTTTTCGCATTCCACGGCTCGGGTTGATTGGGCGTATAGGTGTCGCTGAATACTTTGGACATATATACGATGTCGTAGGATTCGCATAGTGGATTCCACCATTGGACTTGATCGCCTTGTACCTTGTGGTAGGCTGCAATTTTCATCAAGCACAGATTAGGGTAGTTGTGTCCGTCGACATCAATTAGTCCGATGCTTTTCATTGCCTATCTCCTTGTCCTATAGTTTTTGGTTTTGTCTTTGGCGATGTTGATGGTGTTTTGTTTGGCTTTTTGGTAGATTCTACTTCCGATGGCTTCATCAATCGCCATTATTTCGTCGATGGTTTTTTCGCTGCTGATGATGGTGATGAGGTTGTTGTTGTAGCGGTAGTTTAATATCTCAAAGGTGATTTGGATGTCGGCGGCGGTTGGCTGATTGGCGGTTTTGAACAAATCGTCGATGTATAGGCTGTCGATTGTTTGCAGTCGTTTGATTTTGTCGCTGTAGCCGTCGGTTATTTGCATTTTGATGTCCATTAGCTCGTCTCGCCAGTTGATGTATCTCAGCTGGTGTCCATCTCGCATTAGTTGTGCGCTGATGGCGGTGCAGAGGTGGGTTTTGCCGCTGCCTACTTGTCCGCCGATGTAGTACCAGCCTATGGGGTGAGCTGCGTAGTCTTGGGCTTGCCTTTTGATTTGTTGTTGCCAAGGCTCTTTGTCGTCGAAGTTGCTGAATCGGCAGCTATCGATGATTTCGGATAGTCCTGAGTTTTCGATTCGCCAAGCGTTGGTGCGTTTTGCCATGCAGCTGCATCGGGTGGTGATGGAGCTGTGGATTTCGCCCTCTTTGGTGACCATCATGTAGTTACCTTTGTTGTGGCAGATGGGGCAGTCGTAGCCTGTGAGGTTGCCTTTGCTGTCGTTGTAGTCTTTGACCCATTTTTCGTTCATCTGGTTGAGGGTCTCGATGCGCTGCTGCTCGCTGTCATAGGACGGTGCCGAGTGTAGGAGGGCTCGCATTTGCTCCATAAAGGCGGCTCTCTTGGCTTGGTCGCTGTGTTGCTGGGTTTGGTTTGTGACGTTCATTTGGTGCTCCTTTCTTTCGGGCGTAATCCCATAA
>JBHBDS010000006.1:0-6255 GCA_041784625.1 Filifactoraceae bacterium
AATACTGTTTTTACAACTGCCATTATATCAATCTTGCCTTAGGGTGTCAATCAACTAAGACGAATTGTAACATAACTGTAATTTTACCAGTGAATTAAGTAGCTCTCTACTTTGAATGAATTTATCATATCACATAATCCTACTGTTGTCTGTTACAAGACGATGAAAAATTGTTACAGTATTATTACTGCGTCGAGGCAGCGAGAAGCCACTGCCTCGAATAAGATTCTGTATTTTATGTTTGTCACTAATGTTCTTATCTAGTTGACGGATACCGATTTTGTCGCTGCATTCCAGCTGATGTCTACGCCAAATGCGGTTGCGAGTGAACGAAGCTCGATCATTGTCGATCCATTTTTGATCTCTGCAGGTGCTGTGAGTGCTACTGGTGTATTGTTGACTGTGATCGTGCTGGATCCGATTTTTACCACTGCGGTTTTTTCTGCATTTTTGAATGTAGCCGTCTTGGTTGTATTGTCCCATGATGCTTCGAGTCCGAGGGATTCGCCTACTGCACGTACTGGTAACATAGTTCTACCATCCTTAATATATGGTGCTGTGTTGAGCTGTTTTATCACGCCATTGGATGTGTAGCTTAGGTTGTTGATCACAAATACTGTTCTGAGCGCTACTGGATTATTCACCCAGAAATATGCCGCTGATGTCTCGGTCGTAATGTTCAATGTCACTAGGACATCTACACGATCTGTCACTGCTTTTTCTGTCAAATATCCTTTGATATTGCTGAGGGTAATCGTGCCTGCATTGTCGTAGGAGCGAGAGCCTATTGTGAGTACGAGGATGTTTTCTTGTTTGTCTAGTTCGATGGAATCGATTTTTAGACTGTTTGTGGTTGTTGCTTTGATGTCTTTTACCGAATCTTTGTCGAACGCAATATGTTGTCCTTTATCTTTGTCGCTGCCTGGGTAGATGAGCTCAAGATAGATTTTGTCTCCTCGTTGTAGTTGTGCTACTTTTGTTTCCTTTAGTACTACCTGTGGTAGTTCTGCTATTTTCCCTTTTTCCACTCGAGCTGGTTTGGTCTCAATATCGAGTACTTTGGAGATTTTTGCAATATCAATTGTCACATCGTCTAGCTTATCGACTGAAGCAGTAACGGTTGCGTTTGTTTTTGCTTGATCTTCTGCTACTATGTCGAATGTTAATTTGATGTTTTGTACATCATATTTGTGTGTACGTAGCGTGAATTCGCTGTCTTTATATACTTCGTAGCCAGATACTTTGTTGTTTGAGCCTGCTGATTTTGGTGCTGTGAGGATCATTCCTGCTGGCTCTGTCACTTTGATACTGTTGTATACAATTTCTGCGTTTTTGACATCGAGCTTGATGGTTGCTCCATTGGTCAAGGTGCCGTCCACCGCTTTGATGGTTAGTTCTACTGTTTTTGATTGTCCTTTGGAGAGCGTTGGGATTTCTCTAGCGTTTTGTTCTTTGGCTGTTAGGGTCAATCCATAGGATTGTAGTTTCCCGAGCACTGCATCTTTTGACTGAACGGTTTTGTCTTTGACTTTTAGGCTGAAGTTTGCACTAATTGTGCCGCTTTTTGCCGAATTTGTCGCTTCAAGGATTACAAATGGTTCGATTGCAATGTAAGCTGTGTTGCTATCTATTCCTTTAATATACATTTCTGTCTTGTCATTGGAGTACGACACGTTTGGCGTGTAGCCTGGAGATACTATTTTTGACGATGCACTGAACAAGTATCCCGATGGCAAGCTTACTACGATTTCATTTTCGGATTTGGTTGATGACAGTCCGTTGAATTTTTGAATCAACACTGTTGACAGTAGTCCTCCTGCTGGTCCGATCGCTGTTTCTGGACGATCTACTCTTGCTTCAAAGTATTCAGTTACAGCAGACTGGGTTGTTCCCAAATTGAGAGGAGAGTCTCCAAATCCTACGCCATAGTCTGTGAATCTAAGGTTTACATTCCCATTTCCAGTGTCGCTGAAATCTAGTTTGAGCGTGATGATGATGTCCATTTCATCGACATTGTTTGCTGGGATGTCGGATGCTACTTCAAAGTTGAACATCTTTTCGCCACCAGTCAGCGCATTGCCTTCGATGTTTTTGAACGAAATGGCTGGGGATGAGATCGATGTTGTTCCGTGGATAACCTCTGCACTTGCTGGAGATGGTGTTTTTGCAAGTTTTGCATTATCCAGCTCAAACATTACTCTGCCTGCTTTTAGGTCAAGGTTTTTGCCAAGTTCTACTTTTAACTTAATCTCTTTGTTTGTTTCCCCATTGGTATATGATAGTGGCCCCGTGATGAGTTTTGCCTTCGGATAAGTATCCGCAAATGCCATCATCGGAATCATCGTCAATACCATCACTGCTGTCATAAAAATCGATAAGTATTTTTTCATTGTGAATCCTCCTTGTTTTGAAAATATGGTTTGTTATCATTATTACATAAATGCACTGGCTATTACATTCATTCATGTAATAATGATCATTTGCTTGCGGTGCCCTTTTGATGAATTACTATGAAATCAACATTCAATAATTCTATCGTCGGGCACTGGTAGCGCCGTTTGCGATTTGTCGCAATATCAATTTCTGACTATCATTATACTGTATATTGATCTTTTTGATAAGGTTTTCGGCAAAGATTGCGAAACTTTAACCGTTTTGTAATAATTTAGCGAGTAATTTTGCTCATAAAAATACGAGACAACAGGACATCCGTCGTACGACATTTGTCAATGTGGCTTACTCTCTCCTCTGTAAACTCCTTAGCGAAAAGGCTGCGATGAGGACGCAGATTACGAAGAATGGGCCGAGCCGCAGGACGATTTGGGCTGCTTCTCCTATTGGTATCTGGTTGCCGCCATATTTGTCCATTAGAAATCTAGTTTCTTGCGCCATCTCGATGGCGAATCGTGCTGCGCCGATGAAGCCGCCGAGTGTACCGACGAAGCCGAGTAGTGTTTTGATCATGTTCATCTTTTCCTCCGTTCTCTTCCTCCAAAATACTTCTAACAATCTTTAATCATTGGATTTTTTTAGTCCAAAATACTATGATGAACTTGGTGAACAAATCCATACTGTCAAGTAATCCAATCAACAATCTTCTATATTCTTTCGTAAATTATTATCCTTTTCTTCCTTTAGTATAGCAATATCACCGCACACTGTCAAAATACATACATTTCGTTTGTTATTTTGTAACTACTTTGCCTTTCTTATTACTCTTCTATGTTTTTGCTCTCAAAAATCCATACTATTTTCAAAAAATAATTTTCTTCTGCCATCGCACAACCTTTACCTATCTCATCCATTCATCACCCAAAACATTTTCCCTACATCGCCTCCCTTTTGCAAAATACTTTCCACCTAATAATTATTTTCCTCAATCACAAAACATCTCCATCCACACAGCCGAATCTTCAATCATTATTGCCGAGTAAGTCTCACATAAAATAGTTATCGCAAACCGTTGACAGTTATCTCTTGCTAATGTATAATGAAATCACGTTAGGAACTTCTAACCTTGTTAGGCGTGCCTACAATACATAGGTAGATTCTTTGGGATTTTCCCTAGAGAATTGGAGGAGGTTATGATGCCATTATTTTTGTTGAAGACTGGGCAAGTCGGTAAGATTGCTCGCATCACGGGCAAGGACGAGGTCCAAAAACATTTGGGCAATCTGGGATTTGTTGTTGGGGAAGAGGTTGCTGTCGTCTCGGAGATGGCGGGCAATGTGATCGTCGAGGTCAAGGGTTGTCGCATCGCATTGGACAAGTCGATGGCGAATCGAATCATGGTATAGAAAGAGGGAAAACTTTGGAAACTTTGAACAAAATTAAGCCGGGAACAACGGTGAAGGTCGTCAAATTGCATGGCGAGGGCGCAATCAAGCGTCGCATTATGGATATGGGAATTACAAAAGGTGTGGAGATTTTTGTCCGAAAGGTTGCGCCTCTGGGCGATCCAATCGAGGTAAAAGTTCGCAGCTTTGAGCTGAGCCTACGTAAGGCGGACGCTGAAATGGTTGAAGTAGAAATTATCGGAGGGGAATAATGAGCATCAAAATTGCACTTGCGGGAAATCCGAACAGTGGTAAAACCACGATGTTCAATGAGCTGACTGGTAGCTCGCAATACGTCGGCAACTGGCCTGGCGTTACCGTGGAGAAAAAAGAGGGAAAATACAAAGGGCAAAAGGACGTGGTGATCGTCGACTTGCCGGGGATTTATTCTCTTTCGCCATACACTCTCGAGGAGGTTGTTGCCCGAAACTACATTATTAATGACAGACCCGATGCGGTGATTGACATCATCGACTCGACAAATATTGAGCGTAATCTTTACTTGACGACGCAGTTTCTCGAGATGGGAACGCCTGTCGTGCTTGCGCTGAATATGATGGACTTGCTCCAAAAATCGGGCGACACGATTGACAAAGATCGTCTGAGCCAAATGCTGGGCTGTCCAGTGATTGAGACTTCTGCACTCAAGGGTCAAGGCGCGAAGGAAGTTGCTCAAAAAGCGATCGAGATTGCGCAAAACAAAGAGCTTCCAAAGGATGTCGTGCGTTTTGATGAAGAGATCGAAACGGCGATTACAAAAATCGCATCGGAGCTCGACACGCAAGTGAGCGCACTAAACAAAAGATGGTTTGCGATCAAAGTGCTGGAGCAGGACGAAAAAGCGCTCGAGGGACTAAACATCAATTCGGAGATGAGCGCAAAATTTGCGGCGCTTCGTCAGTCGATTGAAGAAAAATACGACGATGATCTAGAGAGTATCATCACATTGCAGCGATATGAATATATCGGCAAAATTGTCGATGCAGCAGTCAAAAAAGTCAGCACGCACATCGATACGACATCGGACAAAATCGACAAGTGGGTGACCAACCGTGTGCTCGGACTTCCGATTTTTGCACTTGTGATGTGGGTCGTGTACTATGTGTCGATTTCTACAATCGGTACGATGGGTACGGACTGGGTGAATGAGGTGCTGTTTGGCGAGATCGTGCCAGAAGCGGTGGACTCGATTTTGGAAAGTATCGGTGTTGCCGACTGGATGGCATCACTGATCCAAGATGGTATCATCGCTGGAGTCGGCGGCGTGCTCGGATTCTTGCCTCAGATGCTGGTACTGTTCTTTATGCTGGCGATTCTTGAGGACAGCGGTTATATGGCTCGTGTCGCATTTATTATGGACCGTATTTTCCGCAAATTCGGATTGTCAGGCAAATCGTTTATCCCGATGCTGATTGGTACTGGTTGCTCCGTGCCTGGGATTATGGCTTCGAGAACGATCGAAAATGATCGTGACCGTCGCATTACGATTATGACGACGAGCTTTATCCCTTGTGGGGCAAAACTTCCGATCATCGCACTGATTGCGGGCGCATTGTTCCCAGATTCGACATGGGTTGGACCATCGGCGTATTTTGTCGGAATGGGCGCAGTCATCGTGGCTGGTATTATTTTGAAGAAGACAAAAACTTTTGCAGGCGACCCAGCACCATTTGTCATGGAACTTCCTCCATACCATGTGCCGAGCTTCAAAGGGCTTTTGATTCATATGTGGGATCGTGGTAAGTCATTTGTCAAAAAAGCTGGAACCATCATCTTTGTTGCTTCGATTGTGATTTGGGTGATGAGTAACTTGACTTGGAGCTTCACTTTTGTAGAAGATATCGAGGATTCGATCCTTGCTTCGCTTGGTAATATATTCGCACCTTTCTTCTCTCCACTTGGATGGGGCGATTGGAAAGCTGCTGTAGCGACCATCACTGGCCTTGTAGCAAAAGAAAATGTCGTGGCGACTTTTGGAATCTTGTACGGATTTGAAGAAGTGGCTGAGGATGGTGTTGAGATTTGGAACAACTTGGCAACGAGCTTCACGGCGCTTAGTGCATACTCATTCCTCGTATTCAATCTCATCTGTGCACCGTGCTTTGCTGCGATTGGTGCGATCAAGCGTGAAATGGGAACACCGAAGTGGACATGGATTGCGCTAGGCTTCCAAACAGGATTTGCGTATGTATTGGCACTGATTACGTACCAATTGGGATTGGCGTTTAGCGGAAATGGTTTTGGCGTTTGGACGATCGTGGCAGTGATTGCACTGGTTGGACTTGTGTATCTATTGCTGAGACCAGAGCCAAAGTTTGAAGAAAAACTTCCGCACGCAAAAGAGTGTAAGGATTGCTAAAATAGTTGAGAAATGAGATCGATATGGGAACATATATCGTAGGCGGACTGCTGGTTGTAG
>JBHBDS010000007.1:0-3960 GCA_041784625.1 Filifactoraceae bacterium
AAAATCCCCAGCCGATAATCTGCCGCAAAAGTAATCCCAATCATCATAATCGGCGAAACGATTGCCGTCGTAACATCTGGAATCAAATGTGCCACAATCATATGTGTGTCCACTGCATTGTCGTCGATGAACTTGCGCACACGTCCTGATGAGTTGGTGTCAAAAAATGCAAACGATGCTCTCAGCAAATGAGCGATTCCCTCTTTGCGAAGATTGGTCTCCAAACGAAATGCCAGAAGATGTGACACAACAAGCGCCAAAAAATATACGATCGCATTGGCAATCATCATCGCAATGATAAGCAGCGCATAAAATTTTGTGCGCTCCATATCTTGCAAAACGATGAGCTCTTTCAAAAATTTCCATAAGTACCAAAAAGGAATCATACTAAGTACCGCTGCAACGACCGACAACACCACCGTACCGTATGCATACGAAATTCGCTCGGGTGTGTAGCGAAATAATTTTTTGTAAATCTCCATAAAGCCTCCTCTTTTTGTAATGTTTTTTGTAATGTTTTTTGTAATGTTTTTTGTAATGTTTTTTGTTAATATTTGTTTTGCAAAAAAATTTTTCGAGATTAAGTTTTTCGATGTTCACGTTATTTATTGCTAACCGACGGGTAAAAAAAATTTTGCGCCGCAAAATTTTTGAAATTTCCCTCGAAATTTCTTTTGAAACTGAGCTCAATTTTTTTTTGCAAGTCGCCTCCGACTTTGCAAACGCAGCAGAATCACTTCAAACATTTTTTCTTCAATCCATTATGTATTAACCTTTACAAAAATATATTATCACGATTAGTTATCTTTGACTACCCAAAAAATTATTTTATTCCAAAAAATATTTTTGAAAATTTTTAGTCATCGCATTCAAAAATTTCGCTGCGTGCTCCGAAAAATTGTTGCCTTGCTCTCTTTTGCTCTCTTTATGTCATGAGATGATTTTCGCCCCAAATTTTTGCAACAAAAAACCTCGGAGCGATCTCTCACTTCGAGGTTTTGCAATTCTATTTGTTTTCAATGAATATTTTTTAGAAACAACTTTTCCTACGACCCAAACAATGTAAGCAAAATTCCTGCTGCAACTGCCGAGCCGATTACGCCGGCGACATTTGGTCCCATCGCATGCATGAGTAGGAAGTTGGTTGGATTGTATTCTCGTCCGACTTTGTTGGACACACGAGCAGCCATCGGTACTGCCGATACGCCTGCCGAGCCAATGAGTGGATTGATCGGATCGGATTTGGAGAATTTGTTCATCACTTTTGCGAGCAATACGCCTGATGCGGTTCCCACTCCGAATGCTACGACGCCGAGCGCAATGATTTTGAGTGTGTCTGCACGAAGGAATTGCTCCGCCTTTGCCGATGCGCCTACCGATACGCCGAGCAAAATCGTTACGGTGTTAATCAAGTTGTTGGATGCGGTTTCCGAAAGTCGATCTGCAACCATCGATTCTTTGAGCAAGTTGCCGAGCATCAGCATTCCAACCAGCGTGGTTGCCGACGGAAGAATCAGCGATACGACAATCGTAACAACCACTGGGAAAATAATTTTTTCCTTTTTGGAAACAATGCGCAACTGTTTCATTTCGATTTTGCGTTCTTCTTCCGTGGTCAGCGCTTTCATAATCGGCGGCTGAATCACGGGAACAAGTGCCATATACGAGTATGCCGCTACGGCGATTGGCCCCAAGAGATGCGGCGCCAATTTTGCCGTGAGGAAAAGCGCCGTCGGTCCATCCGCTCCTCCGATGATTCCTGTGGACGCTGCCTCTTGCACGGTGAATCCGAGCAGAATCGCCCCGAGGAATGTACAAAATATCCCAAACTGTGCTGCTGCGCCGAGGAGCAAGCTTTTTGGATTCGCAATCAGCGGAGAAAAATCCGTCATTGCGCCCACGCCGAGAAAGATCAGCGGTGGGAAGATTCCAAACTTAACACCCGATGATAAGTAGTAAAGAAGTCCCCCTGGTGAGACGGTCTTCGTCTGATAATAAAACTGTCCATTTTGTGCCATCTCTTGAATTTCCATCAAGTCGACATTCTCTGGTGCGATGATCGAAACAATCGACAGCGGATGCCCCATCACTTCGCCGAGCGGAAGATTGACGAGTAGCATTCCAAATGCAATCGGAATCAGAAGCAATGGCTCAAATCCTTTTGCGATCGCCAAATACAGGAGCACGCAGGACACAGTAATCATGACAGCCTCTTGCCACGAAAGATTGGCAATTCCGGTCGTCATCAAAAATTCTTGTATTTCTACTAATAGTTGTGCCATGACAAACCTCTTTCTTAGCCTACTACTACCAATACATCTCCTGTATTAACCGAGTTTCCTTGATTAACATTTACTGCTTTTACCACGCCATCTGCTGGACATGGCAATTCGTTTTCCATTTTCATCGCTTCAAGAACTACTGCGAGCTGTCCCGCTTTGACGCTGTCGCCAACTTTTACTGCTACATTGAGAATGGTGCCTGGCATTGGCGCAGTCAGTGCTGACTCGCCTGCTCCTGCTTGTGCGTTTCCTACTGCTGGAGCTGCTGGTGCCGCAGTTGGTGCTGGCGCCGCTGGTGCTGCTTGTGGCGGTGCAGCTGCCACGGTTGGTGCTGGCGCCGCTGGTCTTGGCGCAGAAACTACGCCGTCTTTTATTTCTTCTACCTCAACTTGGTACTGATTTCCGTTGACTGTTACGTTAAATTTTTTTATCATCTTATCCTCCGACTATAATCTACTATTTATTTGCTCTAACAATCCAGCGCTTGCCCACGATTCGTTTGCTCTGGTGATATTTCGAATCACAATTTTGCAGTCGCTGCCTTCGCTCATCGCCGAAATCGCTGCGACAATCGCTGCCACCACTTCACTCTCATCGGTAGTGTTTTGTGCGATGACTGGCTCGGTGGTCGGCTGATTTGGCGCTGCAGCACTTTCTTGCTCTTGCGCTTTTTTCTCGCTATTTGCCACAACATTGCCCATCACTTTGATGATGAACATCAAGAGAATCAGCACGGCAAAAACAATCGCCATGGAGAAAACCGAAACCTCGATTCCAGCTAGAATTTTTTCGCCCACGGTCATTTCTGCGCCGCTACTTAGTCTATCTATCAAGCTTCCCATCATTTCCTCCTATTATAGTGGAATATTGCCATGCTTTTTCGCTGGTCTTTGCTCTTTTTTGCTGCTGAGCATATCGAGTGCATCGATCAGGCGAATTCTTGTGTGCGCTGGTTCGATGATGTCGTCCACATATCCTCGCTCTGCCGCTTTGTACGGTGTAGCAAATTCATCTTTGTAGGACTGAATTTTTTCTGCACGAGTTACTACTGGATCATCTGCCTCGTCAATATCTTTTCGGAAAATAATATTTGCTGCGCCATCGGGACCCATGACCGCAATCTCTGCCGTCGGCCACGCAAATACCATATCTGCGCCAAGCTCTTTGGAACACATTGCGATATATGATCCGCCGTAAGCTTTTCTTGTAATCAATGTAATCTTCGGCACGGGTGCCTCGTAGTATGCATAGAGCATTTTTGCGCCATGACGAATGATTCCGCCATATTCTTGCGATGTTCCTGGCAAAAATCCTGGCACGTCCTCAATGTTGAGCAATGGAATATTAAATGCGTCGCAAGTTCGGATGAATCGTCCTGCTTTGTCGGATGCGTTGATGTCGAGCGCTCCCGCCATAAATTTCGGCTGATTCGCCACAATGCCCACGGTGCGCCCGTTGATTCTTGCATAGCCTGTCACGATATTTTGTGCAAAAAGTTCTTGGCATTCCATAAAGTCGCCGTTATCTACAATGGAGCGGATAATATCTTTTACATCGTACGCTTTGTTTGGACTGTCTGGAATGATCTCGTTGAGCTCAGGAAGCAGCTTGTTTGGCTCGTCTGTGCTTGCATAAACTGGCGGCTTTTCCAAATTGTTCGACGGCAAGAAGCTGAGCA
>JBHBDS010000008.1:0-11682 GCA_041784625.1 Filifactoraceae bacterium
CGGCAAAGCTGTTAGATAGTGTAATGGGAATGGATTAAACAAAATTTCCCTTAAAAATTCCCGTAAGGGAAAAATCAAGGGAAAAGGACAAAGAAAAAGGCAAATATCCTATGAAAAACCAAGTGTTTTAAGGGGTTGGAGAATTAGGGATAGATAAATTCTAGTTTGTGGTGCAAAGTGGAATTTAGTCTAAGAAGATTACTTGGGAAAATTACAAGTTAATTTATGCACAAATGCCTCAATACGAAATCCAGTGAACTTGTCGACAGGAAGAGTATGAGGCATTTGATTCGATTTTTTACGATGAAGTTTGACAGAAACGTTCTTTGCAAACGTTCTAAGGAACCTCATTTTTAGAACTAAAAATCCATATTCCCAAATTTTCCATTGTAAAAATCTTCATTTGCTTGGCGTATTTCTTCTTCAGTATTCATGACGAAAGGTCCTCTGGCAACGATTGGCTCATTGAGAGGCTCACCACTAAGAACAAAAATACTGGCATCTCCTTTTGAAGCAGAAAGCTCAATAATACCATCTTCATTTTTGTAGAGCGCAAACTCGTGTTCACGAAGTTCTTGTCCGTTTGAAAATGCTTCGCCACTAATCACTAGCATTCCAAGATTATAACTACTTGGTTCGCTTAGTTCAACTCGAGAGCTCTCTTTTAGATCCACCCGATAAATGTTCATTGGCGAGAAAGTAGTTGCAGGCCCTTTTGTTCCAAAAACTTCTCCAGCATAAATGGTAATTTCACTGCCGCCATCCAGCGAATATTTTCCCATTTGGGTTTTGGCAATTGCTTGGTATTTTGGATTGGTCATTTTGTCTTTTGCAGGCAGGTTTACCCATAGCTGAATCATATGGAAAGTACGATCTTTTTTTGCGTATTCTTTCTCATGAAACTCTTTGTGCAATATTCCAGATCCAGCAGTCATCCACTGAATATCCCCAGGACCGATGACTCCGCCACCGCCCTTGTTGTCACTATGCTCGACATAACCGTCAAAGGCAAAAGTTACCGTTTCAAAACCACGGTGAGGGTGAACATCCACGCCAACCAAAGAATCGCTGGCAGGAAAATGAAACGGTTTATTATAATCCATCAGAATAAATGGCGAAAATCTCTCCATAAAGCCTTGCTCTCTGCCCGATGGAAAATATTGGCTCACATGAAAACCATTGCCGACCCAATGTGGTCGATTCACTGCAAAAATCTCTTTTATTCCTCTTAATTTTTTCATTGTAACCTCCTATTATCATAGAGTAATGTTTATCATCTAGATATTTCCAAAATTCGAATCAACAAAGAAGTTTGTCATATCACTGCACAACTTTTTCCAATATTTGTGGCTCTCGCAAGAATAATTTTGATTAATAAATATTGAGGACAAAACAAACAACCTATTCAAAGAAATATTATAAAACGAGAATACAACTAATTAGAGATATTGTCAAGTAGTAATATTTTTCGTCCCTTGAACACAAAAAGAGTCTCGAGTATAATGAAAAGGAAAAGTGGAATGAAAGGAGATTTCATGAAAAAAATAGATAGAATGCTCCTTCGCAACAACCGAGCAGAAAGTAAAATACTTGGGGCAAAAAAAGGATTTGTTCAGAAAACTTTTGAACCTGGAGCGGAATATGTTAAGAATAAAATCCCCAAGAAACTATATAACACATTAGTAAATGTTTTTGAAAAGGCATTTCATCTTATTTTTGAAAAAGGGACAGATTACATTGAAAAAACGTATAACAAAAATGAGCTGGAAGCAAAGCACATTTCCAATGATTATATGGTTAGTAAAGCAAAAACGTATCGAGCATACACTGATCTGTTTAGGGGAGCGAAAAAAACGAAGCGTGTTGGGAAATTGGTAAGCTTGGTTGAAGGGGGAGGCCTGGGTCTGCTTGGAATTGGAATTCCAGATATTCCTATTTTTACCGCATTGCTTCTGAAGGGAATTTACGAAATATCGCTGAATTACGGCTTTGATTATCATAAGTTTGAAGAAAAATTGTATATCCTCAAGTTGATTCAAGTGGCTCTTGATGATCAAGACAAGAGAAAAAAGAATATTGAACTGGATCAATTTTCCTATCATGTTGAAAAGAGTATTTGGAGCGGTTCGCTCGAGAGCGAAATAAAGGGGGCTGCTTCAGCACTTGCTGAAGAAATGCTTTTGGCAAAATTCATACAAGGGATGCCGCTAGTTGGTGTAAGTGGAGCAATTTTCAATTATAGCACGTACAAGAAAATTATGGACTTTGCAGCGATAAAGTACCAAAAAAGATATTTAGAGAAAAAAGCATTTCAAGAACTCAAACAAAAAGATTTCTAAAAACTATCTTTGATTTGGGATAATATCGTTAGAGAAATCAGGTGAAAATGTAGCAGTTGAAGAGATTGTGAAACGAAAAGAGGGATAAAATGAAATCATTATTGTACGTATATTCCCTTAAAAAAAGACCCCAAAGAGGGTCTTAATTTTTACTTTTGCGTGTGTTTTGCAACATGCTCTTTGATTTTATCGAATGTTTCTACGGAGATTACATGCTCGATGCGGCATGCATCTTCCATTGCGACTTCAGGCGTTACACCTAGTGCGATCAAATATTCGCCGATTAATATGTGACGCTCGTAAACCGATTCAGCAATACGATGTCCTTCTTCAGTAAGTTCAATCAGCCCACCATTATCCATTTTGATTAAGCTTTTTTGGCGAAGGGACTTCATTGCATTACTCACACTTGGTTTTGAAAAACCAAGTTCATGGGCAATATCGATGGAGCGGACATAGCCGTTACGTAGTTTTAGTATTAATATCGCTTCCAAATAATTTTCAGCAGATTCTTGGATTTTCAAATTAGCACCTCCATTTCAAACTATGTATATGTTACCAAAAACAGATAAAATTTGCAATAGTTATTCAATAATAACTGCTTTTAGGGATGAAAAACGAAATAAATAGTCCTTTTGATGTATATTAAATCTTTTGCAATTATGTTAATATGTATGAGAGGGGGATTTATGGAAAATATATTGACAATCCACTGCAAGAGCTGTGGTGCGCCAGCAGAATTTAATATTATCGAGCAAAATTATTGGTGTCGTGCTTGCAACACGGCGACATCCATTGAGGAGTCAATGACAGCAATTGATATGCTTCGTGAAAAATTTCGTAGCAATGAGGAGTATCAAAAGCAGTCCACAATCTATGAATGTTCGAAATGTGGAGCAAAAGTTGTTCCGCCTAAGGATTCGGTACTTAGCACATGCGATTTTTGTTCTGCAAAAATTGTGGGACGCGAGATGATTGAAACAGAGTATTTTCCAGAAACTATTATCCCTTTTTTTATTACGTTGGAAGAAGCAAAGGAGCGAATAAAAGACTGGGCGAACAAGAATAAAAAGAGACCAGAGTCAGAAAAGCTTCTCTCCAACATCAATGGACTACAAGGTTAATCTGCCTTATCAGATTGTGCATGGGCCAGTGTCCGCAAGAATTACCAGACATAATAGTTTCCGTGAATATAACTGCGAGAGCTATCTGCAATCAAAGCCAGTCAACACTTCTTTGCAGATGGATAACATGCTGCTGGATGCGATTGAACCTTTTGATTGGAGCAAGCTTGAGCAAATGCGGCTGGAGTATGTTGCAGGGCACAAGGTGAAGCTCCAAGATTTGGATGAGTCAAAGACAAAAGCTCGCATCGAACAGGAAATTGTAGAGGACTACTACTCCGTGGTTGAAAGAGCACTCGAGACACCACAGCTGCACATTCAAGCGCAAGTTGCTAGAGTGATGTCTCAACCAGCCTTTCTTCCTGTCTATGTTCTAAAGCTTGGCAGGTTGCAGGCAGCAGTCAATGGTCAGACGGGTCGTGTCGCTGTGACTGAAAACAAAAATCGAAGAAATTTTTGGTGGGTTCTAGAGCCGCTTACAATTATTGCATTGGTAGCGCTTGGAATGCACCTGCTGTTTCATAGCTGGTTACATACAGGATTAGCATCCTTTTTGGCGGCGATTATGACTTTTGTCGTACTTGGGGAATCACGAGGGATTGTATCCAAGAGAATCATAAAGAGAGGAAGCAATGTATCGGCTAAACGAGAAGGGAAAAAACTCAAGCAAGGGGAAAAGATTTCAGACGATTCTTCGATAGCAAAGCCCGTGTTTTTTGAAAATATCGGCGGAATGATGCAACCAGTGCAAATCAAATTCTTCACACCGATGCGAATTGCGGGGATAATCCTCTTTCTTTTCTTGTTCAACAATATCACAATCTTGCTTGCTAATGCGATTTCGCTGATTGCTTGGGGAGAGCTGGTTCCAGCCGAAAAATATCTCTACAATGCCGCTTGGTGGGCGCTTTCAATCCCTTGTTCACTCGTCTTTTGGATGGTAATTGTACGGAGAGACATCTTCGAACACCCAGTGATGTTTGATTTGGATGGCAAGCGTAAAAAGGAAGATAAGACGAAAGGTAAGGCGCAGAAAAGCCGTGCAACAAAAATAGAGGGCAAAAAAAATTCGTTAAGGAGAACAGGGTCGCACACTTCCAGAGATCCAGCGCATCCTCTTCCAAAATCAGTTCTGTTTGGAATTGCGGGCTTTTTGCTACTAATGATCGTAGGTGCAGTCGGTGCGATGCTGACCTAGTTGGAAAATAAAAGAATAATTTTTATTGCGATTGGCAATGCTTGGTCGATAGAGAAAAGTCATTGAAAAACAATAAAACGACCGAAAGATATTTTACAAGAGATAATAATTTTGCGATACAGTGAAAAAAACAATAGACAAATAAAGGGAAAGAAAAACAACTCTTCGGAGCTAGGGAAAAGTTATGGAGAATAATCAAAAAAACGACGCTAAGAGCTCAGATCTAACGAGTGAAAAGAATAATACGACATCGGAGGGTGAAGCGAAACCGAGTAGCTCGGTTTTTACACAAGATAGTATCTATAAATCACTAATCCATTTTGCGGTGCCTGGAGTCATCACGATTTTGATGGCGGAGCTATACAATATGGTGGACACTTTTTTTGTTGGGCGCTACAGTGGCTCCGACGCAATTGGGGCGATGGGGATTGCGTTTCCCATTCAACGACTAATCATCGCACTATCATTGATGATTGGTGTGGGGACAGCGACAGCAGTATCTCGCTCTCTTGGGGAGAATAATCCTCAGAAGATGAGAGAGAATATTGGGGCATCGATCTCGCTAGGAATTGTTGTTTTATCGTTGGTGCCGATTGTGCTGTATCTATTTCCGCAGAAGATTTTGACGTTGTTAGGCGCTCGTGGCGAAATCTATCAGCAGTCTAAGGCGTATCTGGATATTGTTGTGATGGGGAGCTTATTCCTTGGTTTCACCAATATTTTCGGATACGAATTAACGGCTCTTGGATACCCCAAAATTACGTTGATTGCAACCTCTATTGGGACGCTAATTAACGTGGCAGTGGATTTTGTACTCGTGGGACTGCTCGGCATGGGCGTGCAGGGCGCAGCGATTGCAACAGTGCTTTCTCAAGCGGTTGCATTTTGGTTTACGCTGAGCAATGTGAACTACTATCGCCGTTTGCACAAGTTCAGCCTAAGGCCGTCCGTCAATGCAAAAATTATGCAAGGTATTGTGGCAGTGGGCTTTGCGACCTTTATCGTCGAAATATCCGATGCAGTACTCATTGCATCGCTGAATAATATTTTGCTTCCAATTGGAGGAAATGAAGCAGTCATCATCGTAGGGGCTATTACAAGAGTGTCGATGTTTATGTATATTACCATCATAGGGATTTCTGCTGGGATGCAGCCACTTGCTGCTTACAGCTATGGAGCCAAGGACTTTGAACGGCTTAAAAAAATCGTCGGTGCGACAAGCCGTTTGGTGTTTGGAAGCTCGGTCCTGCTTTGGGGTTTGATAATGATTTTTACCAAGGCAATTATTGGAAGTTTTATGAAAGAGATAGAGCTACTTGAGAAGACTGTATCGATTTTTCGATTTACAATTGTAATTTTTCCAATCATCACGATGTACTATGTATGCATTTACTATTGCCAGTCGATTGGGCAAGCAAGGCTTGGATTTTTTCTATCCATCTATCGACAGCTGTTGCTCTTTATTCCTATCGTGCTGCTACTCACGCAGCTGATGGGGATGAATGGCGCATGGCTCACCTATCCAGCGACCGATGCAATTGCCGCAGTGACAGGAGTGTACTTTATGCGAAAAAGTATGAGGAATTTATCGACTTTATAGCACGAGGATCCATTCTTTTTTTGCAAAGAGCTTCTCGAACCGACGATCTCAGATCTTGGAAGACATCGAGTCTGCGATTGCAAAAAATTGCGAACGAACTAGACAATCAGGTGATCTCTGAGCAAAAAAATTATCTCAATTTTTGAAGAATAACTATTGAAATACACATTTTTTTGGATTACTACCCTCGAAAGGTAGAGAAAGGAGGCAACGATGGATCATATCGATATATTGATGAGAATTATTACGGCGACGATTATCGGTGGTTTGATTGGAAATGAGCGAAAACGAAGCGGGAAGCCTGCAGGAATTGCGACACATATCATTGTATGCCTTGGAGCAACATTGGTGACAATGATACAGCATGAGATGGACCTCACAACCATCGAATTGGCAAAGAATAATCCAGAATTGATTACCATGCTCAAAGTGGATACGGCTCGTATTCCTGCGCAGATTGTATCAGGGGTTGGATTTCTGGGCGGTGGGGTCATACTTCACTCACGCAAAACAGTCTCGGGGATTACAACAGCAGCGACCATCTGGATTACAGCATGTCTAGGGATTGGCATCGGGTTTGGGTATTTCAAACTGGTCATTCCGTTTTTTGTCGTACTGTTAGCAACGCTATATATTTTGAAAAATCATGGATTGTTCCACGATGGCGATGATGAGCGATAGAATGTATCATAGCAAGACACAGAATCGCCGATTGTTGTTATCGTGAATTGAGAAAGAGATTGTGTTGTGGAATTTGTTCAGTGCCCAAAGTCGCTTTTCTCGCTAGAGGCAGTCAAGAATTTGTTTATCAAAAAACGTCTAATTCAAGCGGAGCAGGCAAGGGATTAAGATTTTTTTGTTGAAAAGAGGAATGATATGAGAAAATGGTGGGGGGTAATTCTTATGATGTCGATTCTTTCTATGCTTTTTGGATGTGGGAAGGAGCCAGAGTTTGTACCAAGAGTCTACGTGCTGGGCAAGGACGTGGCGTTGAGCGATATTTACAAAATCTCTGTTGGGCGGTATGGGGGCATGCAGGCTACTGACGGATATAATTTTGATGCACGAAAATATGGCGACCGAATCTCGGTCGATGCAAACTTCTTCGTTCTAACCGACGACGGCTTGGAACATTATTCGCTGTGGGTAGCCCAGATGAGCGAAGAGCAATGGAACAATCTGGTACAGATGTTTGACAATGTAAAAGTCGTGGAAAGACAAAAGGTCAAGGAGCCACCAGGAATGGTGCTTGATGCAATCAAAAGTAGCTCCTATGTACAATGGGAAGGACAAACCGAGTTGTTTGATACTTATCTGGATTTTTCCGAAGCAAATGTGACCTACGATGAGATGCTGGACTATATGCTCGAGATAACAAAAGAACTGCAAACCCTTCAGGAAGAGTAGTCATTGATAGCTTGATGGGGTGATTCAGAGTCAGAGCGTATTGAATCGTAAAATAGAATTCAAGTCGTCAAACAACGAACAACAGTACAAGCAACAAATAACAATATATATTAATAAATTTGACAACAAAAATATTAACCAAGAAATGAAAATGAAAGTGAAAAGGAAAATTCTACAGGAAAGAGGGAAAGATGATAAAAGCGATATTATTTGATCTGGATGGCACACTACTGCCGATGGACCAGGAAAATTTTACGACCAGCTATTTTAAGCTGCTTGCCAAAAAACTACAACCGCATGGATATGATGCACAAGAATTGGTGAAAGCGATATGGGAAGGTACGGCAAGCATGGTAAAAAACGACGGAAGTCGAAGCAATGAGGAGGCGTTTTGGAATCGCTTTGTGGAGCTTCTTGGGGAGCGCGCAAGAGAGGACAAGCACCTGTTTGAGGAATTTTATGCGGTGGATTTTCAGCAAGCAAAGGAATTTTGCGGCTACAATCCTTTGGCACAAAAGGCAGTTATGCGTGCGAAGGAGCTTGGATATCGGGTGGCGCTGGCGACCAACCCAATCTTCCCAGAGATTGCAACCAGAAGCAGAGCCGCTTGGGCTGGTCTTAATGTAGAAGACTTTGAGCTGTTTACAACCTACGAAAACACAGGATTGGCCAAACCAAATCCAAAATATTTTCTCGAAGTGGCAAATCGTATGGGATTGAAGCCAGAAGAATGTCTGATGGTTGGCAATGATGCAAGAGAAGATGTAGTAGCCCAGAAGATAGGCATGCAGGTGTTTCTTGTGACCGATTGCCTCATCAATGAGCATGAAGACGATATCTCAAGCATTCCACAAGGGAGTTTTGAGGATTTGATTGCCTATTTGGAAAAGCTAGCTTAGAAAATTTTTAAATCTGTTTCATCATCTAAATTTTGAGATGACGAAGCAGATTTTTTTGGTCAAATGGAATTTATACAAAACAAAATGCAATATATACTTTACATAATGGAGTTTATATTATATAATTTTCTTGAAGGGAGGATTGTATGAAAAATAAAAAAATGAAGATTGCACGCATGCAATGCGACATGAGCCAGGAAGATTTGGCAAATGCGGTTGGAGTGACAAGACAGACGATTGGCTTGATTGAGTCTGGAAGATACAATCCGACGCTCAATCTTTGCATTGCAATCTGCAAGGCGCTTGGGAAGACCTTGGACGAATTGTTTTGGGAGGAGAATGAAGATGAATAAAATTGTAGATGAACGAGTTGTACAGACAAAAAGAAGAATTCAAAGTAATGGATACCTGATACTTCAAGTTTTGTTACTCCTTTCGATGTTGGTTCAACGATACTATTTCAAACTGCCTTTGTCCCATTATCTAGGAGAGCTGATTTGTATTTTTCTAGTTGGTGCATACACAGATATAGCTATCATTCGCGAAGGGGTTTTTAGTGCCCCAAAATATAATAAGGTGACGAAAGAGGGGCTGAAGACAGCAGGAGTTGTAGCAGTGTTGATTATTGCGGTAAGGGTACTACTTGAAGGAGATAGAAACATTGTTCATATCGGAGTTGCTGGACTGCTAATTTGGTTATTTATTATGCTAACAAGAGCAGTTTTTACTTCTTTGAGCGAAAGAAGACAGGAGTTACTGGACGAGGAGTTGATGCGTGAGGAGGAGAATGAAGATGAAAAGAATGCTTGATGAAAGAGAAAAACAAACACAATATAAAATTGTTGCAAGAGTGTATCAGTTTCTAATTATTGGTCTTGGTGTCTCTATATTAATTCAGCAACTATTGTTGAATGCACCGCCTTCACAGTATATGGCGGAGGTGATTTGTTTTGTTGCTGCATCGCTCTACTCAGCATTTGCTAAAGCAAAAGCTGGAATTTTGTATATTCGAAAAGATGAAAGTGCTAAAAAGAAGTGGTTTGGGTTGCTAGTAGCACTATGTGCCGCACTTGCGTCATACTATTTTTTAGAAGGAATTCATGATCCTTTCCGCTTAGTTACCTTTGGAATTTCTTTTAGCTTGTTTTATCTGTTGTCAGGAGCAGTGTTGAAATCAGCAAACGAACGAAGCAAACAAGAGCTGGATAAAGGGCTAGATGAAGAAGATGAAATGCTAGAAAATACGGATTTGGGTAAAGACTTATAAATTCGACCATAGTATGATACAATAAAGCTGGAGCACCATGAGGGTTCTCCAGTCTTTTTATTTTGATAAAGGTGGTTGGAATGAAGGAGCTAAAGAATGAATGCCGTATTGCGGTGGTACAGGCAGAACCTGTGATGTTTGACAAAAATGCATGCATGGACAAGGCGGTTTCCTTGATTGAGGAGGCTACAAAAAATGGGGCAGAGCTGATTGTTTTTCCTGAACTATTTGTACCAGGCTATCCTTTTGGCATGACCTTTGGCTTTACTGTGGGGAGTCGGACGAAGACAGGCCGTGAGGATTGGAAATACTACTATGACAATTCGATTCTGGTGCCTGGGGAAGAAACAGACCGACTTGTGGAGCTGGCAAAAAAACTCAATGTTTACCTGAGTATCGGCGTGTCGGAGCGTGACGAGGTGACGGCGACGCTGTACAATTCCAATCTGATGATTTCGCCTGAGGGAGAGCTGATGAACCATAGAAAGCTCAAGCCAACGGGCAGTGAGCGTGTCGTTTGGGGCGATGCGGACAGAGATTTTTTCCCAGTCATGGAAACGCCTTGGGGACCAATGGGCAATCTAATCTGCTGGGAAAGCTACATGCCACTTGCACGCACTGCGCTTTACCAAAAGGGCGTGACGATTTATATTTCGCCAAATACGAATGACAATCCAGAATGGCAACACACGATAAAGCATATTGCCATTGAAGGGCATTGCTATTTTGTCAACTGTGATATGATAATAAAAAAGGAAAATTATCCAAAAAGCCTCAACTGCAAGGAAGAAATCGACCGACTGCCAGACATTGCGTGTCGCGGAGGCAGTAATGTGATTGACCCTTTTGGACATGAGGTGACCGAAACGTTGTGGGACGAGGAAGGGATACTCTATGCGACGCTGGATATGCAAAAGGTGCCAGCAAGCCGAATGGAGCATGATGTGTGCGGTCATTATGCAAGACCTGATGTGCTACAGCTGATTGTGAAAGAGGGTTAGGGGGAATCACAGCCCTGAATTTAACCGTGTGCAAATCGACACGTTTAGAAAACAGGTTGGATTAATCTGATTCACTCAAGCAACGGAGTGATAGCAGTATCCAAAGATTAGAAGAGTAGAAATAGTTGTATTCTGCTATAAAGAGAAAAATTTGAACTTGTGAGGGGAAAATGTCTAAAAAATTAAAGGAATATTACGACTTAGAGTATTTAGAATTTATCTCAGAAAAAATCTCTAAAGAGACTACTGCGTTTAATATATCGAAATTCTTTATTTATACAAAAGATCAAATTGAGACCTTAGAGTTTAACCAAAGACAAGAATTAATAGCAAAGGCATTATTTGAATCTATTGACCTAGACTACAAAGATACTATTGATATCTTTAATGAAATCTTAGGTCCGGAGCTAAAGGGAAACTCTGGAGCGTTTTCTGAGGGGTGGTGGTTATGGCCAATAGGGAAGTATGTTGAGCTTTTTGGAGACCATGACTTTGAAACAAGCGTTAATTTCAGTAAAGAACTTACAAAAAGATTTACGGCTGAATATTGTATGCGCCCATTAATAAAAAAATACCCTGAACAAGTATTTGAAATTCTGAAACGTTGGAGTTTAGATGAGAACGAAAGAGTCAGAAGACTTTCTAGTGAATGCATAAGAATTCGACTTCCTTGGGCAAAAAAGTTGTACACAGCATTAGAATATTTTGATGATTACTATGAAATATTAAGTAACTTGAAAGATGATAAAGATAAGTATATTCAGAAGAGTGTAGCTAATAATTTAAATGATTTGTACAAAGAAGATTCTAAATCGTTCTATATAATAGTCAGCTCTTGGAAGAAATC
>JBHBDS010000009.1:0-2575 GCA_041784625.1 Filifactoraceae bacterium
CTGCTCGACGACAATATTATGTCCGACCGAGCGTATATGATGGAGCTGCTCGATCATATTATTCCACTCAAAATGCAGTGGATGAGCCAATGCTCGATTGAGATTGGCAACGACGAAGAACTTTTGAAAAAATTAGCGAAATCTGGTTGCGTGACGCTAAGTTTTGGAATCGAAAGCATATTGCAAGAGAGTCTCGACAGTATGAACAAATCGTGGGCGAAAGTAAAAGAGTATCCACGACTGATAAAGAACATTCAGCACGCAGGCATTGATATATCGACCGAGATGGTGGTCGGAGCAGAGGGTGACACACTGGAGTCGATCGCACGCACGGCAGATTTTATCAAGGAGAATAAAATTGTTGTGCCACGATTCTACATTCTTACGCCGATTCCAGGGACCAAATTCTACGACCAAATGAAAGCGCAAGAAAGAATTTACGCCCAAGATATGTACTCCTACAATGGCAGCCAGGCAGTGCATATTCCCAAAAATATGACACCCGAGCAATTGACCGAGGCGTATTGGGCGCTTTACAATAAGGTTTTTGAACTGCACTCGATTTTTGCACGCACGATTTTTCGCAAGGAATTTGTCAAACATCCGCTGCGTTATTTGTTTTACCTCAGCGCAAACTTGTATTATCGATACCAGATCAAACGACGCATCACACCCAATATTATTTGATGAGTTCGGAGGGAGGGGTTTATGTTCAACGAGCTTGCAAAAAGAAAGAAAGCGGACAGAGAAAAATTGATCAACTACGGCTTTGTGGATCAAGGAGATTGCTTTCAATACACTACGCAGATAAGTGGCGGTGCGTTCACGCTTGTGATTCGAATTGACAAAAGTGGGAGAATCGATACGGAATTGTTCGAACAAGAGTGCCAAGAAGAATATATGTTGTACAAAACAAGTGCAGTCGGCTCGTTTGTAGGCGAAATTCGTGCGACAATCGGAGATGTTGTTTCAGACATTGTTCAAAAATGCTACGACACAGAAATCTTTAAGATGCAACAAACTCAGAGAATCATCGAATTCGTAAGACAAAAGTATGAAGATGAATTAGAATTTCTATGGCCGTCCTCTCCAGGCAATGCAATTTGGCGTAGGAAAGACAATAAAAAATGGTACGGCGTAGTAATAACTGTTTCGGGGAAAAAGATTGGACTTCAAACCGATGATTTGATAGAAATTATCGATCTGCGAATGCCGCCAGAAGAAGCGGAAGAACGATTGTCACAATTGCATTACTATCCCGGTTGGCATATGAACAAAAAAAGTTGGTACACATTGGTACTGGACGAAAGCATTTCAGACGAAGAGCTCAGAATGAGGATCGAAGAAAGCTACGATCTGGCGAAGAAATAAAGTGGAACATACAGCAATAAAGAACTTTACAAAAAAGCAATGGCGACTGTATAATATATTGTACAAATTAATTTGTGATAGTGCCTCTTGCAGTAAGCCCCCCACCATACGGGGAGTGCCGAACCTTGAGGCTTTTTTCTATCGACACCTACGGCAAAGATGTTTTTGACTTCAGAGAAAACTCCATTGCGGTAAATATTCCATTCAATTGGATAAACGAAGTGGGGAATAAAGTGGGGAATAAAGTGGGGAATAAAGTGGGGAATAAAGTGGGGAATAAAGTTCTGGCAGCGCCAAAACATATTCCCTTACTTTAGAAATCAGTGTGCTAAATAAGAAAATCATCAATATTACGTTTGGAATAAATTAGTCGCCGAACCTCCATTGTGTCGCCAATTACAACATAAAAAATGGAATAGTTACGTACATTAATGCGATAATAAGGATGCTTTCGTCCTTTTGAAGAATGATACGGAGCAAAAGCAAGTGGCATTTCGAGTCGGTTCAGTATTGCAATTTCTATATCATCAACTAGTCGTAAAGCAGCACTCGGGTTGTGAAGCTTTTCGGAAATATACTCCACTGTATCGCTCAAATCTTCTTCAAAAAGTGGCAAGAAACGCAACGAATATCTTGTGTTAACCATTGATTTTTCTCCTTACAGAGTCGAAAACTTCTGCATGGGAGAGTCGGACACTCGATTGCTCAGCAAAAGAATCCGCTTCATCGAGTTTCCTTTCCACGTCATCCGTTAGAAGAGAATACTGCTCCACGCTCATCAAAACCATCGTGCCATAGCCGTTTTTCGTCAAAAATACAGGTGAATTGGATTGAATCACTGTCTCTTCAATTTCTGGAAATTTGTTTCTTAAATCAGATACTGGACGTATATTTATCATAACTAGACCTCCTTTGTTATCCATATTATATCAGAATATTATCATCTTATCAATATATACTTTCATCTCCATCCATCTCATTCGATAATTATTATTTCAACCTACTAAAAATATTTCAGTCGCTTCGGCAATGAAAAGTTTTTCTCATCGGCTTATCTTCTTTCCCAAAATAAAATCCAAACCACATCCAAATTTCATCCATACCACATCCTCTATTTTCAGTCTGAATAAAAATTTTTTGATCGATGATTGACACCAAAAGTTATTTTTGCGTTGCAAATTTTTTGCGCAAAACGAATAAAAAC
>JBHBDS010000010.1:0-4828 GCA_041784625.1 Filifactoraceae bacterium
GTTCTTACCGAAAATATTCTTTGCATTTCTCTTCTAATAATTTGAAATCACAGCTATTTTTAACTAATCCAATATTTTTCCCAAGCACAACTCTTTTGTAGGTACGCTCCGCTAATTTTTGAATTTCATCTTGGTGCTTGATACAAAATCGCAACTCTTGTGATAGTAGCGCACGATATGCTTGATCCATTTCATCCTTTATTTTTCGTATAATAACCAATTCTCTGGGAACAGGAAACATATAGTTGAATCTCAAAGAACTTACAATTTGTCCGTTATCCGCCCGAATAAGGAAATTATCTGGTTTTTGCTGTTTGAATGATGTCACTGGCACATAATAGTCCACATCATTTATTGAAAGTACAACTCCGCAAAGGAATTTTGATTTTCTTGTATTGTCGTATTCCATATTTGGAATTCTGCTAATCCTCTTTTTTGCGTTTCAGTATCTTTTAGATATTGAACGTACTTCTTGTCTACATAATAAAAATTCAATTTCTCCATATTTTCCCCTAAAAAAACAAAAGGGGCGATTCTTCACCCCTTTTCGTCATTACGGCTACCTTTTAGGTAGTAGCGCACCTCTCATAGATAATCTGCTCTTTAAGTGGCAGGGCACTTCTCATAGATGATCTGCTCTTTAAGTGGCAGGGCACTTCTCAGTTCGGATATTTCTATCCTATACCGTTATTATATAATAATAGTGGTTCAATGGCAAGTTATTTTTCCTTTGATACGATCCTTGCCAACTTCTGCTAGCCACAGTTTGAATGGTTCTGCTTTTGGCGATGGAATCGATTGGATGATGCGGAAAATCCCCTGCAAATCTGCTGCGTCGGTGTTATATTTTTTTCCATCTTTTGGAGATTTCATTTTCAGTTGGTTACAATATGTAACCAACTCACTCCCCTCATCCTTTAGCCTCTTTTTCAGTACTTTCCAGTAGTTATTAGGGTTTTCGCTTTCAGTGAGCACGCCGACCACATCCACGACACTAAAATACCATTCTTCTTTTTCTTCGTCCCACACAGAGCGAATTTGTTTGTTTTCAAAAAGCTTGATTTCGTTCATCAGATGCTCCTACTTTCGATATGTATTATTTCAATAATAGCATAATTATACCACAAAACACATCACCCAAAAAACTATTTGCGCACAACAAAAGGGGCGATTCTATAGCACTTTTCATTGACACGCACTGGATATGAATATATAATGAGAGTAATCTAGGATGTGTAATTATGCCGACCATTTCGACCTCAACTCCAAAATGGGTTGTGAGAGAAGTTCAGCCGACAAATGACTATCTATTGTTTCTTACTTTTGCGGATGGCTCAAAGAAAATGTATGATGCACGTCCGCTTTTGGACAAGCCGATTTATGCCATACTGAATAGCTTGCCATTTTTTCTTACTGCTCGAGCTGAATATGGAACGGTTGTGTGGAGCGATGAAGTGGACATCGCACCCGAGCATTTGTATGAATGTAGCGTGCCACTTGACGAAATGATGATGATGTGCTAGAATGTTTATAGATTAAAGGTAGAAATTAATCATTTGGCAAAATTCACAAAAACCCACGAGCGGGCACTCGTGGGTTTTTTCTGTGCTAATTGTCTTTCTCAGACAGCACTCCATCTAGCCACTTGCAAAAATAGTGACATACTATTCCTGCTCCGACAGAGACTAAAAAGGTAGAAATATTCATTTGGCTCACCTCCCCTCTGTTGCCAGAGTTCGGAAAGACAACACGATTATTATATCAGACAATATTGTTCTTCTCAATCTAAAACCCACGAGAGGCTACTCGTGGGTTTTTCGCTATCCAAGTTTTTTCCCTATGCGGTATGTTACTTTGCGTTGGTTATGTTCGTTCATTTCTCGATTTTTTGGGTCATCGAGTCGATATGGAAATTTGCTGCCGTGTCCTGTTGGAAAAGTCATATCGATTACGACCGTTTGTCCATTTTCAATAAAGGAAATCCATTCGTGTCCATCGGTTTTGGTTGGTTGCGTTCCTTTTTCGTACATAAATCCGATCACTCGTGTGATTCCTTCGATGCCGAGGTGTTTGCCGATTTCGTAAATTGCTGCGGAGTAGCCGTGGCATTGTGAGTGTTCCTTGGTGAGTGCAGAGATCGGGTTGTTGTATACGCCGCAAGTTGGGGCGCTTGACGAATAGTTTGGATCATAGGTGCTGGTCGCTGCCATTTTGTCGAGCGCTTGGTAGAAGATTTCGTAATTTGTTCCTTTGAAGTCTTTGATATATTCTTGGATCGCTTTGTCGAGTTCGACTCGGCTTGCGATTGCATTTTTTAGTTCGTTTGGCTCAAGAAGGATTTCTTCTGGTTTATTTTCGTAGTATATATATTGAGAGTTGCAGCTTAGCGCTCCCGTGATGGACAGATATGCGTCCACGTACGCTTCGTTGATTGCGGGATCTTTCATATTGACTGGCATTTTGAAGATTGCGATATTTTTTTGCGAAAAAGTCTGCGCTACATTTGGTTTGACGGCTTTGTACTGATTGTACATGTATGTACCGACTTCTCGCCCAAATTTGTCCACGACATATCCGTCGGGCGTTTTGGTATTGGTGAGGATCGTTCCGTTTTCGTTGACGTAAAGCTTGTTGCCGTTGAAGAGTACCCAGGTGCTGACGAGTTTTGTTCCTGATGCATCGACAAAATATGCGCCTGTTTTTTCAACCACTTTTTGTACCGCTACCTTGTCATGAAAATTGGCGTACGCTGGCATCGCTGGGAGCAAAATGGTTGCTGCGAGCAACAGTGCCACTGCTTTTTTCAAATATTTTTTCATACTTCCTTGTCCTTTCCATCTTCCTTGGGATATTTTGTTTCTGTCATTGTACTACGAAATAATATTTTTTTCTACTGTTCTATTAGCGATTTTTTGAATCAAAAAATCCCTCTGCAACAACAGAGGGATTTACACACTATTATTTGTACCCCACCAATATAGCAAGTGGCTAAATTCTTTGGAACAAGTGTGCTTGCGAAAGCACATCTTCTATCATTTCGTCGTCATCCGTAAAATCGCAAGATGTTGCGCAATTCAGGAACCAATCCGAAATCATCAAATTCTTGATCACATTCCACATATACGCATAGTCGTCTTCTTTTCCCGTGTCTTCAAAAGCAAGAATCTCTCCGTCCGAAGCACAAACCAACCCTCTTTTTTGAAATTCATTTTTTATCTTACGGTAGATTTCTTCTTTATGATAGCCGCATGCGAGCACTGCGTCGTTGTTAAAAGTCATCTCTACTTTCATAATAATCTCCTTTGTTTTTGATTTATCTGGAGTCTTTCTATTTCAACATTTTTTCCATAATTTTTTTAACATCCGCATAAAATAGGTTGTATCCTTTATTGTGTAGCGCAATAACTTCTCTTAGTTTTCTCTGAAGCTCCTTATCGAGATCTTTGTGCACAGTAATAGGATTCCCTTGAACTGTATGCATATGAAGAACGAATTCACCTCTTATTGGAAACGCATTCTGGATCAAAAAAGCATTCTCTTTTCCTGCGAAAATTCCGATGACAATTGTACTGCACTTCCCGTATTTTTTTGTCTTCGACGAAATAATCTTTTTGTATTTTTCAACTCTTGAGCTAAGCGGTATCATCCAAAAAATACTTTCATCTAATGTATCACGAATCGCATAGTAGTGCGGTCGATAATTGCCATTCTCTTTATTTTGCATCAGTGCAGGATCTGATACTTTCTCAAAAAATTCGTTTTTTACATGGTAAGAATATCCTTGTCGAATTATCATTGTCCCTCCAAAAAATCCCTCTGCAACAACAGAGGGATTTACACACTATATTATTTGTACCCCACCAATATAGCAAGTGGCTAACATTATCGCACCGAATTATTTATACCCCACACCATCGGCAAGTGGCTAACATTTACTTTCTTAGATTATATCATAGTCACACGAATTTCACAAGACATCATATCACAAATATATAGTCTTGCAGCACGAGGACATCGTGTCCTGCGACGACCATTTCATCGGTTTTGGCATCGACGATTAGGTAGCTTGCAACTTTGGGGTCTTCGGAGTCGAGGTGCACGATGAAGTATTCGTCGCTGATGAGTTCGGCTACTTCTTCGTATGCTCGTCCGACAAATCGTTTTTTGTAGTCGAACACGATTTCTTGCGTCTCGACGTCTTCAATCGTTGCGTGGAATCTCGAGTCGTGGATCGTGTATGCTCGCTGTGTGCTGGTCTTGATCTCGATGTCGCCGTGGATGTCTCGGACAAATTCTTTTTGGAGCGTGGCTTTGTCGAGTTTAATTAGTTCAAAGCTGCCGATTTTGCGTAGCGAAAGAAAATCTCCTTTTTCTCTCAGAACAAAATCGTAGTGTTGTTTTTTGTAAAAAATACTGTGGTCGGTCTCGCCGATGATTCGAATTGCCCCGTCTTTGAATACTTCGTCCACCACTTGCATCGAAATGTCGCCAAGCCCATCCGCTGCTTGCTGGACAAAATTCTGGAGCAATATCGTCTTGATGGAGTTGCGATAAATCATCTGATCATCCGTCTCGTCAGGCAGATCAAATGCGAGCTCCACTTCGTGCGAGGTGAGCATTTCGTATTGTTCTTGTTCTTCGAGATAGTATTCTTCAATGAACATTCGTGCGTTCTCGCCCGAGCCTGCAACGATGATGTTGCCTGCGCTCATTCGCAGTGAGTCGTCGGTGATGAGATAGTATTTTTTTTCCTTGACGTCGATGAGATATACTTCGTCAAAAAACTCCACATCCATATATTCTGGGTTGAAGTTGAGTCGGAGCAAAA
>JBHBDS010000011.1:0-7500 GCA_041784625.1 Filifactoraceae bacterium
AGGAGGTTTTATGAAGAAGAAGGTGCTGAGTTTTATGTTTGCATTGGTGCTTAGCTTGAGCAGTTTGCAGTTCAACTTTGCGGATGAGTCGGTAGAAAAAACTGCAGAGCAAACGACAGAGCAAGAAGCACAGGCAGACGGAAAAGATGCAGCCGATGCATCGAAAGAATCTGCTTCGACAGGGGAAGAACAAAAAGCAGATGAAAATGCTCTAGGAAGATCAGATGCAGTTGTCAAAGAAATCGCTCAACCGATTGAATCTCTAGGAGGAACTGCGCTTAGGAATAACCAGACAACTGTTGATGGCGATGTAGTTGCTCCAAGAAAGGAGGACTATCAACATTTGGAACGGGTGGCGATGTGGTTGCGCCTGGACTTGGAGGGTTTCTAGGAATTGGTGGTTTTGATGATTTTCCAAGTACTGGCGGTAATTTTGGTGCCCCAATTTGGGTTACATGGGTAGGGTTCGAAGAACATGAAAAGTTTCCCCTTTATATGAGAGCAAAATCGTTTTCGGAAAAGCGTGACTTTCCGTTCGTTGTTGCTCAGACAAATATTTATGAATTAAGTGGAGTAAATTGGTGGCAAAATGCTACTCCAAATGAATGGGACTATCATTCGGACAAAGGTTACAGTATATATATTGCATCATCGATCAATTCATCAATACCTAATTTACCGGATGCTTACTATAATACGACGAATGGGACTATCAAGTTCACACGAGATTATCCATTTGTTGAGCATTCTACAGAGAAAAGCGAATTTATTCAAGCCCTGACAAAAGATGGTGAATCCGAGTATCATCTTATAAGTGTTGCTCCTTCTAAGAATAAAAAAGGCGTAGAGGGTCTTGAGATCAGAATCACTAGAGATACACCAAAATACTACCAATTGGAAGTGAAATGGGAAAATACGGATACAGTGCCAGAAAATGTTAATGTGCTCGCCGTTCGAGATGATGGCGTGCAATCGAGCTATGAAGTTTCCTCTACTGATGGATGGGAGAAAGAAATTACGTCACTTGCAAAAAGAGGAGCAGGTGGGACTGAATACAGCTACGACTTCAAAGCAGCAGGCGTGACAGAAGATAAGATCGAAATTGATGGCGTGAGCTATGTAGTAACGAAAAAGGTCGATGGTACAAAAATTACTTTCACCTACAGAAAAGCGGATACAACAAATCCGAGTGGTGGGGCAGACACGCCAACCACACCAGCTGCGCCGACAAGTCCTGTGCGACCAGAGACATCATCTTTGCCAACATCGACAGAGATTTCGGAGCTTGAAGTACCAAGATCGGGAGTTGATGCTACAAAATCGGGCGTTGATGCAGCGGACACATTATCCGAGGAGCAAATCGGCGACAACTCGACGCCAAAAGCTGCAGCAGAAAATAATCAAGGCACAAAAGTTGCCTCGGTGAGCAACGCGCCAAAGACGGGCGTGTTCACAGGACAATATCGATTGATCGACCTCGTGGTGGTACTGCTTGGCGCATCGATTCTATCCGAGCTGATTATCCGCAGAAGAAAATAGTAAAACAGCAATCGCAGTAATTCTTTTTGGCAACGTCACAAGTTTAAGAACATTACGTCACAAAAGTAGCAGATCATAGACATGGCGATTTATGAAAAGTAATTCGGCTGCCGTCAAAATGCTGTTAAAATCAAAAACATTG
The DNA here is from genome assembly GCA_041784625.1 of Filifactoraceae bacterium. Classification (GTDB taxonomy): domain Bacteria; phylum Bacillota; class Clostridia; order Peptostreptococcales; family Filifactoraceae; genus JAUNKE01. Next base: position 1,682 of record JBHBDS010000011.1, read on the forward strand.
TGACATATAAAATGTTTTATGATTGTAAAATAATATGGAAGAAAATGCTTTGGTACAAATTATAAAATGTATCAGAGCATTTTTGCTTTCGAGTAGAAATTTTTACAAAAATCTCGCTTAGCGTAATATAGTTGTAGAAAAAATAGATAGAGAATCAAACATTATGTTAGAATGTTTCTGCAAAAAAATCTCATCAAGTGATTGACAGAAGAGGTGATTTTTGTTACACTAATCAAGTAGCAAAAAGCTAGGGGACCATAGCTCAGCTGGGAGAGCACCTGCCTTACAAGCAGGGGGTCACAGGTTCGAGCCCTGTTGGTCCCACCAATCTTAGGGTGGAGTTCCCGAGAGGCCAAAGGGGGCAGACTGTAAATCTGTTAGCAACGCTTTCAGTGGTTCGAATCCACTCTCCACCACCATTTTTTTGCGGGTGTAGCTCAGTGGTAGAGCCCCGGCCTTCCAAGCCGGTTGCGAGGGTTCGATCCCCTTCACCCGCTCCAAATTTTTCCTCGTTGGAGGAATTTTTTTTGAAAATTTTTTCCATTATTATAAAAATGTATTGACAAGAGCCCACGATGGGTTTATTATTTACTCATGGGTTAGCACTCGAACACGATGAGTGCTAACAGAACCGAGGTGAATATGAATTCTCTAATAACACTGACGGATCGAAAGAAAAGAATTCTCGAGTTCGTCGTAAAAGAATATATTGAAACAGCAGAACCCGTCGGCTCACGTACCATTTCAAAGAATAAAGATCTCGGAATCTCGGCGGCGACAATTCGCAATGAGATGTCGGATCTGGAGGAGCTAGGACTTTTGCTCCAGCCGCACACATCGGCGGGGCGGATTCCATCGGCAGAGGCGTTTGAGCTTTATGTCAGCAATCTACTGAGCACGGATTTGGTTGTGCAGGAGGAAGTGACGGAAGAACTTTCCCGTGTGTTTGACAATGTGGATCAGATCACGAGGCTGATTGACGAGTCACTCGAGATCATGACGAGGATGACGAATTACACAGCGGTGGCGCTCGCTCAGCGAAACATTTCTCGTCACACGATCAAACAGCTCAACATCGTGCGACTGTCTCCATCGGAAGTGGTGATTATCATCATTTTGGAGAACGGCGACGTCAAAAATGCGATTGCGCATATCAACCCGAGCGTGACGGACGAAGCGATCAAGGTCATCAACCGAATTATGAATGAAAATCTTGCGGGGATGAATATCTCAAGTATTAATATGGATATTCTCGCCTACATTCGCCAAAATTTGGAAATGTATTCGCAGGCTTTTGATGACATCACCAAAGAGTTGAGCGATGCACTCAAGCAAGACGAGGATCTGGATCTGGCGCTAACTGGCGCGACAAATATGTTTGATCATCCAGAGTTCCACGACATCGAAAAGGCGAAGCTGTTTATGGATTTTGTCGCAAGCAAGGATGAGGTTCGCAAACTGCTCGAGACCAAAGGAATCCAAAAAAATGACGTCAACATTCTTCTCGGCAGCGAGGAGATGGGCGAGGTGGCAAAAGATGTGGCGATTATCTCGGCAGACATTCATTTTGAGGGAGCGATCATCGGGAAAATTGGAATCATTGCACCGAAGCGAATGGATTATAATAAAGCATGCTCGGTGGTGAATTATATACAATCACAAATCAATTCGATCATCAATGATTCATAGAAAGGAAGAGAAATGTCAAAGAAGGATAAAAAACAAGAAAAGAATCAAGAGGAAAAAGTAGAGGACATTCAAACAGAGCAGGAAGTAGAAAGTGCTGACGAAGCAGCAAAAAGCGAAAAAGTGATCGATTTTGCCGAGCAAAAAGCCAAGCACGAAGAATCACCAGAGGGAAAAATTGAATCGCTCCAAAAAGAAGTGGACGAGCTCAAGCAAACGGTGCAAAGAACGCAGGCGGATTTTATCAACTACAAAAGAAGAACCGAAGAAGAAAAATCCAAAATCACTGCTTTTGCCAACGAGACATTGCTTCTTCAGCTTATCGGGATGCTCGATGATTTTGACCGAGCACTGGATCACAAAGAAGATGCAGGACAAAGTTTTGTGGATGGCGTGATACTGATTCGCAAACAGCTTGCCGATCTTTTGGAAAAAAATTCGGTGGTAGAAATCGCAACCGACGGCGAATTTGATCCAAACTTCCACTATGCTGTGATGCAAGAAGCAGCGGAAGAACCAAACAAAATTTTAGAGGTATTCCAAAAAGGCTACCTATTAAAAGATAAAGTAATCAGACCAGCGATGGTCAAAGTATCAAACTAAGAATTTTAGGAGGAAAAATAAATGAGTAAAGTTATAGGAATCGACTTGGGAACAACCAATTCATGCGTTGCAGTACTAGAGGGAGGAGAGCCCGTTGTCATCTCCAACCGTGAGGGAATGAGAACTACCCCATCGGTCGTAGCATTCACCAAAGATGGCGAGAGAATCGTGGGTGAGCCAGCAAAAAGACAGGCAGTAACCAACCCAGATCGCACCATCAGCTCGATCAAAAGAGAGATGGGACATGATTACAAAGTTTCCATCGACGGAAAAAATTATACACCACAGGATATTTCTGCAATCATCTTGCAAAAACTAAAAGCAGACGCAGAAAGCTACCTTGGACAAAAAGTAACGGAAGCGGTAATTACTGTGCCAGCGTACTTTACCGATGCACAAAGACAAGCGACCAAAGACGCAGGAAAAATTGCCGGTCTTGAAGTAAAAAGAATTATCAACGAACCGACAGCAGCATCGATTGCATATGGTTTTGACAAAGATGGCAAGGACGAAAAAATTCTCGTGTTCGACCTTGGTGGAGGAACATTTGACGTTTCAATCCTTGAGCTAGGCGACGGTGCATTTGAAGTGCTTTCGACCAACGGAAACAATAAGCTCGGCGGCGACGATTTTGACGAAGTGCTTGTGGATTATATCGCTGACGAGTTCAAAAAGACAGAAGGTGTTGACCTACGTGCGGACAAAATGAGTCTCCAAAGACTAAAAGACGCAGCAGAAAAAGCGAAAAAAGAACTTTCGTCTACGATGTCAACCAACATCAATCTTCCGTTCATCACAGCGACTGCGGAAGGACCAAAACATTTGAACATGGATCTAAGCCGTGCAAAATTTGATGAGCTTACCAAAAAACTCGTCGACATGACGATGGAGCCAACCAAAAAAGCGATGGCAGATGCAGGCGTTTCGACCTCGGACATCGACAAAGTAATCCTTGTTGGTGGATCGACAAGAATCCCAGCGGTTCAAGAAGCCGTGAAAAAAATTACGGGCAAAGAGCCACACAAAGGAATCAACCCAGACGAATCCGTTGCGCTTGGCGCAGCAGTTCAAGCGGGCGTGCTTACTGGTGAGGTGAAAGACATTCTTCTTCTAGATGTTACACCACTTTCGCTAGGAATCGAGACGCTGGGCGGAGTTTCGACAACAATCATTCAAAGAAATACAACCATCCCAACCAAAAAATCGCAGGTATTTTCGACTGCAGCGGACAACCAAACCGCAGTAGACATCCACGTGCTACAAGGCGAGCGCTCAATGGCAGCGGACAACGTAACGCTTGGTAGATTCCAGCTTACCAATATTCCGCCAGCACCAAGAGGAATTCCTCAAATCGAGGTAACTTTTGACATCGACGCAAATGGTATCGTGCATGTAACAGCGAAAGATCAGGGAACAGGAAAAGAGCAAGCGATTACGATCACATCTTCGACCAATCTTTCCGAGGCAGACATCGAGCAAAAAGTAAAAGAAGCAGAGATGTACGCAGAGGAGGATAAAAAGAAAAGAGAAAGAATGGAAGCGCTCAACCAAGCGGAGTCCACTGTTTACCAAACCGAAAAAGCGCTGGAAGAAGTTGGCGACAAAGCAACTCAAGAAGAAAAAGACGCAGTAAACGCAGCGCTTACAGAGCTAAAAAATATCATTGCAAACGAAAGCTCTACCGAAGAAGAACTTCGAAAAGGAATCGACGAAGTGATGAACAAATTCCACTCGATTTCACAAAAAATGTATGAGGCAGCTCAAGCAGAAAATGCACAAAATGCATCTGCTGAAAATGGAAATACGGACGAAGTAGTTGATGCAGAAATTGTTGAAGAATAAAAACCATAAAGGCTTGCGAACGCCGCAAGCCTTTTGGACTGTGAGGTAAGAAGGTGGCAAAAAGAGATTATTATGAGGTTCTGGGCGTTTCCAAAAATGTGGATGACAAGGAGCTGAAAAAGGCTTATCGTAAGAAAGCGATGGAATTTCATCCCGACCGCAATCCAGACAACAAAGAAGCCGAAGAAAAATTCAAAGAAGTCAACGAAGCATACGAAATTTTGTCTGATCCAGAAAAACGTGCGGCGTATGACAATTACGGGCATGCTGCTTTTGATCCAGCAGGTGGAATGGGCGGCGGATTCGGTGGCTTCCAAGGAGGATTTGGCGGCGGCTTTGGCTTTGAAGATATTTTTGGCGATCTGTTTGGTAGCGCATTTGGTGGCGGCAGCAGCAGAGCAAGAAGAAATCAGCCAGTCAAGGGCAGCGATATTCGCTATCGAATGAACATCAGCTTTGAGGAAGCGGCTTTTGGAACCGAAAAAGAAATTGCAATCACAAGAGAAGATCAATGTTCTGCTTGTCATGGCACGGGCGCAAAAAATGGCTCGCAGCCGACGACTTGTCCAACCTGTAAAGGAAGCGGTCAAGTCAATCGTCAAGTCAAAACGCCTTTTGGTGCGATGATGAGCACGACAACTTGTCCGAACTGTCACGGCTCGGGCGAAGTGATTGAAGACAAATGCGACAAATGTCATGGCGCAAAAGTGGAGACGGTCAAGGTAAACAAAAAAGTTCGCATCCCAGCAGGAATCGACGACGGGGCGACTATCCGAATGGCGGGTGAGGGCAACCAAGGAATGCGTGGCGGCCCAAAAGGCGATGTGTATATCACCATCAGCGTTTCGCCGCATAAGCATTTCAAACGAGACGGCTACAATGTATGGCTCGAAGTGCCGATTAGCTTTGTCGATGCGGCGCTTGGCGCAGAAATCAAAGTGCCGACGCTCGATGGCGATGTGAAGTACAAAATTCCTGAGGGCACACAGACAGGCACGGTGTTTCGTATGAAAGAAAAAGGAATCACCTACCTCAACTCAAGCAGACGAGGGGATCAGCTGATCAAGGTGATCATCCAGACGCCAAAAAAACTCAACGCAAAACAAAAAGAAGCACTCAAAGCATACGACAAATTGCTCAATCCGAAAAAATATCGTAAAGAAAATTCGGATGAAGTGATGGAAGAAAACGACGTGATCAACACAGCAACAAATGTAGAGGATGCAAATAATTCTTCTTCCACACAAAACGACGGCGAGAAAAAAGGCTTCTTCAAAAAAATGAAAGACTTTATCGACGATATTGATAAGTAAAGAAATTTTGGTGTGCCTTTCAACGACACGTTATGTATCAAATGCTAATCGAGCTGGATGCTTGAGCGAATGATTTTGTATAGTTGATCCACATCGAAAAAGCCGATCACGTCGGTGACAGCGACAGAAAATTTAAGATAGATTCTACTCCATTCTTGGGAATCTCTGAGGATGGAGTTTTTTTATGCAAAATCTTGTAGTCCATATGGACCATTTTTGCTCAAAGAAATAGAAGGTTGTATAATATCTATTGGGAAAAATCCTAGCTATTGAAAAAATAGTTAGGATTTTTTGGCAAAAAAATGCATTTGTGTCCAATTCTCCTATATAATTTAGTCACCACAACAAAAAAAGGAGGGAATCAAACACAAATGC
>JBHBDS010000012.1:0-5963 GCA_041784625.1 Filifactoraceae bacterium
AAAAAGAATTGTTTACAAGTTTTTTTGCGAAAGAGTCTTATTTACAAAAAAATTTCGATTGATGAATCGAATTTCAATTATATAGAAAGTTATACCATGTATTTTAACGCAGGGAATTACGATGTCATTGTCGTTGGAGCAGGGCATGCTGGCTGTGAAGCGGCGCTTGCCTCAGCTCGAATGGGCAAACAAACTTTGTTGATTACGATGAACCTCGACACGATTGCACATATGCCATGCAATCCTGCGATCGGTGGTACAGGCAAGAGCCAACTCGTTCGAGAACTTGACGCACTCGGCGGACAGATGGGAATCAACATCGACAAAACATTTATTCAATCACGAACACTCAATGCGTCAAAAGGACCAGCGGTGCAATCGGTGCGAGCACAAGCGGACAAGGTTAAATACCATGTCGAGATGAAAAAAACGCTGGAGAATCAAGAAAACCTCTCTCTTGTGATGGACGAGGTGATCGAATTAATTCACGAGAACAAAGTGGTCAGCGGCGTAAGAACGCTGCAACTTTGCGAATATTATGCGAAGAAGGTCATTCTTTGCACGGGTGTGTTTCTCGAAGGACGCATCTATATGGGCGAGGTAAACTTTGCCTCGGGACCACTCGGACAGCCGAGTGCACAGTTTTTATCCAAAAGCCTGCACGAGCTCGAGCTTCCGTTGCGCAAATTCAAAACGGGAACGCCAGCACGTGTGCATGGAGACAGCATCGACTTTTCACAAATGGAGATTCAGTACGGAGATGAAAAAATCGTACCATTCTCTTTTATGTCGCCGAAGCTTGTTCATGACAACCAGGTGGTGTGCTATCTCACTAGAACGAGAGAACATACGCATAGCATCATTCGCAACAATCTCAATCGATCTGCAGTCTATGGTGGGATGATCGATTCCAAAGGGCCGAGATATTGCCCATCGATTGAAGATAAGGTGGTGCGATTTCCAGACAAAGAGACGCATCAATTTTTTGTAGAGCCAGAAGGCGTGGACACCAAGGAGTATTATATCCAAGGATTTTCGTCCTCATTGCCATACGAAGTGCAATTGCAGATGTATCATACGGTAATCGGGCTGGAAAATGCGCAGCTGATGCGACCAGCTTATGCGATCGAATATGATTGTATCGATCCGATGCATCTGGATCTCTCGCTCAAAGTAACTTCGGTCGAAAATCTCTACAGCGCTGGACAATTCAACGGCACGAGCGGCTATGAAGAAGCGGCAGCACAGGGACTGATCGCAGCGATCAATGCGGTAAGAAACATCGACAATCTCGAGCCGATCATTCTCGATCGAGCAACGGCGTACATCGGCGTGCTGATTGACGATCTCGTGACCAAAGGGACGAATGAGCCGTATCGAATGATGACTTCTCGAGCAGAATATCGACTGCTACTACGACAAGACAATGCGGATTTGCGATTGACCGAGCTTGGACGAGAAATCGGACTGGTAAGCGATGAGCGATACGAAGCATTTTTGAACAAGAAAGAAGAAATCGAGCGAGAATTCGAGCGACTACGCAGCGAGAAAATAAAACCAGCGGAAGCGGATGATTTGATGATTGAAAAAAATCTTCAGCCGCTTGGCAAAACGCTGAGTCTGTACGATTTTCTCAAAAGACCAGAAGTTGATTACGAGCTGCTCAAACAACTCGGCAAATACGATGGCAATTTGCATCCACAAGTGGAAGAGCAATGCCAAATTCAAATAAAATACGAGGGCTACATCAAAAAACAAATTCAGCAGGTGGAAGCTTTCAACAAATTAGAAAAAAGAAAAATCCCAAGAGATTTTGACTACGAACAGATTTCGGGACTACGACTCGAAGCAAAACAAAAACTCTCAGAAATCAAACCGATCAACATCGGGCAGGCGAGCCGCATCTCGGGCGTGTCGCCAGCGGACATTTCTGTATTGCTGGTATTTTTGCAAGCATACAACAAAGAAAATTCGCCGACACTCGACGATTACGAGGAATAGAAAAAATCTTGAGATTGATCGAAGAGTTTCGTAGAGGTATCCGAAAGTGAGTAAAAAAATTAATCAACAAAAGAATTTTTTTCAAAAAAAGAGTTATCGTTGATCAAAAATGGTTATAAACTTTTTGGGAATGCTTCCGAATAAATAATGAGGGAGCAAAATACAGACGAAATTTATTAGCGCAGGGCTTGCATAGCGAGCCTTGCGCATAAGTGCAAAAAAATATTGACAGCCAGGACGACAGAATTTCCAAAAATCTACGAGCGAAAGGCTTGTATTTTTAGCGAAATGCAATTATTTTTTTTGACGACAAGAATTATAAAATGATTACTTAAAAAAGAGGTAAATGTTAGAACATGGAGGGCAGCATGAGTGAAGTAGAGAAAATCCATGAAGAAGTGATTACGTCAGCGAAGAGTTTTGATCTATATGATTACAAAGGACAAAAAGTGGCAATCGGGAACCTCGATTACGTTGGAGAAAAGATTTCCGTGTTTACGGTATCGGTTTTCTTGAGCGATGACATCATAGCGCCGCTACGTATCGAGTCAAAGATCAATTACGCAGAAGTTTATTCGGCGAATATCAATCGCATCGAACACAATCGGATTGTTCTGGAATCGCTCAGAAATATCAGCAAAGATTTGCAAGAAGACATCAAAGTAGAGATGCAAGCAGAAATTACCATGTCGCTCATCGACCAATATGAACAGAAGAGGGAAAATGAAAAAATAAATGTCAATCTGATGGACATCAGCAGTGGGGGAGTAGCGTTTCGGACCGACAAAGTGCTCAAAGTCGGTAGCATTGTGACGATGCCGCTGAATATTTTGAGACTGGATTTCGACGGCAAGTTGGTGATACTAAGAAGAGAGATTCTTGGCAGAAATTACAAATATGGATGCCGTTTTACGGATCTTAAAACCAACGAAGAGAGCGTGATCCGAAAAGCGATTTACCGATTGCAAATTGAGGAGTCTCGTGGAAAGGGGAAGCGATAGTATGAAAACCATTTTTGGCAACTCAATCAAAATGACAGAAAAGACGCTGGACTATCTTTGGAGAAGGCAGGAAGTGATTTCCAACAACATTGCGAATCAAGACACACCAAATTACAAAGCGAAGGTGCTCACCTTTGAGGACAATCTAAAAAGACAGATTGAGGGAGCAAAACTCACTGGAACTCGCAGTGAATATTCTTCAGCGATCGATCGAGCAAGAGAAGAAATCGCAGAGAACAATTCGGGTTCGAACCGACTCGATGGGAATAATGTGAGTCCCGACGCCGAATATGTGGAACTCGCAAGAACAGGTCTGCAATATCAATATGCGCTTCGAGCAATCAGCGACGAGTTTATGAGACTGCGAAGCGTAATCAAAGGTCAATAATAGGGGGAGCTTATGTTTATCAAACCAATGAATCCGATTGAATCAATTGGACAACTTCAGAGCGTTAAGCCGAGCACCAATGCTTCGGGCTCGGTGTTCCAGGATATTTTCAAACAGGCAATCGACAATGTAATTCAGACCGACAAAGAAGTACAACAAGAGCAATATTTACTAGCGACGGGGCAGACGGAAGATCTCCACAACCTAACGATCGCAGCGACCAAGGCGCAATTGTCTATAGACTTGATGATTCAGCTTCGCAACCGAGCGATGGAATCATACAATGAGATTATGAGGATCAATCTGTAATAGTAAGGGGTAGTTTGTTGTGAATGATAAGGTCAAGTTTTATTTCGAAAAAATAAAAAAAGCTTATTCCGATATTCATCCGAAAAGAAGAAAACAAATTGGGATCGTTCTCTTGCTCATCATCGTGGCATCGGTGGGAGTGGCTGGATTTTTGAACATCAAAAAATACGATACGCTTTTTGTGGGACTCAATGAGCAGGAAGCTCGAGAGATTATCGGCAAACTTCAAGACAAGGGCGTTGCTTACCGCTACGAAAACGATGGAACGATTCTTGTCGATTCCAAAGAGGAAGAGCGGATCAAAGCAGAGCTCGTCTATGAGGGTTATCCGAAAAGTGGTTTTACTTACGATATTTTCAAAGAGAATATCAACTTGATGACAACGGATTTTGAGAAGAATAGCTACAAACTTTTTGAGCTGCAAGATCGAATCGGGGCAACCATTCGCTTGTTTGATGGTGTGAAGGATGCCAAGGTGACGATCGCACTGGGCGAAGAGCGACGCTATGTGCTGGATGCCAACCAAAAAACGCCAGCGAGCGCATCGGTGGTCGTGGTGATGCAAAACGGTGGATCGCCATCGCCAGAGCAAGTGAAAGGGATTCAGCGACTCGTTTCCAAAAGTATTCCGCAGCTTGACCTCAGCAATGTGGTCGTGCTGGATGGAGATGGCAACGACGTCAGCCAAAGCGATTCATTGCAATCCGAACTCGCAAAACTTCGCAAAGAGTTTGAGACGCAAATCGAAAATTCGGTGAAATCAAAAATCATCAACGTGCTCGCACCATTTTATGGCGAAGAAAACATTCGTGTTTCGGTCAAAGCGACCGTTGATATGAACAAAAAAATTCGAGAAACGATCAACTATACATTGCCAGAGCTGGCAACCAAGGAAGAAAAACAGCCGACGGTTGTTCTGGATGCCAATGGAGAGATCATTGATGAGCTCCCAGCAACCGAAACGGATGAGAATACCAACGAAGTCATTCGTGGAATCCCATCCCGTGAATCGATCAACCAAGAGATCACAAGAGATCGTAATCAAGCGGGCGGCGTGGTAGGAACGGAATCCAATGCGGATATTCCAATCTATGGCGCAGGACTTCCGATCAACGGAAACGAGCTTCATGTGATCAACCAAAACGACATCGACTACCTCGTGAACCAAATCAAGGAGCAAACGCAGGTCGATAGCGGAATGGTCGAAGATATGATGATTTCTGTCTCGCTCAACAACAAGGGAACGCCAGGGCTTTCGAGAGAAGACTTGCTCGGATTAATTGGAAATGCGGCGGGAATCGAAAAAGACAAACAAGAGAGCAAAATCACGGTGGTGAGCGGAGCGTTCTACGCACCAGAAGAACCGCCAGCGGAAGAAGTGCCGCCGACACTACTGGATCAATATCGAATTTGGATTTACGGAGCAGTGGCAGCGTTTATCCTCGCATTCATCGTCACGCTGATTGTGTTTATGATTTTGCGTAAGCGCAAGAAGAAAAAACGTCAAAAACTCGCAATTGGCAGTGCAAATCACATGGAAGTCATCGAAGAAAAAGCTGCTCTCGAGCCAGAGCTTATCAGCATCAAAAACGAAAAAACGCTCGAGCTTCGAAATAACATTCGAGACTTCGCCGTGGAAAATCCAGAAATATCTGCACAGCTCATCCGTTCATGGCTGAGAGGGGAGGGATTAGATGACTAAATTAACCCCACAACAAAGAGCTGCGGCGGTCATCGTATCACTCGGGGTAGACAAAGCATCACGCATCTACAAATACCTTTCGCCTGATGATGTGGAGCAACTGACGATCGAAATCGCCAAGCTGGGCTATGTATCGGTCGAGGATACCGAAGATGTACTGGATGATTTTTACAAAATGTGTCTGACCCAAAAAGTTGTCACCGAGGGCGGAATGGAATACGCAAGAACTGTGCTCGAGTCCGCATTTGATGAACAGACCGCAAATACATTGCTCGAAAAAGCAACCAAGAGCATGAAGGTCAAATCCTTTGACTACATTCGCAAGGCGGATAGCAAAAACCTATTCACCGTGCTGCAATACGAAAGACCGCAAGTCATCGCACTCGTACTATCCTATGTCGATGCGAGAAACACAGCGGCAGTCATCGCTGATTTGCCAGAGATGAAAAAAATCGAAGTTGTCGAGCGAATCGCCAAGATGGAGAGCGCATCGCCAGAAGCGATCAAAATCGTCGAGACCGAGTTGAAAAAGAGATTCTCTTCGGTCATCACGGCAGATTAC
>JBHBDS010000013.1:0-8973 GCA_041784625.1 Filifactoraceae bacterium
GGCGGAACTTCTCTCGTGAAAATATTTCTTCTTTATATTGATTACTTCCACTTGCAGTTGGGTATAGTCCAGTCGAATGAAAAAACAAAATTCTGCTTGCGTTTGCATTATCAAAAAAATTGCAGCGAGCAAAATTTTTTTACGCTAATATCATAGTGAAATACTAGGAATTATTTCAGAGAGGAAGATATGAGTCTATTAGAAATCAAAAACCTACAAACAAGAGTTGAGGAAAAAGAAATTCTCAAAGGAGTAAATCTCACCATCAAAACGGGTGAAGTTCATGTGATTATGGGACCAAACGGCGCGGGCAAATCGACGCTTGCAGGAACACTCGTCGGCAATCCCGTGTATGAAGTGGTCGATGGCGAAATCAATTTTGATGGCGAAAATATTGCCGAGCTTTCGGTGGATGAGCGAGCAAGAAAAGGATTATTTCTCTCGTTCCAATATCCGCTTGAAATTCCAGGACTGAGCGTCGAAGATTTTTTGCGCACTGCAAAAGAAGCGGTCACTGGCAATAAACAATCGCTGCTCAGCTTCAACAAAGAGCTCAAGAAAAAAATGCAGGAACTCGGCATTGACGAAAGTTACGCAAGCAGACATCTCAACGTGGGATTCTCTGGCGGTGAGAAAAAGAAAAACGAGATTCTTCAACTTTCGGTGCTTGAACCAAAATTGGCGATTCTTGACGAAACGGACTCTGGTCTTGATGTCGATGCGACCAAAATTGTTTTTGAGGGCGTGAGCAAACTCAAGAACGAAAACAATTCGCTGCTCATTATCACACATTACGACAAAGTGCTCGACTATGTTCAGCCCGATTTTGTGCATGTGATGATTAACGGAAAAATCTACAAAAGCGGCGGCGTAGAAATCGCTAAGGAAATTCAAGAAAATGGTTTTGTACGTTTCCGCAAAGAGTATGAGGCGGAGTTCAAGGAGCAAGTGATCGAGGAATAATATGGAAAAAGTAGAACAAAGAAAGAAAACCTATGTGGCGGATATTGAGCGTGGAATCTACGACATCAAGGACGAGATGAAGCACAAATATTCGACAGGCAAAGGTCTTACCGAAGAAACGATTCGCAAAATTTCCGCGAATAAAAACGAGCCGCAGTGGATGCTCGACTATCGTCTTCGTGCGTTGGAGATTTTTAATGCCAAGCCGATGCCGACTTGGGGTGCGGATTTGTCCGATCTCGACCTCGATGAAATTATTTACTACCTTGAGCCAGATGCTGAGCGAATGAGCGACAACTGGGACGATGTGCCCGAGTATATCAAAAATTCTTTTGAGCGTCTTGGCATTCCTCAGGCAGAAAAAACTTCTCTCTCTGGTGTGGGCGCACAATATGATTCCGAAGTCGTTTATCACAATATGAACAAGGAGCTTGAGGAACTTGGCATTGTGTACACAGACATCGAGACGGCACTTCGCACGCACGAAGATTTGGTCAAAGAATATTTTATGACGTTGATTCGACCAGAGGATCACAAATTTGCTGCGCTGCACGGTGCCGTATGGTCAGGCGGAACTTTTGTATATGTTCCAAAAGGAGTCAAAGTTCCAATGCCAATTCAGTCTTACTTCAGGCTCAACGCAGAAGAGGCTGGACAGTTCGAGCACACGATCATCATCGTGGAAGAAGGAGCGGATCTACACTTTATCGAAGGATGTTCTGCGCCAAAATACCAAAAAAATTCTCTGCATGCTGGCGCAGTAGAGCTTTTTGTAAAGAAAAAGGCCAAGCTACGATATTCGACCATCGAAAATTGGTCTCGAAATATGTATAATCTCAACACCAAACGTGCGGTCGTCGATGAAAAAGGAACGATCGAATGGGTGTCTGGCTCGTTCGGCTCTCGAGCGACCATGCTCTATCCGATGAGCATTTTGCGTGGCGAGGGTGCGGTTTCCGATTTTGTTGGCGTAACTTTTGCCTCGAGCGGACAATACCTGGATACTGGCTCCAAAGTCGTGCACGCTGCACCAAACACGATTTCGAATGTGCACAGCAAGTCGATTTCTAAAAACGGCGGCGTGGCGATGTATCGTGGACTGCTCAATGTGACCAAAAATGCACACGGCAGCAAATCGAATGTCAACTGCGAATCGCTCATGCTCGATGATATTTCAAAATCTGACACGATTCCAATCATCACCGTCAACACCGACGACATCGACATCGGTCACGAGGCAAAAATCGGGCGAATCAGCGATGACGCAATTTTTTATCTGATGAGCCGAGGAATCAGCGAGATGGAGGCAAAGGCAATGATCATCAAAGGTTTTGTCGAGCCGATTTCCAAAGAACTTCCGCTCGAATATGCGGTTGAGCTCAACAATTTGATTCGTATCGAACTAGAAGGGACGGTGGGCTAATGCTAGAAATCATCAAAAATCTGGACAATGCAGCGTTCAGAGCAAAATACTACGAAAAATATCAGTTAAGTCAGCCACCGACTTGGAATCGAATCAAATTTGAAGGAAAAAAAGCATCGGGCTATCTTCCTTTTGGTAATATCAAAATCCAAAACGCAGAGCAAAAAGGACTGACTGTTCAGGCGATCTCCCCTGCTCTTTCTGATCAGGCAATCGACTTTGAGGCGAATCGCTACGGACTAGATTCGTTCTACCAGCAGGAAGTATTTGCACTGCACAACTCGAGCTATTTGATAGAGATTGAAGCAGACGCAAAAATCGCCGAGCCACTGATTATCCAGTACACTTTGGATGAAAAAAATCCGCAGCTGCTCGATTTGATTGTGATCAATGCTGGCGAAAACTCTGCGGCAAATATCCTCGTCATTTACAAAACCCGTGACGGATCATCCGTATACAAAAACTCCGTGCTCAAAGTGCACGCCAAAGAATACGCAGAGCTTAAACTTTCTCGGGTACAAAATCTAAACCTCGAGAGCTACAACTGCGACTTCTCCGACTTCAATGTGGACGATAATGCGAGCGTCAAATATTACAATGCAGAATTTGGCGCAAAAGTAAATGTCGGATCTTCCACCGTGTATCTCAATGGCTACAAGTCGGCAATGGAAACGCTGCCTGCCTATCTTGCGGACCAAGATCGCAAAGTCGATCTCGCATACTCCGTCATTTTCCGTGGCAAAAAAACCGACGGACAAATCAACGGCTGCGGCGCAGTGATGGACTCAGCAACCAAAGTTTTCCGCGGCAATATCTTCTTTGAGAAAGGATCTTCTGGTTCAGCAGGACGTGAGGGAAGTTTCGACATTTTACTCGACAAAACGGTACAATCGCACAGCATTCCGACCTTGTTCTGTGAAGAGGACGATGTGATCGGCGAACACTACGCATCGATTGGGCGAATTGACGAAAACCAAATGCTCTATCTGATGAGCCGAGGCATTCCGGAAAATCTTGCACGAAAAGTCATCGTCGAGTCCTCATTCCGACCAATTCTCGACAACATCGACCACGAAGAAACTCGGTTGGAATTGCTCGATGAGCTCAACAAACGAATCAAATAATCCCAAAAGGGAGAAAAATATGAACTACAAAGAATTATTTCCAATACTAAAAAACAGCGAGATGCATTATCTCGACAATGCGGCGACTTCGCAAAAACCACAGCTTGTGATTGACGAAATCGCTCGCTACTACGAAAAATCCAACGGCAACCCGGGGCGAGGTTCACACCAATTGGCGATTGAATCCTCCACCCTCGTCGAGCAAGTGCGCAAAAAAGTGCGCCAATTCATCGGCGCAGCAAAGCAGGAAGAAATTATTTTTACAAAAAATACCACCGAGGCAATCAATATGATTGCCTACGGTTTTGCGCTACCAAAACTTCAAGCTAGCGACGAAATACTGCTCGGCATCTCCAATCACCACGCCAACATCGTTCCATGGCAGATGGTTGCAAAACAAACAGGCGCAGCGCTACGATATATTTATCTCGACAAAAAAGGTCAGCTCGATCTCGAGGATATGAAACAAAAAATAAGTGCAAACACGAAAATTGTTTCGATCTCGATGGTCGTCAATGCGACTGGCGTGATTCAGCCATACGAAGAAGTGATTGAAATTGCAAAACAATACGGTGCCATCACCATTTTGGATGCGGCGCAGTCCATTGCGCACTTCAAGCATGATGTGACGGCACTTGACGCAGATTTTCTCGCCTTTTCTGGGCACAAAATTTTTGCTGCGATGGGCGTCGGCATTTTGTACGGCAAGAAAAAACATCTCGAAGCAATGAATCCATTTCTCTTCGGCGGCGATATGATCGAATATGTCGAGGAGCAGCACACCGATTTTGCCAGCTTGCCACACAAACTCGAGGCAGGCACCAAGGATGTCGGCTCGATCGTCAGCCTTGGCGCAGCGATTGATTTTATCGAGGTCATCGGCTTCGAAAAATTATCCCAGCATGAAGAAAAGCTGCTCGCTCTCGCATCCGAAAAACTTTCTGCCATCGATGGCGTTGAGCTCTATCACAATGATGGCGTGAAAAAATCTGGCGTGCTCGCATTTAATATCCGCGGCGTACATTCGCATGATACCTCCTTTATTTTGGATCATAGCGGCGTGATGGTACGCTCAGGACATCATTGTGCACAGCCGTTGATGAAATATCTTGGTATTCCATCTTGCTGTCGAGCGAGCTTTAGCATCTACAACGACGAGAAGGACATCGATGCACTAGTTGAGGGAATCAAAAAAGTCAAGGAGGTATTTTCCGTATGAATTTAGATACATTGTACCAACAGACCATCTTGGAATATAGCGGCAGAAAAGATCTCAAATACGAAATGGACTCGCCCGATTTTGCCGAGCGTGGGCACAATGCAAGCTGCGGCGACGATTTGGTGTTGCTCGCTAACATTCGTGACAATGTGGTGGAAGAAGTGAGTTTTATCGGCAATGGCTGCGCAATTTCGACCGCATCCACAGCGATGCTGATTGATCTTGTCAAAGGTAGCACGGTAGACGAAGCAAAAGAAAAGCTGGATATTTTTTTCAAAATGATGAAACAAGAAGATGTGAGCGATGAAGAATTGGAAAATCTCGGCGATGCTGCGCTGCTCCAATCCACCGCCAATATGCCCGCTCGAATCAAATGCTCGACACTCAGCTGGCATACGCTCCAAGTAATTTTCCAAAAGTATGAAGAAAAAAGTCAAAAAAATGATGCCTAGAGCATCATTTTTTTGGTATTTTCATTGTAGTAACAAATTGTCTAAATCCACATTTTTCATAAAATCTAATAGTATTTTTATTTTCTTCCCCCCTAATATATCGCCACAAGGCTTTCCGCATCAAATGGTGTGAGCGAAACTTTTACTTTTTCTTCCACAGAAGTCGGAACATTTTTGCCGACATAGTCCGCACGAATTGGCAGCTCTCGGTGTCCACGATCGATCAGCACCGCCAACTGAATGCTCGACGGTCTTCCAAATTCGAGCAGCGCATTCATCGCAGAGCGCACCGTCCGACCCGTGTAGAGCACGTCGTCCACGAGGATGACGGTTTTTTCTTGGATCGAAAAGTCCGATTCCTCATCCGTTTCATTTTTTTGCATAATAATTTCTCGTCGTTTGGAATCAATGTCGTCTCGATAGTTTGTGATGTCGATGGAATAACTTTTGACATCGCTATCTTCAATCTCATTGATACGCTTGGCGATTCGCTCGCCCAAAAAAATCCCTCTCGTCTTGATGCCCACGATGACGAGATTTTCTGTCCCCTTGTTGCGCTCGATAATCTCGTGGCTGATTCGACTGATTGCTCGGTCGATTGCCTTTTCGTCCATCAGCAATGTTTTCATTCCGATCCCCTTAGCTTTCTTAATATTTCTTGAAAATATTTTGGTTCTTCTTGGACAAATTCCATATACTCTCCCGTGCGTGGATGTTTAATCCCGAGCCTCATCGCATGCAGTGCCTGTCCTTCGACTTTGAAATGAAATTTGCCGCCATAATACAAAGAGTCGCCGAGCAGCGGATGCCCTGCATAAGTCGAGTGGACACGAATCTGATGCGTGCGCCCAGTTTCCAGCGTCGCCGAAAGATAGCTGTGCTTGTGAAAATTCTCGAGCACTTCAAAATGGGTCACTGCACTGCGACCGCCCTGCACCACCGCCATTTTGAGACGATCTTTTGGATTCCTCGCAATCGGCTGATCAATCGTGTAGCGTTCTTCTTTTGGGTTGCCGAGCACAATCAATCGATATTCTCTCGTGATGGAATGTACTTTGAATTGCTCTGTCAAATGATTGTGCGCCTGATCATTTTTTGCCACGACAAGAAGTCCCGACGTGTCCTTATCGATGCGATGCACGATACCTGGTCTTTTGATGCCGTTGATGGACGAAAGATTTTCGCCACAGTGATACATCAGCGCATTGACCAGCGTGCCGCAGTAATTCCCTGGCGCAGGATGCACGACCATCCCCTTTGGCTTGTTCACAATAATAATGTCCTCATCCTCGTGGATGATTTCCAATGGAATATTCTCTGCGACAACATCCAGTGGCACAGCCTCTGGAATCTCTATTTCAATTGCATCTTCATCGCGCACAAGATAGCTCGGCTTTTCGTGTTTTCCGTTAACAAGGACTTTTTGATTCTTGATGAGTTTTTGGACAAAACTTCGAGATTGTGTCCCGAGCTCCGCCGCCAAAAAAACATCCAGTCGAATGTCCTGCGCATCGGTTTCTGCTGTCAAAAATATTTTTTCCATAGAATTACCTACTGCGGTGCATTTTTCTCTGCCATCAATTTTTGCATTTCGATATGCTCTTCGTTGACATCAACAAGCAGTCGCCCGATTTTCCATTCGATATTATTTTTTGTCACCGTGGCAAAAACTGGCTTTTTGAGATTTTTCTCCGTCATCGTGCCAATCACCTCGTATATCTCATCTTTGGTGTAGCCAGCAAACAGACACAGCGTCATCGGGTACTCTGGCGCTTCCAATTCGTGGCTCTCCTCTTTTTCCAACACATTAAGTAATACTTCGTGCAATTCCTGATTCTTGAGCAGATGCACTCTGGTTTCTCTCTCCTCAAAAATATTTTTGATCTCGGCGAGATTCTCGCCGTCCAATCCGTATAACAATACTTTTTTCAAAACTTCCTCCTATCAATAAATCCTATGCTTTACTCTAATAACAATCCACTTTGCGAATTTTAGTGACGCCAAGTGGTTTTCAAACTTATTTTTATGGTATAATTTTTCTATGCAAAATCTTAAATTTGATCCGAAAGGCAATGTATGAATTATCTTGAAATAAAACAAAATTTGCAAAACTACAAGCCCTATATTCTTGGCGCAAAGGATGTGCTCGTTTCTGCCGTAATGGTGCCTCTGGTCGAAGTCGACGGCGAGCTGAGCATTCTCTTTGAGGTGCGCTCCGCAAAACTCAAATCACAACCTTGCGACGTTTCTTTTCCAGGCGGCAAAATCGACAAGGAAGATGCCACGCCACTTCTCGCCGCAAAACGTGAAGTATGCGAAGAACTCGGCATCACCGAAGATGACCTCGATGTCATTGCAGAACTCGACCTGCTCGTTGCGCCCTATGGTGTCATTATACACAATTTCCTTGGCAAAATAAATGATATTTCCAAAATAACGCCAAGCCCTGACGAGGTGCACGAGATTTTTACCGTGCCGATTTCATTTTTCCAAGAAAACGAGCCTCTTCTGTGGAAAAGCAGAATGGTATTTGACCGTGCGGATGATTTTCCGTATGATCTCATCCCCTTTGGCAAAGACTATCCGTTCAAAGAGGGTTACAACAAAACGCTATTTTGGCAATACGAAGGGCATACTATATGGGGAATGACCGCAGCAATTGTACAAAATTTGCTTTCAATATTGGAACAGTAAAAATATTTTTGGGAGAACTTACTTTGGGAATTTACTTTAGACAACTTTTTTCGAATACGAGCAAAAAATTCTTGACATCACCACTGGATTTTGAGTATAATTTATAGGAATGTGAATTGTATGTCCACTGCCCCGGACTTTATTCATACACACAAAACTTAATCTTTTATTTTTTGAGGAGGAATTAGAATGAAGTCTTATATTTCTAAGCCTGCTGAAGTTAACAGAAAATGGTATCTCGTTAATGCAGAAGGCAAAACTCTAGGAAGACTTTCGACAGAGATCGCTCGTATTTTGAGAGGAAAGCACAAAGTAACTTACACACCACATGTTGACGGTGGAGATTTTGTTGTTGTTGTAAACGCTGACAAAGTTGTTGTTACTGGAAAAAAAGCAGAACAAAAAGTGTACAGACATCACACTGGATATATTGGAAATCTAAAAGAAATCTCTTATAAGAGAATGCTTCAAGAAAAACCAGAAGAAATCATTACAGCTGCTGTAAGAGGAATGCTTCCAAAAAGCAAACTTAGAGCACCGATGATGAAGAGACTGAGAGTTTACGCTGGCGGAGAGCATCCACATGCAGCACAAAAACTCGAAGCGCTAGAAGTATAGAAGGGAGATTTTGACGATGAGTAAAGTACAATACTACGGAACAGGAAGAAGAAAAAGCTCTGTTGCAAGAGTTCGTCTTGTTGCTGGTTCAGGAAATATTACAATCAACGGAAGAGATATTGAAGAGTATTTTGGATACGAAACGCTTAAAAGAGACGTTCGCAGACCACTTCAACTTACAGATACACTTTCTAAGTACGATGTACTAGTAAATGTTTCTGGTGGTGGATTCACTGGACAAGCTGGCGCAATTCGCCAAGGAATTTCCAGAGCACTACTAAATGTTGACGCTGAGCTTAGACCAGCTCTTAAATCTGCTGGATTCTTGACTCGTGATGCAAGAATGAAAGAAAGAAAGAAATACGGTCTCAAAGCGGCAAGACGTGCGCCACAATTCTCCAAACGATAATATTTCGAAAAGAACGAATATGTATTTCAAATCCCAAGGTTTTCTGCCTTGGGATTTTTTGTATGAAAAAA
>JBHBDS010000014.1:0-3722 GCA_041784625.1 Filifactoraceae bacterium
AAAAAATTTTTTCCAAAAAATTTTCTCAGGCGATTCTATTAAATTCGATTGGATATTGTGTTTTTAATATGGCGAGTAGAGAAAAAATTGGATATAATAGGATTGTCACAGGTATGAACCCTAATTTCCCATTAAGCTTTGCAACAGTGAGGTGAAATATGATTCGCAGCGAAAATATCAGCAAGATTTTTGAGCGTAACATTCCCAAAAATCCTTCTGAAGATAAAATAAAGAAGAAAACAAGAAGAAATAAAAAAACGAAGGAAGAATTTTTCGCGGTGAAAGAGATCAGCTTTACCGCAGAGGATGGCGAGATCCTTGGTATTCTTGGCCCAAATGGCGCTGGCAAGACGACGCTTCTGCGTATCCTCGGCAATATTATGAGTCCAAGCGATGGCAAGGTGGAAATTTCGACAAAATCTGGTGAAATTGCGCCCGATTCCAAAACAGCGAGAGAGCATCTCGGCTATCTCTCCGCCAATACCAAATTGTTCAAGCGGATTACGCCTCGTGAGACGCTCGAATTGCTCGGCCGATTGTATGGATTTGATAAGCAAAAATCCCAGGAGCGTGCGATAGAAATCATCGAGCTGCTTGATATGAAAAATTTCGCCGACAATCAGATTGACCGCCTATCCACAGGCCAGCTGCAGCGCACCAACATCGCTCGCTGTTTGATGCACGATCCGCTCAACTACATTCTCGACGAGCCGACGCTGGGGCTGGATGTCATCAGCAGTCGCAGCATTATCGAATTTATGAAAAAAGAAAAAGAGCGTGGCAAGACGATCCTCTACTCGACCCATTATATGGAGGAAGCAGAATTTTTGTGCGACCGAATTTTGATGATTCACAAGGGCGAGGTCATTGCGTATGGCACACCGAGCGAGATCAACCAGCTTGCCGAAAGCACGAATTTGCGTGATGCTTTTATCCATCTTTCCGAAAAAATGGAGACCGACCATGAATAAAATTGCAATTCTTACATTATATAAGCGAGAGATGCTCGATATCTTGCGTGACAAAAAAACAGTTTTTATGAATGTTTTTGTGCCGATTGTTTTGATTCCACTGATTACGATTGGTGCGGCACAGGTCATGATGTCGGTGCAGAGCTCGCTCGATTCACAGGATTATAATATCTCTTTGGTCGGTTCCGAAGAAGCGACCTCAGAACTTGAGCAAGTGATCGAAAACACCAATCCAACAAAGGATGCTGTCGACTCTTCGGCAAAAAAAGATTCTGCGGACACAGCGACAGCAAACGGCTCAACGGAGAATCATTCTTCCACGGATAATCCGATTTCAGCGCCATTTTCCGCATCCAGTACCACACAGATGCCTTCGCAGAACAATCTTTCCGCGATTATCGTCGCATCACAAAATCCGGAGCAGGATCTCAAGGACAAAAAAATCGACGCTTATATCGAGGTTCAAAAAAACGAGAATCAGCTCGAGTACAAAATTCACTTCATCTCATCCAATGTAAATTCTTCGAGTATAGCAAGCGATTTGGTGAATCGACTGGAACATTATAAGGAAGAAAAAAATATCCAAAAACTTGCCGAACTCGGAGTTGACTATCCATCGATGCAAAATGAAATTCTCATTGAGCGCACAGACCATGCGACAAACGAGCAGACCATCGGTAATTTGCTCGGTGGAATTATTCCGCTGCTGCTCATCCTCGGGCTTGTCAACGGTGCGGCCCACACGGCGATCGACACCACCGCTGGAGAAAAAGAGCGTGGGACTTTGGAAACCACCTTTTCTTTTCCTGTCACGAGAAAAGAAATCATCACGAGCAAATTCTTTGCAGTTGCCACGATGGCCTTTATCTCCGTACTGCTCAACATTTTGTCGATTGCCTTGATGGGAAGTTACACCGCATCACTGCTCGGCTCACTCGCACCTGACCAAAATATTTCGGTCAACTTTGCCAGCTATCTGCCCGTGCTGTTCATTCTGTTTGTTTGTGTACTATTGTTTGCGATCTTTGTTTCGGCATTTTCGCTCGGCGTTTTTTCGATGGCGCAAAGTCCAAAAGAAGCCAATTTGTATGCGACGCCGATTGTTTTGGTGGCGACCCTCGTATCGTATATCGGACTGATTCCAAACGCAGAGCTCAGCGTCAAAACGGCGATTCTTCCGATCGTCAACATCGTGCTGCTCACCAAATCGATTTTTGTATTCGAATACGACATCACACTGATCCTCATCACTTTCGCAAGCAATTTGCTCTATAGCTTGCTGGCAATTCAGCTGATGTTCTCCGTGTTCGAGCGAGAAGATATTCTCTTTGGCGAAAACAGCCGATTCCTAAGAATTTTGGAAAAACGTGCAAACATCAAAGCAGGCGGAACTCCGAGCATCGGCGAGGCGGTATTCTTGCTCATCCTTGGAATCATCGGACTCGTGTTCATCGGCGGCTACTTCCAGCTCAAATTTGGATTCTTCGGCGTATTGTCGATACAAGTGTGGATTTTGTTCCTTGCGGTTGGTTTCGCATTCTACGCAAAATTTGATTTCAAAGAAGTCTTTTCGATTCGAGCGCCGCATCCGCTGCATCTGCTCGGAGCTGCGTCTCTCTGGCTCGGCACGCTGATGTGCGTCGCCCTCCTTTCGATTGTACTCACAAAATATTTTCCAGAGAGCGTCGAAGGGCTCGAGCTGATGGAAGATATGCTCAAAGAACAAACACTGCCAGCACTGCTCCTCGTCGTTGCGATTGCTCCAGCGATTTGCGAAGAAATATTCTTCCGTGGATTCGTCTACTCAGCCTTTGGCAAAAAGTTTCGCCCAGCCATTGCGATTTTGATTGTATCCGCACTTTTTGGCGTGTACCATCTAAGCGTCATCAAATTCTTTACCACAGGAATCCTCGGTATCGCCATCAACTATGCGCTGTATAAAACAAAAAGCATCTTCCCATCGATGCTGATTCACTTCCTCAACAATGCTACGTCGGTCATCGTGATTTTCTTTCAGGAAAAGTTGATGCAGATGAGCGGCGAGCAGATGTCTGCCGAGCTTAGCGAAGCCGAAATGATGAGCCAAGCCAACCCTGTGGTTGCATTGATCTTCATTGTACTCTTCCTCGGAGCAGGAATTTTCTTACTCAACCTCGGACAGAAAAAGGATATTACCGTATAAAATGGCAGCGACTTATAAATCATAAATCCAAATGCAACCAAAAACCTCCATCGTTTCTCAAACTTTGGAGGTTTCTATTGAAATTTTTCATTTGTAACTCTTACACATCTTTCATATGACTAGGATTTCTGATCCTGTAAATCTACTTTACTTGTATATGCCACCTCTACTATCGATGTCCAATACTAGAATAATCAACTCTCCATCGATTACTCGAAAAATGGCGCGGTATTTACCGATTCTTAATCGGAACATATCATCGTATTCAGGGTCAACAAGTTTTTTGATGTCGGCACGATGCTCTATTCTTAGTCCATTATTATTTGTAATTCTTTGTGATATTTCTTCAAATGTTTTTTGAAAATTTACCGCCATTAATGGATTTTTCTTGATAAATTTAATCGCATCTTTTTTATACTTTATCTGATATTTTTGCATTCTACTCATTTGCAAGCCGAAGAATTTCTTCAATTGAAATGCTTACTGCCCCCTCCTCTGATTTATCGAGTTTCATAATATCGTAATCCGCTTGCTCTTCTGCACTGACAAAATCACAATACTTATTCAAA
>JBHBDS010000015.1:0-3968 GCA_041784625.1 Filifactoraceae bacterium
ACCTAACCAAGTGAGATAAGCACCGCTTATCGAACTTCTGGTAGGTTCCATGCAAAGGTTGGAGAGATTTCCTGCGAACGAGAGTGACGCTGAAAATCCTCAACCTACTGCGGGATCAGATAGACCAGCTGCCCCTCCAGGAGGATACTAGGATAAATAAAAAAGGAGCAGATTCCCCTTTCGAGAATTCTGCTCCTTTTGGCTGTGAGAATTTTTCCGATTAGCTCTTTCTTCGCCCGAAGAATCTGCCGTCGAAAAATCTCCAAAAATCCATCTCACCAACTAGTCCAGCGCAATCGCATTTTGCTGAACCACTTGATAAAATGCTTTCTCCAGCGATACCAATTTGGATTTGTCTTTGAAATCCAAAATATCGTTGGTGATCAGCGCCGTCCCAAGCGCCTTGACACTCGCCGCCTCCACCGTGTCATCTGGGAATGCAACCCCAAATCGGAAGCTCGATCCATTTTCCTTGCGAAACACAAGAATCAGCATTTTTTCGTTGTTCATAATGACTCCTTTCATCTACCGAGCGAGAGAATTTTTCCTCCCGCTCCATCCAAAAAATTCCCCCACCAACTACTCGCTCAGCGTCATCGTATTGATACGGCTGATTGTTCCCTCGTTGGTCTGCACCGCAAAGATCGCATTTGCCACAGCAAGTAGCTGCTCATCCGTTGCAGTCGTTTTGATGCCCGAGATACTTTTGGTTTTCACCACTTTTTTCTCCCCGACCATCCCAAAGTCGTACACCATCTTCAGCGTGGTGTTTTTGAGTACCGAATTTGCCATAATACTCCTCCTTTTCTAACAAAAATTTTTACCATTACGCATACAAGCCGACCAAAGCTTTGAACTCGTGCCATTCTTCCCAGTCGTTTTTGCTCATCGATCGTGGACAAGTCTTGCCCGACGCATCAAAATGTCGCACCACACGCTCGAGCGAAATGCGGTGTTTTTTCATCAGCTTGGCAGTCAGAACCGCTGCGTTGACAAAGGCTAGGTCATAATCTCCATCGTTGTTCACGCATATTTCTATGCCAATCGAGTTTTGGTTGGTGATACCGTTTTTTCCTTTGCCATCGCCACAGTGCCAGCTCGCACGATCGTCCTCGACCACTTGCACGATGCCCTTGTCATCCACAAAATAATGCGCCGACGCATTGCGATTGCCGTTGCCAAAATACTTGGCGTGTTTGATCGCATTGGCACCTGCGTTTGTGTTGCCCGTGTCGTGAATCACGAGGTAGCGAATCTTCTCATTGCCACGAGAAGAATGGTTGAACGCCGAAATCATCTTCTTGTTCACCAGCTCCGTGTGCTGAGCCACCTCCGCCGACTTGCCCGTTTGCGTAAAATCTAACATCTTCATAAACATTTTGTATTGTGTGCTCATAAAACTCCTTTCTTTTCCGATTTTCTGATTTTATTCTTCTTTGTATTTTGGTGTTTAACATCCAAGATATGAGTTCTTCATTATCACCTATAAGTGATTTTGCCGCTCAAATTTCCACTGATTCAACCTAGCTAAGTCACCCATTAAGTTTGAAATACTTCGACACAGCATTTATTCAACTCTCCCACATTTTCTCGCCGCAACAATCTAGTTAGAACTCTTATGTTCCCATTGCGAAATCTGATCTACTGAGTTGCTCAGCTTGCCGATCGCACCAGATAGATTGTCGATTTTCCCCTCCAGCCTCGTCAGCAGATACACCGACAACGCCATCGGAAATCCAAAATTCGCAACAATACTCATCATCTCTTCCATCGCCTCGACCTCCTTCATCGCTTTTACACTATGCTATATTCCACAAAGAAAAATCGTGGGGAAATTTTTGCAAAAATATTTCTTGTTTTTCCTAAATTTTTTTCTTGATTTATTATTTTTCTTTTGATATATTATGGGTACGGTGTGAGGTAAACCACAAAATTTACTTAGAAAAAATTCAAAAAGGAGAAATCTAAATGACCAAAAAATCAACGCAAAATCATTTTAAGGAGGTGGAACAAATCCTCGCCCAAGCAAAAAAATGGCGACACCCTCGCCGAGGGAACACTCATCCAAATGCTCGAGCCACTAGTCAAAAACCGCTGCCGCCACTACTTCGGTGTATGCGACGAGGATATGCTCCAGCTCGGCAACATCCGATTGGTCGAGCTGATCCGAGCGTTCGACCATACACGCTGCGACAATCGATTCGTCGGCTACGCAGACCGAATGATATCGTCCTATTATTGGAATCTCAAAAAATCGGAAATCAGAAAAACAAAAGAGCTGACCCAAACCGACTATGCGGAAGATCAGCTCAAACTTGTGCAGTATAATGAAAATGGATTCGAAAAAATAGAAATAGGTGAACTCCTCAGCGCCCTCAGCCCCGAACAACGTGAAATCATCCAGCAAAATGTCATGCACGGCAAAACCCTCGACCAAGTCGCACGCTGCCTCGGCATCCAGAGAGAACGAGCAAAATACCAAAAGAAAAAAGCCCTCGAAACACTCCGAAGACTTGTGGATAGGTAGGGGTGATGAGATAGAAAAAGATCGGTAGTTAGATTGGTATGAAATAATTTATCTGTCAAAATACTAAGGCAGCGCCTCATCAGCACTGTCTCAGTATTTTCTTTTATTTCACTTTGTCTTTGATTTCTTTGACTAGTTGATGTATAGTGGTTGTCGAGTACATATCTGAGGGTTTACAGTAAATTTTTTCCTGTGCGTTCAGTTTCTTTTCAGCGATCGAAATTGCCTCTTCTTCCTCTCCGAACTTGTTCAAGATGTTGTAAATATTTCCCAATGACTTTTCATACTCCATCGCAGTCCTTTCTTCAAACTTGCGCCTAAAATCTCTGCAACACTTCACGGGGTCACTCGTGGACGGCATATTTCCAAAGTATGCGTTAAACCAAATCTCTATACAAGGATTAGACCAGCCTACATTAATACCTTCAGCGATTGCCTGCTGGATGATTTTATCAAAATCAGTCACTCGATCTCGATCAAATACAATCCACAACTCTCGATATTGAGCTTCTTGCGCCAATATATCTTTCGCTTCCTGTATTAACCTTTCTGTTTTTGTCTTAATAACTCGGATCGCAATTTTATCTCTGTACTTTTCAGGAATTGAATCTTTTAGACCCATAAGATAATTTTCTTAGGTCTTTTCCGTATCTTTCACAATAAGATAGTTCCCTAGTTCCAGCTTTCTAGCTGGGCCGCTTCCTCTTTTTGTTATTTTCCCTCTTCTTTGCTCTCTCGACATAACCCTCCTCTAAAGCATTTTGAAATTATGGATAGATGGGATTGCTCCATATTTCCCGAGTAGATAATTTTTTTCGTAGTTTTCGTCTTTTCGGATTTTCGAGCCACTCTCGTCTGTAAAGTCAGCCAAAGAGTATAAGCTAGAGAGTCCTTCTTTATTTTTATCAACAAACCATATTTCATCCATACGAAGACCGTTATTAGATAGCTGCCACACGTCATGAGTCGTAAAAATCAACTGAGCACTATTCTTATTGATCTCTCTATTAGAAAATATCTGTAAAATATTTCGTAGCAATAACGGATGAAGTCTTGAATTTAACTCATCAACTACCAACACGCCTCCTTCTTCCAATACATCTTCAAGCATTGGATATAGCGAAAACATTTTTTGAGTCCCCGAAGATTCTTCCTGTAAAGATATTCTCACCTCCTCATCGGAGTCAATCATCTTATGAATCGTATCAATTCGGTATTTTTCATCACCTTCATCTGTTGTTCTTGCAAGCTCAATCACAAATCCCGAAATCGATTTATCAAAAGCTGAAAGAAATTCCACCATTTTATTTTGAACTTCTACATCTTCATCCAAACCAGGCGGCATCATTGTAGCGAGTAGATAGTTTTCCAATGGTTGTCCATAATCCGCAAATGTGTTTCTTAAAAACCATTCTCTAATTTTTTTGAGTTTTTCAATCCT
>JBHBDS010000016.1:0-3226 GCA_041784625.1 Filifactoraceae bacterium
AAAATTTGAAATCTATAAAGCCTACGCAGATGCTTCAAGGATTCACGGAGCAAAAATCACAATCAAGAAAATCAGCACCAAAGATGATGCCAAAGTTAAAGGCGTGACATTCTCTGTGTACAAAGCAGATGGTTTTGCTTTTACAAATATCACAAATGCACGGTCAAGGTTCGTGAAATAAAAGTGTGATTTTCCTTTTTCATCCGACGGGAAATTATATCTGAAATTGTACTTGTTCAATTCTTCTGGCGTTGCTTCACTGACTGTTTTTGAAGCAGTGTGCGCCGCTGCACTGTTGGAATTTTGGTCTGTTCTTTGTCCTGCTGGATAAATCAAAAATTTCTTTTCATCGGTAATATTTACAAATTCCCATCCATCTGGCAAAGTATCTGTAATGGTAAACTCTTTATCCTTGTATGCATTTTTCGTCAACCCATCCTCTGCGTATCGATCAAGCGCTGCATAGTTTACTCCATAAGTGTTAATCGATATGGCATAAATAATCGAATTGTCGTTATAATTATAGCTTCCCAATCCTTCTCCTGGAGAAATACGTGCTCTAAGGCTTCGCATATCATTATCTCCGCCATCTAAGTTGTGAAAATCTGCTTTAACCGTATTTTTCCAGATAACTCCTGTGAGATACCTGTTGTATGCGCTAGATACGCTCGCAATTTCTTTGCCTTCATTTACAGCAAGATACGCCGTATTAAACACTTCATTGTTCGAATTGGTGGTATTAAATTGCAAAGATCGAGAAACCAATTGCGTTGTGATATTGATCGTATCATCCTCGGCATCGTCTGTCCCAGTATAAACCATCAATTGCCCAACGGTTTTTGTATTTAATATTAATGGATAAATTGCAATCGTTCCTTTTTTTGCACTTGCCGAAACAATTTGCGACGCAACTTGCCATCCTTTTACAGTTTTTGTATCTTTGTCAACAGGAACTTTTTCTGCTCCATGCTCTGTAAAAATGGACTTTGCGATTGCTTTTACTTGTTCTGAAGGTTCAATTTCTGCTTTCAAATCAGAGGATGACGCTGGATAACTTATTCCTTTTCCAACAAAAGTCTCTTTTGTTAAAGCGTGGCTCAACGAAGTATCACTGAGATCATTGTTTGAAAAAATAACTGCGTCAAACACCACAGGGACAAATTTTTTGTTCTGTTTTTCGACTTGAATCTTCCAATCGAATGACATCAAAGATTGATTTTTCCCAGTTGCAGTTTTCGTGATTTTTGAAAGTCCCACGCCAACGGTCGCATCCGTGGTGATTCCAGATACCGTAGTTGGAATCTGATCTGCCAATAAGGTTGCTTTGTTTGTATAATGTACAACTCCAAAAGCTGTGTCACTCGTCGGAATTTTTGTCTCAATTACGATCTTCACTGGTGTAGTAATATCGCCAAGAGAAATTTCTGCTGGCAGTTCTGTACCGCTTTTTTTTGCAGCGTCTGGATAGGTTCCATCCGCATTTGCGACAAACACTTCGTATTTTTCTGCGATGAGTGGTCCTAGATTCTTGGATTCATTTTTATTATCTTTCAAATACTCATCCGTATTGCTTGGCAAAATATCTTTTACCTTTGCATTGGTGAGTGATTTTTTGTCTTGGTTGACGATGATCTCCCAGACGATATAGCCGTCTTTGATACTCGTCGAGCCATATTTTTCAATCCAGTTCTGTGAAAATGGAACTTCACCAGTACCAGTGATCTCTACATCTTCTCCTGGTGGTTTCATCAAAGCTTTATTCGTAATCTTTTGATTTCCTTGTGCATAATAATGGTTATCAGGAATTTTTGTTCGAAATTTGATCGTCGCATTGCCAGCAGTCGTTGTGTCTGCAAAGGTGAAGTCGATTCCTTTTGTCCATGCAGAATCATTGATTGTTCCGTACTCACTCACACCAGAAATGACAAAGGTTTTCTCCACATAATCGCCTACTGTTGAGAGATCATCGGAAAATTGGAATCCCGCAAGGCTTTGTGCTTCAGAATTTATTTCATTCTTAAGTTCGACCGTCCACTCGATCTCTTGTTTTTCAAGGTCAGCCGTTCCAGTTTTTGTGACAGTTCGTACGGTCGAATTCTTCCCGATAAATTTGTATACCTTATTATAGAATTCAATAGTATCGCCCTCGGCGGAAATTTCTTTTGCCATCTCTTCAAAGGATACCTCTGCCCCAAAACCTATCCTTATTTTATCTCCATCCACTTCATTGTCATCGAAAATATCCCCCGAAAAAATGAATTCTACATATAAATGTTTTTTGTATTCCAATACATCATTTAATTCACCATTTTCAATTAGAGTTTTTCCACTAACAAATCGATACGTTCCAATGTTTTCTTCACCTTGAGTTAATGACCCGCTTATAGGAGCTCCAAAAGGCATATTCTGAGCAACAAGTATTCGAATTCGCTCTCCTTTATAGACTCTTCCTTCTTCTTTTTTGTCTTCAAGAGATTCTAGTACCCCCGCTTCAATCTCAAAATTCCCTATCGCTTTAATCTTATTTTCTACGTCAGACAAGTCGATCTCGTTACCCTTACCTTCTTTTTGAGACAGTATGATTTGTAAATTCTCCACTTTGTCTTTGCCGATTTCTTGCAGTCTATCCCCATCCGAAAATCCGATTGATGGCACAAAAATATTAAGCACCATCAGTGCTGCCATCAAATAACTTGCGATTTGTAATCTGCGTTTTTTTGATTCAATCATACCGTCCTCTTTCCATCCTGTCCGAACTCACCAAGCAAATCATCGATTCCTACACCCTAAATTTTGTACAAATCTATTGCCATTTTGGATCAAAGATAATTAATTCATTTATTGAAACTAATATACCACATTTTTTATCTACTCAAGCAAAAACAAATATTTTTTTGCTGGATAAGCTACAAATTTTTAATAGAATACTCTCAGAAATCTTTTTCGTTGTGATTTTGTAGTTAGAACCGTTTTCACTCACAACTCACATTGAAACTCTTTCTATTTTTATTGGATGTTTCATTTTGTCATCAAATGTATTTATTCAAGTCGTTTCTGAAAAATCGGATTTGATTTCAACGATTTTATACAAAAATTTGCTTTATATTTTTTTCGACCAGGTATAACTGTTTCATAATAGGTAATTCTTATTTGTGTAAAAAATTTTTTCGCTTCTCGCAATTTTTTTGGATTTCTTTTTCATTTTTCTCTTTATTTTTGATTTGTC
>JBHBDS010000017.1:0-4253 GCA_041784625.1 Filifactoraceae bacterium
CAGAGTTTGACTTATTCGAACTTGGCGGATGAGGCGAGTCAAGCGGAGGTGAGAGCTGCGCTAGAGTATGCCAAAGTGCCAAAGGAGCGAATTGATTTTTTCTTTGAGAATGTCAATCGATTCAACGAGGCAGTGGGAAAGGAACTACTTAGCGACGGCTTTGTCACCATCGAAGGACTGCT
The DNA here is from genome assembly GCA_041784625.1 of Filifactoraceae bacterium. Taxonomy (GTDB): domain Bacteria; phylum Bacillota; class Clostridia; order Peptostreptococcales; family Filifactoraceae; genus JAUNKE01. The sequence goes on from JBHBDS010000017.1 coordinate 183, forward strand.
GCCAGAATACGACACGGTAAAAATGCAAGAGCGCTGGGAGGAGAAATATCCACAGTCGTCAGGAATGAACTGTCGATTGACCGTCTACACGCTGATGCAGGATCTGGTGAGGGTTGAACAACCAAGAGCCTTAGTTACTGATGAGTATGAATTGGACTGGTGGGAGATTGTGGAAAATGAGAAAAACTTCAAGGAAGGTGCAATTCATTTCTACAAGCCATTTTTCTCCGCGGTTCCAGCAGAGGGAAATCGTAAAGATTATCCGCAGGCAATTGCTCATTCGATGGAAGAGCGACAAATGGATTTTCAAAGTGACATTGCAAGCATCATGTCTGTGTATTTTGAAGTGCCAGAAGGAGAAGGTGGTGCGAGTGACTATTATGTGTTTGTCGGCCATACGGGCGTACTAATTGAGAAAGCGGACGGTTCACTACTCTTTATCGAAAAAATTGCATTCCAAGAGCCATACCAAGCGATCAAATTTGAAAATCGCACGCAGCTCAACGACTATCTGATGAATCGGTACGATGTGGAGTATGGACAAAAAACCGTGCGACCATTTATTATGGAAAATAATCATCTGCTGGAAGGGTATAGAGCAAATCCAAATAACCCAAACGGGGGCAAGGTGGTAAAGGATAGTTGATACAAAGAAGTATAATAAGGAGCAAGTATTGATTAGGATAACAGAAGTTGAAGAAAACAAAAAGCAATATTTACCGCTATTATTGTTGGCAGACGAGCAAGAAGATATGATTGACCGATATTTGGGTGATGGAACCATGTATATTTTGGACGATGAAGGAATACGTGGAGTATGTGTTGTTCTTGATGTAGGGAATGATACGCTTGAAATTAAGAATATTGCCGTTTGTCCTGACTGCCAAGGAAAAGGGTATGGACGCATTCTAATTGATTTTGTTATTAAGAAATACAAGGGCAAATATCGCGCTCTACAGGTCGGAACGGGTGATAGCCCAACGACGATTCCGTTTTATGAAAAATGTGGCTTCGTTCGTTCGCATATAGTGAAAAATTTCTTTACAGATAATTACGACCACCCGATTTATGAAGAGGAAGTTCAGTTAGTCGATATGATTTATCTAAAAAGAGCGTTGTAAAGGAAGATTTGGTAATGCTGACCATTGTCGTGCATAGGTAAAAATTATTTTACACCGTTACAAGGCTTGATTAATCTTATTTTTTGTGATATGATCATTACAGTAGCATAAGAATTTTGAGGAAAGAGTGGGAAAAAGCCCACTCTTTCGTTTTGAGGAGGAGCAATGGCAAACAAAACGGAGCAAGTGGTAGAGGAGTTGGTACAAGCGATTTTGCCTGATGAATTTGAGCTCGTGGACACGGAGTATGTCAAGGAGGGCAGCGAGTGGTACCTGCGAATTTTTGTGGACAAAAAAGAAGAGGGGCAGCGAATATCACTGACGGATTGCCAAGCGATTTCTCATCTGGTGAGTGAGATGCTCGACCAAAAAGATCCAATCAAGGAGCATTATATGCTGGAGATTTCATCGCCTGGTTTGGATCGTGCGCTCAAAAAAGACCGAGATTTTGTTCGTGAAAAAGGAAAAGAAGTCGAGCTTAAGCTGTATAAAGCAATCGATGGTCGCAAGGAGTTTGACGGCGTGCTTGTCGGGCTGAGCGAAGAGGGAAAAGTGTTGATTGAAAATAATGGCAAATCGCTGGAGTTTGACCGAAAAGACATTGCGATTATTCGACTTAAAATAGTTTTTTAATAGAGTCCAAAGGAGGAAACGGAAAAAATGAACGCTGATTTTATTACAGCACTGGATCAGATTGAAAAAGAAAAGGGCATTAGCAAAGATATTATTATCGAAGCGGTAGAAAATGCGCTGGTGAATGCGTACAAGAAAAATTTTGGGGCATTCAACAATGTTCGTGTGCTGATTGATCGCTCTAAGGGCGATATCAAAGTGTACTCTTCGAAAAAAGTGGTGAACAAGAGGGAAATTGATTTGCTCGATGGAGAAATTTCGCTTGAGGGTGCACAGGAGATCGACATCGCTTACGAGGTGGGCGACGTCGTAGAGGAAGAAGTTACACCAAAAGATTTTGGCCGAGTGGCAGCACAGACTGCTCGCCAAATGGTGGTTCAAAAAATCAAAGAGGCAAGCCGAGATATCGTGTTTGAAGAATTTTCGCTGTTGCAATCTGAAATTCTCAGCGGAGAAATCGTTCGTCGCATCGGCAACTCACCGAGACCAAATGTGCTGATTAGCTTGAGCACAAGAGGAAGCAAGGGCAATGTGATTGAGTGCGAGGCACTTCTTCCAGTGCAGGAGCAAATGTCTACAGAAGAATATCCGCTCAATGGCAGAAGAACGGTGTACATTGCGGATGTGAAGCAAAAAAATGGCGTGCCAGAGATTATCGTTTCTCGTGCGCATGCAGGATTGGTGAAGCGATTGTTTGAGCGTGAAGTGCCAGAGATTCAAGAAGGATTGGTGCAGATCAAATCGATTGCTCGAGAAGCTGGTTCGAGAACCAAAATGTCCGTGCTCTCATTGGATGAGGATATCGACAGCATCGGCGCTTGCGTTGGACAAAAAGGGCAGCGTGTTGCCGTGATTGTGGATGAACTTCGTGGCGAAAAAATCGACATCATCGAGTACTCAGAAGACCCAGTGGAATATATTTCCTCGGCACTGAGTCCAGCAAAAGTGGAGAGCGTGGAGATCAACGAAGAAGAGCATTCGGCACTGGTTGTTGTTCCAGAGTACCAACTTTCGTTGGCGATTGGAAAAGAAGGTCAGAACGCAAGACTTGCGGCAAAACTAACTGGCTGGAAGATCGACATCAAGAGTGACCAAGAAGTATAGCTCTGAGAGATTGGAGGAACGATGGCACAGCAGATGAAACAAAGAAAGATTCCGCAGAGAAAATGTGTGGCGTGCGGAGAGCATGGCGACAAGAAAAAATTGATGCGAATCGTGAAGAATAAGGAAGGCGAGATTTTTCTCGATCCAACGAGCAAGGCGAATGGACGAGGAACGTACATTCATCTTTCGGACGAGTGCATTGAGCGTGCAATCAAAACAAAAGCGATTGAACGAAGCATCAAGACAGAGATTCCAGCGGATCTTTACGAAAAACTAAAAGAGGAAAATAGTAAAAGTGAAAAATAGATTGATGACAATGCTCGGCTTTGCAAAAAAATCGGGGAATTTATTATCTGGCGAGGGAATCACCCTAGAGAGTATCAAAAAGAATAAGGCGAAAGTGGTCGTTTTGGCAAATGACGCTTCGGAAAACACCGCCAAGAGAATAAAGGACAAGGCGAGTTACAGGAATATTCCTGTGATTGAGCTACTGAATCGAAAAGAATTGGGGCAGGCGATCGGTGTACAAGAGAGGGTGGTTGTATCGATTGCGGATCCAAAATTTGCACAGAGTATTTTAGTCACAGTGGGAGGAAATAGGCATGGAGAAAATTAGAATTCATAAGCTTGCGAAGGATTTGAATATGCCTGCAAAGGAACTGATAGAAATGCTGAATCATATTGGATTCTCCGTAGAGAGCCATATGACAGCGGTGACCGAGCAAGAGGCACAGCAGATGATGCGCAAGCTCGCTCAGGCAAATATGCAAAAACCAGCGCAGGAAGCAAAACCAGCAGCAAGCAAAGAGAAAAAAGCAGAAAAAACGGAGCAGCCAAAGGAAGAGAAATCCGAAGCAAAATCAGTCGAAAAAGCAGAAGAAAAATCGACGGAAAAAACTCAGGAGAAAGCTCAAAAAACAGAAGAAAAATCGGAGCCAAAAGCAGAAGTGAAAAGCGAAAGCAAGGCGGAAGAGAAAAAAGTAGAACAAAAACCGATGGAGAAAAAAGAACAAGAACAAAAAGTAGCACACAATCCAGCGGAAAATAAATCAGCGCAAGCGCCACAAAGAGCGGAGCAAGCACCAAGTAGAGAACAGCGTAACGATCAAAGACGAGACAATCGTGATAATAGAGACAGCAGAGACAATAGAGATAACAGAGACAATCGTTCGTCCAATAATCGAGACAACTATCAGCGTCGCGACGGACAATC
>JBHBDS010000018.1:0-2702 GCA_041784625.1 Filifactoraceae bacterium
AATTAAGTAAAAAGAGAAGTGGACACAAAAAAACTCCCATGAAATTGCCGATTTGCAATCTCGCAGGAGCTGGTCAAATCAAATCAAATCAAATCATATCATATCATATCATACTTCTTGATCGAGGGCACGAGATGAGTCCATAGCTTCGTGCAATTTGGTCAAGAACATTTCTTGGTATTCGATCACATCGTATTCGTATTTTTTTTCATTGCGCATCGCCAGAATATGTGCCAGTTCGCCGCCGAGCACGATAATGATTCCACTCCAATAGAGAAATATCAGCATAATCATCATCGCTCCGAGCGCTCCGTAGACGATGGAGTAGCGTCCGAAGTTATCGGTGTAAAAAGAAAGTCCCAATGCCATCATCTGCCAAAGAATCACAGAGAACAATGCACCGATAAAAATATATTTTCTCGGGAAATTTTTTGGCGGGATAATATTGTAAAGTAACATCAAAGCGACGACGCTTCCGCCGATCGGAATGAGCCAGCGGATGTATTGCCAAATGATAACCCAGTTTTCGTTGAGCTGAAAATGTGTAATAAATTGACCGAATAGATTTTTTCCGATCGATGCAAAGATAATCGAAAGATAGATGACCACGAGCGTGAGCAAAGTAAATAAAAAGCTGAAAATTTGTCTCACAAAAGTTATTTTCTTTTCGCTGCGAAAAGCTTGATTCAGCGCATAGAGAACGGATGTGACCGCTTTGGATGCCAAATAAATCGTAGAGAGCACGGAGAATGTAAAAATTCCTGGACTTTGGCTTTGGGAAAGATACCCGAGATAGCTCTCGAGAATCGTCAGCATATTATCTGGGATAAATGACTGAAGCTGCTGACTCCACGCAAGAATGTCAATCTGAAAATTTGATACGATTTGATTGATGAGCATCAGAAAAGGGAAAAGCGACAGCACAAAAAAATATGCGAGTTGTCCACCAAGCTGTGAGAGGTTGTCCGCAGAATATCGTCTTGCGAGAGCTTTGGCAGCATAAACCACCACATGGTCACTCGGCTGTGGCGAAATTTTGTATTGCACTTTTTGTGCGATTTGTTTTCTTTCCATTTTTTCTCCTAATATTTTTGAGGAACCAAACTTTGATTTCAAAAATGTTTTGTGTGTTAGTCGCGAAATCTTATTTCAAGGGATATCCAACAAAAAACTTATAAATCAATTGGAACAAATAATGATTTTTATAGGCATGCCCCGCAGATTCGATGGAACATAGGATACGAATATTATTCTTTTATTATTTGTTTTGGTAATCTATTCTCATCTGGTGTGATATACACCGTGCCGTAGTCGTCATAAATCACCATTCCAGGTTTTGCTCCATTTGGTTTTTTGACATTTTTTCTAGGGGCATAATCGACAGGCACTTGCGAGGAAGCTCTTGCTTGCGAATAATATGCTGCGAGCATCGCCGCTTCGTACAATGCTTCCTTGGACACATCTTCGAGTGTCGCCTTGATAATCACATGGGAGCCAGGGATTTCTTTGGTGTGCAGCCACACGTCGGTTGGTTTAGAAATTTTGAGTGTGAGCGCATCATTTTGCGTATTGTTTTTTCCGACCAAAATGGTAAATCCGTCGGAAGAAACAAATTCTAGCGGTGCAGAAACAATTTTTTTCTTGTTCTTCCCAATGGAATTGAGTGAATAATATCCCTCACGAACCATTTCTTCTCGAATTTCTTCGATCGCATCGATGGAGTCGATATGATTGATGGAGACCATCACGTTTTGGAGATAGCTGAGCTCGTCTTTTGTTTGCTCTAGCTGAGCAGTCAATTCGCTGATTCTTGATTTTGCTTTCGAATATTTTTTGAAATACGATTGAATATTTTCGGATGGTGTCAGGTTTTCGGATAGGGGAATCGTAATGGTCGGCATCGCTGGGTCGTGATAATCGATGACCGATACTTCTTTCATTCCTTTTTCCAGCTGATAAATATTCGCCGTGAGCAGTTCGCCAAGATGCGATAGCTCGTCCAAATTTTTTGCCTCGTTGATTTCATCCGCTTGCTTTTCGAGTTTTGTTTTGAGTCGGTCGATTTTGATTTGCAGCGACTTGCGAAGTCCGTAAGTTTTCTGAGAGATGCGTTCTTTGAGATCTTTTCCGTAAAAATATTCTTCTGTCGCTTTGCTGATCGAATCTCTGGACAATACCTCTGCTTCACTATCATAGATCGTCAGCATCAGAGAGGAAAAATCGACGATGTCGCCATTTTTCTTGTAAACGATGCAAGGTGAAAATTGGTTTTCCCTGACATTGGCAAAAACTCGTTCAAAAGAGTTTTTTAGTCGCTCAAATTGGACAGTATCCAGCTCAAAAGTTCCATCGGAGTCATTCAGATTTGCCATATAGCAAATTTGCTTTGCTGTAATCGGTGCGATGCCCTCAAAACTTGTGTAAATCGCCTTGAACACGCTCTGGCTTTTCGTTTTGAGAATTGTCACAAATTTTTCGAGTGAAATATTCTCGAGCGGATTGATTTTTCCCTGCGATGGCGGCAGCAAAAAAGGCCTTTGCGGCAACACTTCACGGATGGAGCTCATCGATAGCGAAACACGCTTGATCGAGTCGATGATGCGGTTACTCTCCTTGTCCACCAAAATAATATTGCTGTGTTTACCCATGATTTCAATGGATAGCGTTTTGGTTTTGAGCACACGAAGCTCGTCATATGCCTC
>JBHBDS010000019.1:0-3711 GCA_041784625.1 Filifactoraceae bacterium
AAATTAACGAGAGTTTAGGCAATCAAATTTTTCCAAAAGAACTAAATATCTATTGCATTTTATCTCTATCTCAGATATAATTACATCATAAATATTTTGCATTTGTTTGACAGACAATTCATTCTTTTTTTGAACAAAAACTTTTTCATTGCGATGGAATTGCTGTCAGCTATTATAGATTTTACTTTCAACTTTGTATTATCATCAGAAATGGATGAGGATTTTTAGGGGACAGCTATGAAAACAAAAACAACGAACAAAATTTTTGCATTACTGCTTGCAATGTTGGTGAGCGTGAATTTTGCGCTACCGACCTCAATGACCTATGCGTCGGAGCAATACACTTTGCCGTCCGAATTGACGGAGAAAGGAATTGAGCTTCGCAGCATTTCTATCTCGCAGAATGGTCGAAGCGATTTTACAAGTGAGAACCAAATTGTTGCGAACGAAAGTTTTGACGTGACGATGAAACTTTCGATTCCATTTTCTAAAGCAAATCCAAACTCGGTGAATCACAAAGATGTACTAACATTCACACTGGGTGACTTGAGTAACACGCCTGCGCTCAAGGCGATGATCAGAGCGGCATCAGTGAATCATCAGATTACTGCGCCGATTTTTGACCCGACGGCAGTTGGACCAGTGGATATTCCATCCGAAGAGATTCCGACAGAAAATCCTGTCGTAGAAAATAGCGAGCTTTCGAGTGAAGAAGGTGCTGCCGATTCCACAGAAAATGCGTCGGGCGAATCCACCGAAGCTCCTGTAGAATCCTCAGAGCCAAGCGACAGCGGTGAGACAATCGCCGAAGAAAAAACACCGCTTGCCGAATTTTCGGGCGCAATGGTCGATGCAAGTCTCGGAACATGGACAGTAACTGTTGAGAACTCAAAGCTAAATAGCACGCTCAACTTCAACGGAGAAGAAAAATTCTTCAACGACTATACGCAGTATGCGACCGTCACGCTGAGCTTCTCGGCGATGATTCAGATGGAAGCGAGCGCAACCGATGATGTAGCTAGCAATGATACACCAAAAATCAATTTGCTTGGACAAGATTTTTTCGTGCTAAGAACATCGGAAACTCCAAGTACGACTGATCCAAAAACGGATCCGCAAAAAACCGAAGAAACAACCGAAAAAAGCAATGTTCATCTGTCCAAAACTTCGGAAGCGATTCCAAATGATAAAAATCCAAAAATAAAATGGACGATCAATACGCATGTGATGAACGAGCACAATCAGAAGTCGAGCCTCAAAGGCTACCATATCCTAGACGAGCTCAGCAAGATCAATGCGAAGTACGATCCAAATACTTTGGTTGTCACCATCCAAAAAAGCGATAACACGGTTGAAACATTGCAAAACGGCATCGATGGACAATTCTTCAAGGGCGAAGATCTCGACTTTGTGATTCAAGACGAGGACATCGTAGACATTACGCTGACATTTGAAACGAGCCCGAGAAATAATAGCTTTACCGATGTACAAACAGTTGATAATATCGTCCGATTGACTTCTCCTGATGGAATACGAACCGAAAAAACAAACCAAAGCAAATTCAGCAAGAAACAAATTTCCAAAGTCGGAAATTACGATCCATCCACTGGCGAAATCACTTGGACCATCAATGTGAACCACTTAGGAACACAGAAAAAACTTGCTGTGTACGACATCTTGATCTACGGCAACGAGGAGATCGCCAAATCCGAAATGGCTAGCTACTCTGGCTACCCAACGAATGTTCAAGGACTAGACAACAAACAAGGACGAGCTGGTTACGGACAAAAATATGCGGGCGGTTTTTCTCAGCCAGAGGGCTTAACGCTCAAAGTTCACGAGCTGACAAAAGATGGCGTAGTAGTGGGCGAAGTGCTCGAGATCACAGGCTTCAAAACAGGCGAAGCACAGAATCTCGACTTTACTTTCCGTACAAAACTCGTCGACGGTTACCAATTCCGACAGTCCACTACATTCAAAGATTCGCTTTCAAAAGGTGCTGCGAACACTCAGCCACACAACACAGCGATCTTGATGGACGATTGGAAAGTCGCTAGCGAAAACTACGGTCATGTCAGCGCGCCACACAAATTGATCTACAAACAAGTGATCAAGTCCCCTACGCACAAAACGGACGGCACGGGACCTGCCAGTGATAAAGAATATATCGAGGAAAATCTAAACCATGTTTCAGTTTCACCAGAAAAAGATTACTACAACTACAATGACAACTCGGTCATCTATCGAATCTCGGTGAATGCAGACGGACTCGATCTTTCGAAGCTCGAAACATTTGAAAAAGGCGAACTAAAAAATCTCGGCGCAATCACCATCAAGGATACATTGCAAGAAGGATGGGTTTTTGAAAAAATCGACGGACAAGACTTCTTGATTTATGAAGCAAGCGGAACCAAGGACAACACAGCGCTTGTAAGAAGCGCAACTCCAATCAGCCCATCGGGTATGACCTACAACCTCGGTGCGAGCAACAACGAACTGACGATTACATTCGAAAACACAGAGGATAATCCGCTGAACAAATCTTATGTGATCGTGCTCAAGGCAGCTCCAACGGCTCAAAAGATGTCCAGTTACATCATCGAGCGCAAAAAAGGTGTCAAGCTCCTAGATATTGCCAACACGGCAACTTTTGGGGCTGAAGCATGGGGCGAAGTGATCACCGCAGGCGTGAATAAATCTGCACTCAACTTGGAAAAACTCTCGCAAAAACTCGATTCCAAAATCGAAGCGATGGTAGAACAACGACCATATCTCGTGGTAGAAAAAGTGGCATTCAGAACGCTGGAAAACGGAACGATCGAAAGAGTTTTGTTGCCAGGCGCAACATTCCAATTGCGTAAAGCAGCAGCACCAAAAGAAGTTGTCGATACTCGCCAATCAAGCGAACTCGGCCGAGTGGTGTTTACCAATCTTGAAGAAGGCGTCAAATATGTTCTCAAAGAAACAGATGCTCCTAAAGGTTTTGACATCGACGAAAAAGAATATATTTTTGATGTCGTTCCAAAGACGGTAAACGGAAATACTGTCTACGTTGCAAAATTTACGAGAGACAACGGAACAACGCAGACGATCTCCTATGCTTCGCCACTCGAGATCGAGAACAAACGAACCTCAGGCACATTGCCAATCGAGGGTGGACCAGGCACCGAAAATAATGCGACCGATGAAGAAAATGGCAGCGACAGCAAGGACAGTGGAGACAGCAGCGGTACTGACAACACAGAAAACAACGGTGCAGACAATGGCTCGGGCACTTCAAATAATACCGAAAACGGCGACAACAATAACAGCACTGACGAAAACTCGAGCAACGACTCGACTACCGATGACAACGGAAATACCTCGATCAATAACAACGAATCAAACAATGACTCAGGTGACAACTCTGCGACAGAAAGCAGCGAAAATCGCTCAAACGATCCAAATAATTCAACGGAGAACTCCAGCGGAACGGACGAAACAACCAGTGGCAACAGCAATAATGTTTCTACTGTCAATGACGAAGAAATTTCGGGCAACGAAATTCCTCGTGCCGAAGTTCCACCGCAAATCACAGCGTCCAACACACCGTCGGATTTGGCAGAAGACATCAACGAATACTATGTCCCACTCACAGGGCTGATGCCAAATGTTGCAACAGGAGCAGCCAAAGCCAACAAGTCCGATAACGCAGGCAAAGTTGCTGGTGCA
>JBHBDS010000020.1:0-12975 GCA_041784625.1 Filifactoraceae bacterium
CATCGCCGATCGAAACTTTTTTGCCTTTGAGGTCGCTAATGGAATTGATTCCGCTGTCTGCTGCAACAACCACTTGCACCACTTCAGGATAAACCGATGCTACCGTTGCCAATCCGCTCACTGGCGAATCAAAAAGCACTTCGCCATTTTGTGCATAATCTGCTACATCGTTTTGTACAATCGCAAAGTCCGCCTCATCTTTGGAGATCAGCATCACATTCTCTTTGGACGCTCCCGTCGAATTTGCGGTGATGTTAAATCCTGCCTCTTTGTTTTTGTTATTAACGATAGTTGCGATCGCTCCACCCAGCGGATAGTATGTACCCGATGTTCCGCCTGTGGCAAAAACATATTCGCCATTGTTTGTCAGTCCATTGGTGCTCGCCGAGCCGCCAGAACTTCCACCGCAACCAACAAGCGAAAGAATCATCACGCTTGCAGAAAATAATGCCATCATTCTTTTCGATAGTCTTTTCATCGTTTCCTCCTCTTTGGAACACGGTATATTCTTCAGATAATTGATATGTATTGCATGTGTTCCGTCTTGAATGAGGATATATTACCACGCAAATTTTCTTTTTTCAAGTATTTTTTGCAATATTATTATGCAAAAATTTCATTTTGATCGTTTTTCATGAAAAATTTTTGCAGAAAATGTCCATAAAACGCAAGAGGAACAATTTTTCTTGCAAAATTTTGCTGCCTGACTTAATTTGCTGCTACTGTTATAAAATATCCCAAAACCTTTGGATAAAATAAAAAAATCATCCAATGCACGAAAAGGCAAGCCCGAGAATAATTTTTTCGTAAAGTGGCAACAAAAAAGAACGGCAGATCATCCGTTCTTTTTCGTTGTTCAAAATTTTACAAAAACATGGTCATATATATTGGCAGGTGGATAATGTCATCTTTCACCATCAAATCTTTGGTGTACAAAATATATGCTTTGCCCAGTTTGGATGCAAATTTTTTCTTGAATTTATCAAGGGAAGCATGCGACCGATAATTTCCTGACTTCACTTCGATTGGCGAGATTTTGTTTCTCTTGGTAATCAAGAAGTCGATCTCGATATGGTTTTCTCGATTGTTTTTATCATTTCTCGAATAAAAATAGAGCTTGTGTCCATTGCGACGAAGCATTTGAGCGACAATATTTTCGAGAATCATCCCTTCGTTGATTTCCAGTTTGTCGAACAGCACCGCTTTGTATAACTCATTTTCCACAAAGGGCATATCAAAAAATGCGAGCGTAACCAGAAGTCCCGTGTCTGCCATATAACATTTTTGTGTTGCAAAATCGGCACTCAGTGCCAATCCGACATTGGGCTCTGTCGCATTGTAGCAAGCGTTTACGATCATCGCTTCGTTCAACCATACAAAGGAATCTTCGTAGCTGCGGAAGCGTGCGTTTTTTTCGAGCGAAGAGAGTTTGTATTTTTTTTCTTTTTTCGAAAGTTGTCCTGGAATTCCGTCAAAAACCGCAAACACTTTTTCTTCGTAGCCTTGCGCAAATTTTGCAACATCCTCACGATACAGTTGCAAAATTCGTCGTTTGATTCGATCGACTTCTTCAAAATTTTTCGTCTCAACATAGGCGAGCACAGCTTGAGGCATCCCGCCCACTAGAAGATACTGCCGAAAATCATTCATAATTTTGCGATGGAGTGCATCGCCGACTGGCTTGAGATTCTCGTAGCATTGTCGGATAAGTGGCACGGTTGCTGTGTCATCCATCGCCCACAAAAATTCTTCAAAATCGAGCGGAAACATTTCGAGATGTTCTTCTTCGGATGGAATGATGATGTCTTGAACATTTTTTTTCAGCCTTATCAACGACCCTGTTTCAATATAGTCGTATCGCCCATCTTCCACAAGATATTTTATGAGCTGTCTCGCACGAGGAAATTGTTGCACCTCATCAAAAACAATGAGCGATTCTCTCACATGCAAAGGCGTAGCGTAATATGCCGACAATTTGGAAAAAAACAGATCCAAGTTTGATGAGTCGTGAACAAACAAATCCAAAATATCTTGTGGTGCAATCCCAAAATCGATGATGATATGACTTTTGTACTCGCTATGCGCAAACTGTTTCACCAGAAAACTTTTGCCAACTCGACGAGCTCCATCAATCATCAGCGCCGATCTACCGTCGCTCGTATTTTTCCAGTGAATCAGGTCTTGATAGATTTTTCTTTTTAGAATGATTCCTGTGCTTTTTGCTGGCACGATTTCACCTCCTCCAAATCGCTTGTTTTACACTCATCTTATCACCGATTGCACGAAAAGGCAACCTCAGAATACAAAGTATTGCACGAAAAGGCAGGTTCAGTTCCTCAAATTCTGCACGAAAAGGCAGGTTAAAAATAAAATCTTCGAAAAATGCAGCTGAAAAAATTCTTCCAAAATGGTGAACTCCATAAAAAGTAATATCCCTTTTCTTGAATAACAAGTCCACATGATTACGAAAATGACAATATGATTTCCAACAAACGGATAAGGGCGAAATTGAAAAAAAGGTGCTGGCGAATGAGGACTTCTCACTCAGCAACACCACCTTTGGATTGTTCTATTATTAGTTTGTTATTTTTCAAAGATTTTCCGAAAAATTTTACACGCCAAGTTTCTTTTCCATACTGTCCATATTCGTGCTGAATCGCAGCGCATTTTCTTTGCTGATGATTCCGTCTTGGTACAGTTTGAAGATCGACGCATCCATCGTGATCATTCCTTCGCATCGTGACGCCTGGATCACATTGTCAATTTGGTTGATCTTGCTGTCTTTGATCATATTGCGAATCGCATTGTTGACGATCATAATCTCGTACGCTGGCACGAGCCCACCTGCGATGGCAGGAATTAGCTGCTGCGATACCACCGCTTGCAGCTCCATCGAAAGTTGTACCCGCACTTGCTGTTGTTGCTCTGCCGGGAATACGTCAATGATACGATCCACACTTTTTGCTGCACCGATTGTGTGCAATGTCGAAAGCACGAGCTGCCCTGTTTCGGATGCCGTGATTGCCGTTTGAATCGTGTCAAAATCTCGCATTTCACCAATCAAAATAACATTTGGCGCTTGACGCAGTGCTGCACGCAGCGCATTTTTGTAGCTTCCTGTGTCGTGCTCGAGTTCTCGCTGACTCACGATGCATTTGTCATGTCGATGAATAAATTCAATCGGATCTTCAATCGTAATGATATGTCCATGACGATTTTTGTTGATTTTGTCCACGATACAGGCCAGCGTTGTCGATTTTCCCGAACCTGCTGCGCCAGTGACGAGCACGAGTCCTTTTTTGATTTTATACAAATCCGTGACAACCGTTGGAATATTTCTTTCTTCCGCTGATGGCAAATCAAAATTCACCACACGTAGCACGGCTGCCATCGAATTGCGCTGACGAAACGCAGAGCAACGAAATCGCCCAATCGAGCTGATGGAGAAAGAAAAGTCATCGTCGCCGCTTTGTTCAAATTTTTCCATCGATCTTCCTGCAATGTCATATAGCTCCGAAATATATTTCTTGGTGACATCGGGCATCAGCGGCAAATCGCTTTGTTCCCGCACCTCATTGTCAATCTTGTATGCCACATTGCAGCCAGCGACAATCAGAATGTCTGATGCACGTTTGGCGATGGCATCTGTAAGAATCTCTCTAATTTCCATCTTCTGAACCCTTCCACACTTTGATCCCTTGTTCTTGCCACTCATCCACATTGATGGTTCCCCTTGACAAGATCTCGGCGCCGTCTCGCGTGATGACGAACCGAGCGCCATAAATTACATAGTCGGTAATATTCTTGCTATAGAATATATCGACCGCTCCATTCTCCATGGAAAGTAGTTCGAGCGAAATATTTTTTTGAATCACATCGGCAAATTCTTCTGCATCTTCCGACTGGTCAAAAAGCAGTATCGTCTGTGCGAATTGCTGTTCAAAATCCCCGAGCACTTCGTAGTACAGCTCGTTGTACTGAATATTTCTTTTGGCAAAGTTATTGTCTGCTCTCGCTGTCGAGTAAGTGAGCACGCCGAGTGTCGCAAACATCAACACGACCAACGCCACACCGATTGGCAAAATAAATCCGCTTATTCTTCCCATTGCATCACCTCATTGATATATTTTGCCGTTTGGAGCACGATGAGTTCTTGATGTTCGCCAGATTTTTCGAACCCAACAATCTTGATTGAAAGTTGTAACAAGTATCCCCTGCCTACTGGCTCTGCGCTCATCTGTTTGCTGATATGAAAAAGTCTTTCTTGTCCGCTCCAGAGCATTTTTTCGCTATACCATTCTTCCGTCGGTTTTTCGGCAATATCTTGCAATTGTTCTTCATCAAAAAGTTCTGCTTCTGCAATGCTTCGCTCCATCTCTCGCTGAGCCATTTGCACGCCGATGGTCTTGTTGATACTCGAATAATTCACCCGATCCGCCGCTGTAAAAAGCACGAGCGTAATCGCCACCGAAAAGGTAAAAATAAACACACAAAGAAGTGCCGATATCAAAAAGCCATAGGCCTTGTCATAGCTTTTCATCGTCGCCACCTCGTATCCATTTTACAATTTCGTTTCCCTCGTAGGAGAATCGTATCTCAATCCCGCCTGCACGAGCAACGGGATGAAATATATCAATTGTCGTGATCATCTCGCCGTCGCCACGCTCAAATTCGTAGCTGAGCGGCAGCAAGCTCTCCATCAAATATCCTTCGTGCTCATAAATTCGATAGAGGTATTGATCCCCTTCGATATATAAAGTGAAGAGCAACATGTCTCCATCAACAAATGCTCTTGATCCAAATTCTCTTTCTCGATTGGTCAAATAGCCTGCTGCCGTTCGAAGTGTCGCATTGTTGTCCATCGTCTCGATGGTGTTGTTGTACACTTGCGAACCAATCAGCATCAGCATAATTGCCAAAAGAACAAATACAAAAAGCACGAGAAATTGGAACAGATTTAGTACACCATATTTTTCTCGTATCATTTTTTGCTCCACGCCTGATCAAAATAGTAGGTGCCAATTGGTGTCGCTGCAACCGACGGCATCAGATTTGAACCTACCACTTCATACAATATTACATATCTTTCGCGATCAACAATCAGCCCATAGTTTTCTTCGAGGTATTCAATATTCTGTGGATACGAACCCTCGATCGAATAGCAATTCACCGCCGCTTTTAGAATATTTTTTTCCAGCGCAACGGCATTTTCGACCATTGTTTTGTCTGAAATATATTGCGTCCCTGCAACAATCAAATACAAAATAACTACAAACATCAACAGGGACATTTTTGAAAAGCCTGTCTTTTCCATACCAATCCCCTATCCAATCGATGACATGAGTCCTAACAGCGGCAACATTACCACAAGCAAGATTCCGCCAATAATGACCGACGTCGCGCCGACCAAGCTCGGCTCGAGCACGCCAATCAGATTCATAATCGCAAAGTCCACATCTTTGGTATATTCTTCCGACAGTTCATGGAGCACATGATCCAGTTGTCCTGTATGCACCGAAAGTCGAATCCATCGTGCATGCACACCACGGAAAATGTGCATCTCCTCGAGTGCTTTGGAAAGCGATTCTCCTCGTTCGAGCTTCTCGACCGTCTCTGCGATTTTTCTTTTGAGCTCATAGTCGCCAGTGACTTTTTCGGTGAGCTCGAGACTCTCATGAAGATCGTAGCCCGAAGAAATCAGAAGAGACAACGAGTTGGCAAACTTTGCCGTCTGATATTTTTCGTAGATATTGCGCACGCCTGGTATTTTGGAAAGCAATCGCTGTACCTTTGGGCGATGCTTCTCGCTGTTGAACAATATCAGTAGCATACCCACTAGCACGACAATCACGATGAATAACACAAATACAAAGCCAACAAGAATACTTCCTACTCCCGTGACAAAATCCACCGAGCTCGGCACATTGCCGCCGAGATTGCGGAATACTTCTTCAAAAACTGGCATCACTTTGGTTACCATCACGAGCACAATCGCTGTCACCATACTCGATACGATGATTGGGTAGCGAATGCTCGATTTGATTTGGCGGCGCAGTTTGAGATCTTTTTCGTAGTAAGTCGCAAGCGAAAGCATCACTTGGTCGAGCTTGCCTGTCTTTTCGCCGATTTCAATCATCGAGATCATATATTGCGAAAACAAACCGCTAAGCTCCAGCGAACGAGAGATCGGCTCATGCTGATTCAATGCCTCCAGCGAAATACCAAGCGAATCTCGAACCGCCGCACGTTTTGTTCCCTCGACAACGGACTCAAGCCCGTCGAC
Organism: Filifactoraceae bacterium; assembly: GCA_041784625.1. Taxonomy (GTDB): domain Bacteria; phylum Bacillota; class Clostridia; order Peptostreptococcales; family Filifactoraceae; genus JAUNKE01. The sequence continues at coordinate 6,284 of JBHBDS010000020.1, forward strand.
AATTCCAATCGACGAGTTGAGTACCAAATGCAGTTCCTTGCAAAAAATAATCAGTTCCTCTTGTGTGAGGGCTACAATTTGAGCCATATACTTCTCCTATTAGTATAGACGTAGTCCAGAATAGTTGTTTCCGTTTCCGATAAAGTTTTCGATTCCCTCATTGCCTGAGCTTGCAAAAGTGGTGTCCATCATGTTCCACTTCGATCCTTCGAAATGAATTTTGACGGAAATCCAGCCACGGTCTTTGAGGTACACTTCGTTCCATGCGTGATTGACATCATTTGGAGAAACGGTTCCAATGATCAATCTCGTCGGGATCCCTTGTGAGCGCAGCATCCCTGCCATCAGCGAAGCGTAGTCAAAACAAATTCCTTTTTGTGACGAAAGCGTCTCGTCAATATTGGGCAGATAACCAACTTGCACCGTGTTTGCTTTTTGCTTGTCGTATTTGATATTGGAAACGACATAGCTATAGATCGCAGCAATTTTGTCGGACTCTGTTGCTTTGCCCGCCGCCAATTCGTTGGCTTTTGCAACGATTTTTGAATTGCTGTTGTACATCACATATTGGTTCGGCAACAAGAATGGACTCAAACTATTGTCGAGTTTTACTTGAATCGTCTGCTCGTGAAGTGGAATATATTTGTTGCCAGTAGTGTTTTCCATCACACGAACTTTGTACGAGCCATCACCCAATTGGAACGGAAAAATTTCTTTTACTCCTCCGTTTTTCAAATCGTAATTATAGGTTCCACCATCTTTGACGATTTGCACTTTGAGTCTTTTGTTACTCGTCGAATTGCTGATTACCACATATCCCTTATTCGCATTTGTTGCGTCGATCACGCTTCCATTTTTTGTGTACTCCGAAAGCGGCGTCGGATAATCCTGGATGCTGATCTCTTTGTTTTTTTCGTTGCCTGCCGCATAGACACCGCTCACTCCAAGCATTACTGTCATCACTGCAGCTGTCATTAATCTCAATCTTTTCATGATGAGCCTCCTCCCTGAGATATTTCCTCATTCCCAAAAATTTATAATGCTATTATAACTTATGCTTGTCCTATTAGCAATAGTTCTCAAAAAAATCTTGTTACAATTGCGTGTCAGAACTGCTTTCAAAACTATTGTTCATTCGAAAAATTTTTCTATAAATATATTTCTACCATAAAATCAAATTGTAATTTATCTGCCAAAAATTTTGTGCACCAAAAAAGCCCACCAATAGTATATCGGTGGACTTTCTAAAATCATTAGCCTTGTCTTGGAAGAAGTCGATTTTCGTTGATTTTTGCATTCTCAACTTGAACGGATGCACTCTCGTTTGCTCGAACCATTCTTGCGACTACGACGACTTTGGTATCGTATTTATCGTTGAGGCAAGTCTGGAGCGAGAGCAATTTGTCGCCATATTTCACATCGACATTGGTGTGATAATAGCTGCGTTTGTTAATCTCGTCGAGATATTCTTGGAACTCGGATTCTTCTTCCGCCACGAGAAAATTGTAGTACTCAAACACAGGACCATGCTGCGCTTCGGTGTTTGCTTCAAACACGGCAATCACTTTCCACTGATTCTCTTGGTAAAGCGTGTCGAACTGAATCACTGGCGATTTTTTGTAAAAATCTATTTTTTGGTAGCGCATCAACTCGGTGAACATATTGCCCTTGAGGCCCATATTGTGTCCATAGACGAGCGTGTTGTCGTAGAACTCTGGCGTGATTACATTTCGAAAATCCATGAACGGAATGCCATCGAACAAATATTTTTGGTTAAAATCGCGGTGCAGATAATAATCGTTGTCATCGGATTGCATCACAGGATAGCTCAGCGCTGTGTTTGGCACCGAGATCCAGCCAACGATGTCTTTGTTTTTTGCGTAATGCTCTTCGAATTGCGGGAGCATCGTGTCGCTGACTGGGCGCTGGAAGATTTCTTCTTCCTCCTCTTCCACAATTACTTCCACTGGCTCTTCAACCACTTCTGCCTGCGGAGGGCTCTGCGGAAAATAAATGTTGTAGAGCCGAAACCCGAGCAGGGCAATCAGCACGAGCAAGATGCCCGTAATCATTTTATTCTTCATACTTCAACTTACTTTCTAAATTTATGGCAGTCTGCAAGCTTCATCACGAGACGATTTTCTCGTGAAATATCCACTACCTCGTGAAAGACCGAAAAAGGTCTTTCTGATTCAAGATTTTTCTTGCAACAATTCTATCATTCCACCTCTAGTATACCATGTTTGCGAAAAAAATAAACATTGCCCAACGGATTTGTCGAGCAATGTTATCCATTAATAATTTTTTTCTTTAAATAATCTCATTACTGAATTTTTTGTAGCTCTGCGACCACGAATTCTTTCATCTCTTTGAGTTTTTTCTCGGCTTCGCTGCGAGTTTTGCCAACGGTGTTCATGTAGATTTTGATTTTTGGTTCTGTTCCTGATGGTCTGAGCGCATACCAGCTCGTATCGTCCATGATGAATTTGATGGCATTTTGTTTTTCTACGTCGATCACGGATTTTTCGCCCGAGTTTACATCGATTTCTTCGCTGATTTTGTAATCGAGATATTTGTGCAATTTCATTTCTCCGATTTGGTTTGGATAAACTTCTCGATACTCTTTCATCATTCGGGCGATTCGCTCCTGGCCCTCGATTCCTTCGAGCACGATCGATACCGTGTCGTCCAGATGGTAGCCAAATTCTTGGAACAAATCTTCGAGCAAGTCAATCAGCGTCTTGCCACGTTTTTTGTAATATGCCGCCGCTTCTGCAAAAAGCATACTTGCTGACACGCCATCTTTGTCACGGACAAAAGTTCCTACCGCATAGCCGATGGATTCTTCCCAGCCCATAATCATTTTACGTCCTTTTCCCTCGAGATCGAGTTCGTTTTGGACGCCCGAAATATTTTTGAATCCTGTGAGCACCGATTTTGTCGCAACGCCATATTTTGCAGCGATTTTTGCACCAAGATCCGATGTGACGATCGATTTTACAATCAGCGCATGATCCCAAATTTTGTTTTGCTCTGCCATCTGCGAAAGAATGTAGTGCACAAGAATATACCCCGCCTGGTTTCCATTGATCTCCACATATTCTTTGTTGTGCAGCGCAATGATTGCGATACGGTCACAGTCTGGATCAGTCGCAATCAGAAGCTCGCCGCCAATTTCTTTAGCGAGATTGAGCGAGTATTCGAATGCTCTCGTATCCTCAGGGTTTGGATACTCAATCGTTGGGAAAGTTCCATCTGGCATCTCTTGCTCTTTGACGACGTAAACATTTTGGTATCTCATTTCGTCAAACACTCGGCGCACCGGAATATTTCCTGCTCCGTTGAGTGGCGTGTATACAATTTTGATGCTTTTGTCCAAGTCTTCATCATTCATCGAAAGCGATTTTACCGCTTCAATGTAAGCGTCGTCGATTTTTTTGCCGACGATTTCAAGAAGTTTGTTTTCGATCGCCCATTCTTTGGAATATTTTTCTTTGTTTGAGAGATATTCTACTTTTTCAAATCGATCAATCTTGTCGATCTCTGCCAAAATTCGATTGGCGATGTCATCTTTGATTTGTGAACCCTCTTGCCAGTACACTTTGTAGCCGTTGTAATCTTTTGGATTGTGGCTCGCTGTGATGTTTACTCCAGCCGCACAGCCCAGATGGCGCACCGCAAAGCTCAGCTCTGGCGTTGGTCTGAGGTCCTCAAATAGATATGCTTTGATTCCGTTGCTTGCAAAAACAAGCGCTGCCGTGAGCGCAAATTCTTTGCTGAACAATCTTGGGTCATGCGCAATGACTGCCCCACGTTTTGCAAATTCTTCTCCCTCAGACAAAATCACCTTGGCAAATGCATCAGTCGCTCTTGCAATGATGTACTCGTTCATACGATTTGCTCCTGCGCCGAGTTTACCACGAAGTCCCGCTGTCCCAAACTCTAGCTCTTTGTAGAATCTTTCTTTGATTTCTTTTTCGTCGCCTGATAGTGCACGAAGCTCAGCTTTGGTTTGCTCGTCAATCACCGACGAGTCCAGCCACAATTGATACCTTTCGTTTGCGTTCATAATTCCCCCTTATTCATTTTCTTCCACAATAATAATTTCATTTCCTCTATTCGAAAGCGTCGAAATCTGTCTTTGCATCTCATCAACTCTCTGTCTAAGTTCTGCGATTTCTTTTTTTCTTTCGCTGTTTGCATAATAGATCGCCGTCAAAACAAGTATTGTCATCATCAAACCCATTTTTTGCCTCCTATGTTAGCTCTCGCAATTAACTCTCACAACCCTCAATTGGCACGCCAGAGTTTTCAAAGGTTGCAACTTTTGTGTACACTTCGTATGCTGCATCAATTATCCCAAAGAAAATTGCAGCGCCAGAACCTTCGCCAAGTCGCATATTCATATCCAGCGATGCTTCAAGCCCAAGCGATTCGAGCGCAATTTTGGATGCTGGTTCCGCCGATTTGTGCGATGCGAGCATATACTCTACCGAATTTGGCGCTAGTTTTTTTGCGATGAGTGCTGCTGCGTACGAAATAAATCCGTCGAGCACCACAGGAATTTTTTCGCTACTGCACGCAAGAATCACGCCAACGAGCGCACCGATTTCAAATCCGCCAACCTTTGCCAAAATATCGATCGCATCCTTTTCATCAGGCTGATTGACTCGGAGTCCACGCTCGATCATCGCTACTTTGTGGGCGAGCCCTGACGGAATCGTTCCTGCACCGAGCCCCGTTACCTTTTCCACACTCTCGCCAGTGAGCACCGACACGATTGCCGAGCTTGGCGATGTGTTGCAGATTCCCATCTCTCCGAGTCCGATTACTCGATAGCCTTGGTCGATGTATTCTTTGGCGATTTCAATTCCGATGCAGATCGCAAGAATCGCTTCCTCTCTGCTCATTGCTGGCCCTTTGGAAAAATTATCCGTGCCTTTTCGAATTTTGACATCGATCACCCCATCGATTTTTTCATCACAGTTGATCCCAACATCGTAAGGAACGACCTTGCTCCCCATAAATTGGGACAAGACACCGATCGAGCAGATGCCTCGAGCATAATTAGCAAAAGCGAGTTTGGTCACTTCCTGCGGCTGCGTGCTGATTCCCTCTTCGTAAATGCCGTGGTCTGCACCAAACGCGAGCACGATCTTGGGATTGATCTCGTAGAACTCCGAGCGATAGATGCTCGCCAATTGGATGGTAATGTCCTCCAGTTTGCCGAGCGAGCCAGGAGGTTTTACCAGTGAGTTTTGTCTCTTCTGTGCAATCGCTCGATATTCCTCGCTGGTCGGCTCAATCTTTTGAATCGTCTGCTCCAGCAAGTTTTTATTTTTTTTGACAAAATTTTTGTCTTTCAACAATTCTGCTTTGTACATTTTTATTTCCTTGCAATATATTCTGTTTTTTCCTTAAATTTCTGCTAACAAATGCGCCGCACAATTCCCAAACGAAATCACGGCAAACAACTTCATTCAAATGGAGACCGACGTGAGCAGGCAAATTATCATCTGATCCGATCGGAGTGAATACCGCAAGCTCACAGCCGCTTTCATTTCAATCATCTTCTATACATTTTTCTGCTCAATCATCATCTGCTCATTAAAATGCCGAATCTCACGCACCAAAAATATAATCGCCAGCGTCGCTGCCGCTGCATCCGCAATTGGTCCTGCGTAAACCACTCCCTCGATTCCAAACTTCGTTGGCAAGTATAAAATCAGTGGAATCAAAAAGATTACTTGACGTGTGAGCGACATCATCAGCCCCTTGCCAGCCTTTCCAATCGAAGTGAAAAAAGTTGCGACAACAGGCTGCACGCCGTTGATGAAAGTCATAAACAAGAAAATTCTTAGATAACGGCTTGCAAAAACAAAATACTCGGGACTCCCCTCGCCAAAAACGCCGATGATTTGCTTCGGAAACATTTGAAAACATAAGAATCCAACCGTCGAAATCGCCGTCGTATATATCAAAGCAAGAGAAATCGCCTTCTTGACTCTTGCATAATTTTTTGCGCCATAATTGAAACCGATAATCGGCTGATTTCCCTGCGCAATCCCAATCGAAATCGCAAAAATCAGCATATTGATTTTGATTACAATCCCAGCGGATGCCAGCGGAATTTCTGCGCCGTAGATCGACTGCGCACCATAGTATTTGAGTGTGTTGTTCATCGTGATCTGCACCATCGTCAGCGCCAATTGATTAAAAAACGATGCGATGCCGAGTTTTCCGATGCTGAAAAAATATTTTTCTTCCAGCACAAAACTTTTTTTTCTCAACTTGACCGATCGAAAATGGAAAAAATAATAAATCACCATCAAAAAAGAAACGAACTGACCAATCACCGTCGCCCACGCTGCACCCGCAATTCCCCAATCAAAGACAAAAATAAAAATCGGGTCCAAAATGGTGTTGATGATTGCGCCCGTCATGATAATCGTCATTGAGAGCTTCGGCGAGCCATCCGCACGCACGAGATTGCATCCGCCCGTGACGAAAATCGCAAACGGAAGCCCATACATCGTGATGCCTAGATAGGTTTTTGCATATGGCATCACCGGATCCGTCGTTCCGAACAGCTCGAGCAGTGTCTCAAGATTAAACGCCACGATCGCAAGCAAAAGCAATCCGAAGATCGCCATATTCACGATGGCATTGCCGACGAATTTTGCCGCTCGCTC
>JBHBDS010000021.1:0-14429 GCA_041784625.1 Filifactoraceae bacterium
AGCTCGCCAACATGCAAAGCGATGGACTCATCGACATCAAAGGACAGATTGTCGAAGTGATCGACGTTGAGACGTTGGAGCTGGAGATTTAGGAGGAAGCTATGTGGCTAATCTATGCAATATTTGCGGCAATTTTTGCAGCACTCACCTCGATTTTGGCAAAAGTTGGGATTGAAGGAGTCAACTCGACGCTCGCAACGGCGATACGTACCGTCGTAGTCTTAGTCATGTCGTGGGGAATGGTGTTTATCTCAGGAGCGCAAAATGGAATCAGTTCCATCAGCCAAAAAAGCTGGCTGTTTTTGGTGCTATCAGGTCTTGCTACTGGGGCATCGTGGCTATGCTACTACAAAGCGATCCAAATCGGCGAAGTCTCAAAAGTCGTTCCCATCGACAAAATGAGCATCGTCATCACCTTGCTGCTCGCCTTTGTTTTTCTCAACGAACAATTCACAATGAAAGCGGCGATTGGCTGCGCATTGATTACGGCTGGTACATTGTATATGACTTTGTAAATCATCGGAATATCAAAACAATAGGAATCTGCTGTCCCGTTTCGTCAGCAGATTTTTTGTTTGCACAATAGGCAAAAAGATTTACATAGAAGTGAATAAATGATAGAATGAATACAAAAGTTTCACTTTAAGATGAATTTTTTTGCAAAACGGAATGATTATTTCACTTTGAAGTGAAATTTTTTGCGAAAGTGCTAATGAGAACAGGAGGTGCGTATGAAGAATCTGGTCAGAAGAGAAGAATATCTCGATTTTTTGAAAAGGCATCGTGACAAGTCGGTCATCAAGGTGGTTTCGGGTGTTCGTCGCTCAGGGAAGTCAACGCTTTTTCATCTTTTTCAAGAAGAGTTGAAGCTCGACGGGGTGCGAGAGAATCAAATTATTTTGCTCAACTTCGAGGATTTTTCCAACCGGCATCTTCTAAATCCAGAACCGTTGCACGATTTTTTGGTTTCGAAGATCAGCGATGGCGAGCGATACTATATTTTTTTGGATGAAATTCAGATGGTAGAGCAGTTTGAAAAAGTGGTGGATTCCATTCATCTGCGTGACAATGTGGATTTGTATATCACGGGTTCGAATGCGTATTTTTTGAGCGGCGAGCTGGCGACATTGTTGTCAGGCAGATATGTTCAGCTGAATATGCTGCCGCTTTCGTACAAAGAGTTCGTGCATTGGCACAAGGAAAATGGTGATGAACTTTTGCCAAGCGAATTGTATGAGCGCTATGTGAGTTCGTCTTTTCCATATACGCTGGGAATTTCCGATCCGCTGGAACGATTTGAATATCTGCGTGGGTTGTATTCGACCGTCGTTCTCAATGATATTGTCAAGCGATTGGATATTAAGGATGTTTCGTTGCTCGAGCGATTGATCGAGACCTTGTTCTCGATGGTGGGAAGCCTTGTGACGATTAACAAGATCAGAAACACTTTGGTTTCAAACCAATATCAGATTGCACATCAGACGGTGGATCGATACATTGGCGGAATTTTGGATAGCCTAATCCTCTATGAATGCAAACGGTTTGATATTCACGGACGAAAATTATTGGAGAAACAATCGAAGTATTATGCGGTCGACTTGGGGCTTAGGCAACTGGTTCTGCGAGATCATTTGGAAGATTACGGACATATATTAGAAAATATTGTTTTTCTCGAACTCAAGCGACGTGGCTATCAAGTATATGTCGGACAGAGTAACAAAGTCGAGGTGGATTTTGTGGCGATTGCGCCAGATCAATCGATCGAGTATTATCAAGTGGCACTGAGCACGCTGGATCGTGATACGCTTGCTCGAGAGCTAAGAAGTCTGCAAGAAATTTCGGACCAATATCCCAAAACTTTGCTCACGCTCGATCTGTTTGACAAAAAAGCGAACTACGATGGCATCCAAAAAATCAACGTGCTCGACTGGCTGCTCGGTGAAGTGTAGAAAGGATGAACTATAGTAGAAATAGTCATCGAGCCTGAGCGAGTTGGATATTGTAAAGAGAGGTATTGAAAAAATTTTTCTTTTTCCATGCAAGATTTTTGCATTCTCGTACGTCTAATATATAGAAACAATTTTTGGAAGTACGATGGAAAGGAGCGGATGATGAACACGAAGGATTTTGATAAGATCATTGTGCCAATTACAAACATCAACAAAAAATGGAGCGTGAGAGAAATTCACACTCCATTTTTTTGATGGGCCGACATTTTTTGCAAAAAACGTAGGAAAAACTTTCGAATGAAATTTTAGTCCGTTTTAGGAAAATAAGTTTTCTTGCGGAAAAATTTAGCCAAAATGCAAATGGATAAAGAATAGACGAAAGAAATAAAAAATATTTTTTCGAAACGCCATTTGTCTGAACGAAGCAAAGGACAATTGTTGCGGAATTGCTGGAGAAGTTATTCTCCAAAAAACAAAAAAATCTTGGAGTATTTTTTAGGAAAACCATTGCGGGAAAATTTTTTTGTGCTATAATTCGCTTTAGGAGGTTGGTGATGAGATATATAAATATTATTCAGTCGTTCTACCCATCCTTGTCCAAAGGCGAGAAGAAAATTGCGGACTATGTGATGGAAGAAAAAGATCAAGTCATTTACCAAACTCTCCAGGAGATTTCACGGAGCGTGGGAGTTGGAGAGGCGACGATCGTGCGTTTCTGCCACAAGATCGGGTTTGAAGGATTTCATGATTTCAAATTGACGGTGGCAAAGGAACTGCCCACAGCGACGATTGAAAAAGACATGGACTACATCGAGTACATCGCGGTGACTCAGCAGGGAGCAATCGATAGCACCAAACAAATTATGGATCAAAAAATTGTGGAGCAAGCAGTCGATCTAATTTGCGATTCGGAGCGAGTATTCTTGTTTGGGATTGGAACAAGCGCTCATGCGACGCTGGATATGCAATCAAGGCTATTGCGATACGGAAAAATTGTTTCGGCGGTGGCGGACTCCCATTTTCAAGCGATGACGGCGTCCGTTTTAAGAAAAAACGATTTGGTGATTGCGTTTTCACTCTCTGGGTATACAGCAGATATCGTCGATGCACTGGAGATTGCAAAGGGTAATGGCGCAAAAGTAATTGCCATCACCAATCACAAGCTGTCCCCAGCGGCAGAAATTGCGGATTTGGTCATTCTCTCCGCAGGCAAAGAATCGCCGATTGATGGCGGAAGTCTCAGCGGCCGAGTATCGCAGCTATACATCGTAGACATACTGTGTACAGGATTTGCGATGAGAGACCAAGAATTTGCATTTGCAATGCGAGAGAAATCGGCAAATTCGGTAATGAAAAAAAGTTTAGAGTACAAGAGGAAAAAAAATTCAGGAGGATCTAATGGCGAACCTACAGCTTAACCATATTGATAAGATTTATGAGAATGGAGTACAGGCAGTTTTTGACTTTAATCTGGACATCAAAGACAAAGAATTTATTGTCTTCGTTGGACCGTCGGGCTGTGGAAAATCGACAACGCTTCGTATGATTGCAGGACTGGAAGACATTTCGGCAGGAGAGCTTATCATCGATGGCAAATTGGTCAACAATGTCGAGCCAAAAGATCGTGATATAGCGATGGTGTTCCAAAGCTATGCACTGTATCCACATATGACGGTTTACGAAAATATGTCCTTTGGTCTAAAAATCAAAAAAATTCCAAAAGATGAAATCGACCGAAGAGTTCAAGAGGCAGCTGCGATTTTGGAGATTCAAGAATACCTGGATCGCAAACCAAAAGAACTTTCGGGAGGACAAAGACAAAGGGTTGCGCTTGGACGTGCGATCGTAAGAAATGCAAAAGTATTTCTAATGGATGAGCCGCTATCAAACCTAGATGCGAAGCTGAGAGTTCAGATGAGATCTGAGATCATAAAACTACACGAGAGAATCGGATCGACAACCATCTACGTAACGCATGACCAGACGGAAGCGATGACGATGGCGAGCAGAATCGTTGTAATGAGCAAAGGTCACATTCAACAGATCGGAACGCCAACCGAAATCTACAACAATCCACAAAATATGTTCGTAGCGAGCTTCGTGGGAGCGCCAGCGACAAACTTTGTTACAGGAACAATCAAAGCAAACCAATTCCATTGGGAAGGTTTTTCAGTAAATATTCCAGCGCATCAGGCAGAAGCGCTCAAAGTATACGAAGGACAAGAAGTTATTCTTGGGATTCGACCAGAAAATATTCACAAGTCAGTCGATGGAGCACCAAACAGTTTCCTATATGATGTAGAGGTAAGCGAGCTTCTCGGACACGAAAGTATTCTTCATGGAAAAGTTGGAGCGCAAAAACTGATTTCAAAAGTAAGTGTCAATGAAACCGTGCCATCGCATTCCAAAGTTGCTTTCAGAATCGACACCGACAAAATGTATTTCTTTGACAAACAGACACAGGTACGAATTGTTTAGGTTGTAGCTTCAAGATGAAGTCAACATATATTTATTGTTTAGGAGGAAAACATGAAAAAATTATTAGCTCTATTAATGGTAGCAGTGCTATCGGTAGGACTGATTGCTGGTTGTGCAAAAACGGACACAGCAACTACTACAACAGACACAGAAGTAACAGGCCTTGACGCTTACACTGCTGAGAATCCACTTGTTCTTAAGTTTTGGAACTTCCCGAACTTCACAGGGGATGCTGAATTTGCATCAAGAGACTATGATGCAGCACTTGTTGCAGCTTTTGAAGCAAAATATCCAAACATCAAAGTAGAGTACCAAGCAATTGAGTTCTCTGATGGACCAGCAAAACTAGAGACAGCAATTCAGTCTCAAACAAATCCTGACGTTGTTTACGACGCTCCAGGTCGTGTAATTGACTGGGCAAGCAAAGGCTACCTAGTAGACCTAGAAGACATCGTTCCAAAATCTGAAATTATCGAAGCAGCAGTAAAAGCATCGAGCTACGATGGAAAAGTTTACCTTTATCCACAAGGTGTTGCTCCATTCCTAATGGGATTCAACAAAGGAATGCTTGAAGAGCTAGGAATCGCTGATATGCTTCCACTTGATCACGAAAACAGAGCGTGGACAGTAGAAGAATTTGAAGCACTTCTAACTGCAATCAAAGAGAAAAAACCTGAAGTTGCTCCTGTAATTCTTTATACAAAATCTCAAGCGGGAGACCAAGGACCAAGAGCATTCGTATCCAACCTTTACGGATCTTGGATCACAAATGACGCTGTAACAGAGTACACAATCAATGACGAAAACGGCGTAAAAGCGATGGAGTGGATCAAACAAGCATATGACAAAGATCTTCTTGGAAAAGGTATCGCACTAGACGCTGGAGCAGCGATCGAAGAATTTGGTAACGGAACAGCAGCAGCGACAATCCTACTTCCAGTAAACAAATACAAAGAGTTTACAAAAGAAGGAAAAGTAGAATCCGTACTTGTACCATTCCCTAACAACTCTGGACAACCAGAACTAGAGTACCTTGTAGCAGGACCAGCAGTATTCGACAACGGAGACGCTGACAAAATTGCAGCTGCAAAACTATTCGTAGACTTTATGATCAACGACGCTGAGTGGGGAGTAAGAACGCTGAAAGCAACTGGAAACTTCTCTGCAAAACTTGGTGTAACAGGACTATATGATGATGAAGAACTTCAATTTGCTGAAACAATGAGCGAGTTCTTCGGACCATACTACAACACAATTCCTGGATTTATCCAAATGAGACAACTTTGGTTCCCAATGGTACAAGGCGTACTAAATGGAGACATTGAGCCAAAAGCAGCACTTGATGAGTTCGTTGCAGCGGCAAACAAAACGATTGAAGACGCAAAATAAATTATTTAATCCATGATGAGAAAGGGAATTCCCTTTCTCATCTTAAAAAGAGGGAAGGAAGGTAAAATGGAAAATTTGGCTAAAAGCTCTGCGGATTACCTAAGGAAAAAGCGAAAGATGAAGGAGACTTTGGTGGGATATTTATTTCTATCACCTGCCCTCGCATTCTTTTGTACCTTTGTTCTATATCCAATGATGAAGGGGGTTTACCTGTCCTTCTTTAGATTCAGAGGAAGAAACCAAGATTTTGTAGGGCTTCGTCATTATCAGAGCCTCATGAGCGACAAAGTATTCCTCAAATCGCTTAGCAACACCACTTTTATCACGGCGGTAGCGGTGCCGATTGTAATTGTTTTTGCCCTATTTGTTGCAATTAACATCTATAATAAAAACGCAAAGGTTCGTTCATTCTTCCGAGGAGTATTCTACATCCCAGCGATTTCATCCGTTGTTTCGGTAACGGTCGTGTGGGCGTGGATTTACCATCCGCAATACGGAATTCTAAACTATGTGCTCAAATCGATGAACTTGATCGATAAAAATGTCGACTGGCTTGGTGGAAATGCCACCGCAATTTATGCAATCATCGCAATTCTTATTACCACTTCAGTGGGGCAGCCAATTATTTTGTATGTTGCAGCGCTTGGTAATGTGCCAAAAGATTTTATCGAGGCAGCGACCATTGACGGCGCAGGCAGCTGGACGATCTTTAGAAAAATTATTTGGCCGCAAATTTTGCCAACGACACTTTATATCGTTGTTGTAACGACGATCAACAGCTTCCAGATTTTTGCACTGATTCAGCTTCTGACAGCGGGCGGGCCAAACTATGGAACATCCACCGTAATGTACTTGGTATATCAAACAGCAATTCAAGAAGGACGATTTGGAATTTCGTCTGCGATGGGCGTAATCCTTGCAATCATCATTGCATTGATCTCGCTGGTGCAGTTCAAATTCTTGTCCAAAGATATTGATTAGGAGGAAATATGGAAAAGAAAAAATGGACGCCATTTTCAATCATTTCGATGATTATTCTCATTGCTTTGACCATCTTCTTCATGTTTCCGTTCTACTGGATTCTGACAGGAGCGTTCAAACTACAATCCGTGGCAGTGCAGGTTCCACCAGAGTGGTTCCCAATGAACCCAACTTTGGAAAACTTTGAAAAAACTGCTCGTGCCACTGACGGCAAGATGGTTCTTCAACTCGATTTTTATTTCGACGATGACGACAATTTTGGTGTGTACTTCGGCTTCGCTTGCAGGATACGCATTGGCGAAGAAAAAATTCATCGGATCCAAACTCGTGTTCATCATCTTTGTTGGCGCAATGGCATTGCCAAAACAAGTTATCCTTATCCCGCTTCTGAAATTTATCACGGAGCTTGGCATGATGGATACCTACCGTGCGCTGATTCTTCCAGCGGTTGGATGGCCGTTTGGGGTATTCTTGATGAAACAGTTTACCACTTCGGTACCAAAAGAGCTTCTTGAGTCGGCAAAAATCGACGGCTGTGGCGAGCTAAAAACGTTCACATCCATCGTGCTTCCGATTGTTAAGCCAGGAATTGGTGCACTCGCAATCTTTACTTTTATCGCAAGCTGGAACGATTACTTCTCGCAATTGGTATTTACCAACTCTGAAGTAATGAAGACGCTTCCTCTTGGACTTTCTGCGATGGCACAGTCTGCGGAGTTTACGACAAACTACGGACTACTGATGGCAGGAGCGCTTCTTGCATCGCTTCCAATGATCGTTGTATTTTTGAGCTTCCAAAGCTACTTTACACAAGGTGTAACGATGGGAGCAGTAAAGGGATAATATGATAATATTGGCATGGTTTTATTACAGTATGATCTATATTGCGCTGAGTTTGGTGGTTACGTTGGTCATCAACCGTCTGCTCCAAAAACTCTATCTCGCGCCACTCATTATCAATGCAATCGCCGCAATATTGTTATTTGGCGTGGCAAAGATGCATTGGATCTCCGAAGCGGATGCGACCTTTGCAATGTATTTCACCTATGTGCCAGTTGTGTTAACCTCAGTGATAACGAATGGAACGATCTTTATCTATCGTAGGATAAAGCAAAAATAAGAAGGGCTTTTATGAAAAAAGTAGAAATGATTGAAGGAGCGTTGGTTGTTTCCTGTCAAGCGCTCAGCCACGAGCCGCTGCACTCTTCCTTTATTATGGGGAGAATGGCATTGGCTGCTGCAGAGGGTGGCGCAAAAGGAATCCGTGCGAACACCGTGGCAGACATCGAGGAAATCAAAAAGAATACGGACTTACCAATCATCGGAATCATCAAGAAGGATTATCCAAACTCGACGGTGTATATCACGCCGACGATGGATGAGGTGGATCAATTGGTGGCTTCGGGCGTAGAGATCATCGCCATGCATGCAACCGAGGAAAAAAGACCCGATGGAAGTAATTTGGAAGAATTTTTTTCCAGAGTAAAAGAAAAATATCCGAGCCAATTGTTTATGGCGGACTGTTCGACCGTGGAGGAAGCGCTTCTTGCGGATCGAATCGGCTTTGACTATATCGGCACGACGCTCGTGGGTTACACGGAGCAGAGCAAACATCTCAAAATCGACGCAAACGACTTTGAGATTATGCAAGAGATTTTGAAAAAAACCAAGAAGCCAATCATTGCGGAGGGCAACATCGATACGCCTGAAAAAGCAAAAAGAGTGTTGGAGCTTGGATGCTACTCGGTTGTGGTCGGCTCATCGATTACCAGACCACAGCTGATTACCAAGAAATATGTAAATGCAATCAACGAATAGGAGAAATTATGAATGGTGATTTGAAAGGGCTCTATTCAGCCCTGCTGGTTTCCTTTAACGAGGATGGAAGCGTAAACGAAGTAGGAACAAGACAGATTGTTCGCCACAACATCGACAAAATGAAAGTGGATGGACTTTATGTCGGCGGAAGCACAGGCGAAAACTTTATGCTCAGCACCGATGCAAAAAAACAAATCTTCAAACTAGCGATTGAAGAAAGCAACAAACAAGTAAAAATGATTGCGCAAGTAGGCTCGCTGAATATCTACGAGTCCATCGAGCTTGCACAATACGCAACCGAGCTTGGCTACGACGCAATTTCGGCAGTGACGCCATTTTACTACAAATTCAGCTTTGAAGAAATCAAATCGTACTACAATGCGATTTTGGACAAAGTGGACAATCGCATGATCATCTACTCGATTCCTTTCCTCACTGGCGTAAACATCAGCGTGGATCAGTTTGCAGAGCTGTTTGAGAACAAAAAAATTGTCGGTGTAAAATTCACTGCAGGCGATTTCTTCCTATTAGAAAGAATGAGAAAAGCATTCCCAGATAAATTGTTGTTTGCAGGATTTGACGAAATGATGCTCCCAGCAGCAGTGCTCGGCATCGATGGCGCAATCGGCTCGACATTCAACCTCAACGGCGTGCGTGCTCGTGCAATTCTTGAGCATGTGCAAAAAGGCGAGATCGACAAAGCACTTGAAGTGCAACATATTACCAACGACTTTATCTCAGATGTTTTGGCAAATGGTCTATATCCAACGCTCAAAACCATGCTAGAGATTCAGGGCGTTGCTGCGGGATTCAACCGTCAGCCAATGGCGAGCGCAACCGCAGAACAAAAATCTAGAGCAAAAGATATTTTTGCAAAATATTTTACCCTATAAGTATTGTGGAGAGCAACGCAGAAGCGGTACTCTCCCAATATTTTTTTATGGAGGATAAATGAAAAAATACATTGCAATCGACATCGGGGGCACGGGTCTCAAGCACGGGCTCGTCGATGAACAGGGAAATATTATCGAGAAAACAGAAATTCCATCCGAAGCGCATAAAGGCGGGCCGCATCTGGTCGATCTTGTGCGCCAAATCTGCCAAGAATATGTAGCGAATCATTCTATCACAGCTATCGGTATCTCGACAGCTGGAATGGTTGACCCAGTGGAGGGAAAAATCATCTACTCGGGCAAACAGATTCCGGACTACATCGGCACGCAGTGGAAAAAAATCATTGAAGAAGAATTTTCGCTCCGCTGCGAAGTCGAGAATGATGTCAACTGCGCTGGATATTCCGAGGCACTGTGCGGTGCTGGACAGAATGAGAGCAGCTGTGCTTGCATCACAGTCGGCACGGGAATCGGTGCGTGCCTCGTTGTGGATGGCGAAATTTTCCACGGCGCGACAGGCTCGGCATTTGAAATCGGCTATATGAATATGGGCGATGGGATGTACCAAGACCTTGCGTCCACCACGGCACTCGTGCAAAATGTCAAAAAATATTATCCAAACGAAGAAGTCAACGGACGCTGGATCTTTGACAAAGCAAAATCCGGTGATGAAATCTGCAATCGAGAAATCGATCATCTGCTCGATCATCTGGCAGCGGGCATCGCCAATGTATGCTATGTTGCAAATCCCGCAGTCGTTGTACTCGGCGGCGGCATTATGGAGCAGAGCGAGTTTCTTGCACCGAGACTGGAGCGAGCACTCGAGAGCAAAATGATTCCGTTCGTACGCCAAAATACCAAGATCGCATTCGCTCAAAATGGCAACAATGCGGGTATGCTCGGCGCCTATTACAATCTACGCCACAAGATGGATAGAGTATAAATTTTTCAACTCCTTGAACAAAGCCACCCTGAACTTGCAAATTTGCAGGATTGGGGTGGTTTTGTGTCGCATTGGAACATTTTCTGTGATAGAATATCAGTAGTATTTGTGTAGGAGGATGAAGATGTCTTGGAAATTATTGCTGTATATCGCTTTGCTCTTGGTCGGGATGTTTATGAGCAAAAAAAATCTATTCAGCGAAAAAATTATTGATTCCATCGGCAAAATTCAGATGGTTTGCCTACTTCTATTGCTCTTTGCAATGGGAATTAATCTCGGGATGAACGATGAAATTCTGCGTTCTTTTGCGACGATCGGGCTCAAAGGAATTGCATTTGGTCTCATCACGATTATTTTTTCGGTGCTGTTTGTGCATCTGCTTGTGCGATTCGCCTTGAAGAAGGAGGTTTTTCATGACTAAAAAAATTCTTGCAGCGGTTGCGCTGGGGATTGCAGTCGGCATATTTTTGCCCGATGGATTCTCGACCATCAACGGATATATTATGGACTTTGGTCTCTGCGCACTGCTATTCTTTGTCGGAATTGATCTCGGTCGCAGCGATGACGTGCTACCAAAGATCAAGAGCCTCGGGCTCAAAATTCTGCTCGTGCCACTGGCGATTGCGCTTGGTAGCATCACCGGCGGCATCCTTGCAGGAGTGGTGATGGGTTATGCGTGGAATGAGGGCGCAGCGGTTGCATCAGGATTCGCTTGGTATTCGCTCGCACCGATTTTGATTGCGCCATATTCGTCCGAGCTCAGTGCGATTGCATTCTTGTCCAATGTGACGAGAGAAGTTGTCGCCGTCATTAGCATTCCACTGATTGCAAAGAAAATCGGACATTTTGAGGCGATTGCACCGACAGGAGCGGCTGGGATGGACACGCTTCTTCCGATTGTGTCGCAAGAGACCGATTCGACCACGGCGATCGTATGCTTTGTCAGTGGCGTGATTCTGTCATTCGCCGTGCCACTATGCGTTTCGTTTTTTATTTCGTTGTAAATTTGCTGGGGATTTGAAAAAATTATGTTTGACATATAATTTTTGAGATAAATTTCCAAAAATAGATACAATATACTGAAAAGTTGTTCCGTAATTTCATTAAATATGATATACTACCAATTAGATTAACGTTTTCTCAAAAAATTGGGAACACAATTTTATTGGTAACGAATTTTTTTCACTCAAGAAGAGGGGTTCTATGCTCGGAGAAAAAATTAGAAACACGAGGAAAAGTAAGGGCTATAAGCTCGGTGACCTAGCAGAGATTACGCAGCTCTCGTCAAGCTATATTTCGCAACTTGAAAGAGGACTGATTGAGCCATCGCTCACATCACTCCGCAAAATTTCCAACGCACTGAATATTCCAATCTACTTGCTGATGGATGATGTCAAAAAAGACAATCCTGTCGTGCGCAAGGAAGAGCGAGTCAAGATGTTTTTCCCAAATTCGGCGGTGTCGTATGAACTGATGACCTCGATGGAAAACGGCGAGAAGCATGGCACAAAAATGCTTGCTGCAAAATTCAGCATCCGTCCGCAGTCAACCGATATGGACGAGTTTACGATTCATGATGCGGAAGAAATCTTAATACTAATGAAGGGAAACATCGAAGTGACAATGGGCAACGATGTTTATGTCCTAAACCCTGGAGACACAATCTATATTATGAGCAATATCCCACACAAAATTTCAAACATTGGAGAAAGCTTTGCAGAAGGATATTATATTGTAACGCCTCCAGCACTGAATAATCTATAAAAATTGAGGCCTTGGCCTCTTTTTTTGAGTAAAATGAAAGTGTGAAAAATAGAGCCATTTGTCGAAGGAACAAAAATTGACAAGTAGTTCGAAAAAATCGATGAACAGATGTGTTGAGTGTACAAATAATCTTTCCGACTGATTTTGTGGAGATAAAAAATAATAAATATTATAAAAGAGGAACTTATGATTACTAATGAACTATTGCAAAAAGAATTTAAGCTGCGCACATCGCAGGTCGAAAATACGATTGCGCTGATTGATGAGGGCAAAACGATTCCGTTCATCGCTCGTTATCGAAAGGAGCAGACGGGCGAGATGAGCGACGAGGTGCTACGTGATTTTTATGAGCGCCTGAAGTATCTTCGTAATCTTGAGGAGCGCAAAGAGGCGATTACCAAATCCATCGAGGAGCAGGGAAAACTCACCGAAGAACTCAAAATTGCTATCGAAAATGCACAGACGATGGTCGAAGTGGAGGACATCTACGAGCCATATAAAAAGAAGAAAAAAACTCGTGCGTCGGTTGCGATCGAAAAAGGGCTCGAACCGCTGGCGATTTTGTTGCTCATCGGCGAAGAGGATATCGAGCAAAAAGCGGTAGAATTTGTCGACGAAGAAAAAGGCGTGATGGATGCACAGGAGGCAGTGCAAGGAGCATGCGATATTTTGGCACAGATGATTGCCGAAGATTTTGAGCTCAAAAAAGAAGTGCGTGACCTCGCATTTGACAAAGCAACCATCGAAAGCTCGCTCAAAAAAGGCGGCGAAGAGATTGAAAACGCCAAAGTATACCAGGTGTATTTCGAATTTGTGGAGCGAGTGCAGACGATTCCGCCGTATCGTATTTTAGCAATCGACCGTGGGGAGCGAGAAGAAGTGCTCAAGGTCAAAATCAATCACCCAATCGACGAAATCACCAAGCTGGTTGCCGAAAAATATCTGCGCACCAAAAAGCATGAGAGCTTGATGAATCTTGTAATCGATGATGCGCTCAAACGTTTGATGCTGCCATCGCTCGAGCGGGAGATTCGCTCCGAACTTACCGAGCAAGCGGGAGAGCGTGCGATTTCTGTTTTTGGCAAGAATCTCCAAAATCTCTTGATGCAGGGACCAGTGCGAGACAAAGTTGTACTCGGATGGGACCCAGCGTTCCGCACAGGCTGCAAAATTGCTGTCATCGACGACACGGGCAAATTGCTCGATACGACAACCGTATATCCGACCGAGCCACAGAAAAAAGTCGCAGAAACCAAGTCGATTATCCTAAAACTCATCGACAAACACCAAATCGATCTCATCGCGATCGGAAACGGTACAGCATCTCGTGAATCCGAAAAAATTGTTGCCGACATCATCAAAGACGCAAAACGAGAGGTAAAATATTTGATCGTGTCCGAGGCAGGCGCATCCGTCTACTCAGCATCCAAACTTGGCACGGAAGAATTTCCAGACCTCAACGTGTCGCTCCGTGGCGCAGTGTCCATCGCAAGACGAGTGATCGACCCATTGGCAGAACTTGTCAAAATCGATCCCGAGCACATCGGCGTCGGACAATATCAGCACGACGTCAACCAAGGACGACTCAAAGAAGCACTCGGTGGCGTGGTCGAAGCGAGCGTAAACACCGTCGGCGTGGATCTCAACACAGCATCCGTCGCACTGCTTGGCTATGTGTCTGGAATTTCTTCCGCCGTTGCAAAAAAATATCGTCGAGTATCGAGAAACCGTCGGCAAATTCAAAAATCGTAAAGAGCTGCTCAAAGTAAAACGACTCGGCGCAAGTGCGTTCGAACAATCCGCAGGCTTTTTGCGTATCAAGGAATCTTCCGAAGTGCTCGACAACACCGCAGTCCACCCAGAGAGCTACGACAAGGCCAAAGCACTGATGCAAGAGATCGGAATCTCCGAGCAAGACCTCATCGCATCCAGCCCAGAGACGATAAAGAAACTCAACGAAGCAAAAATCACCGAGCTTGCAAAAAAACTCGACATCGGCGTGCCGACGCTGCGAGATATTGTCGCCGAAATCAAAAAACCAGGGCGAGACGTACGAGAGAATCTCAACCCAGTCGTACTCAAATCTGACGTGCTCGATATCGACGATCTCACCATCGGGATGAAACTCGACGGCACGGTACGAAATGTTGTCGACTTTGGCGCATTCGTCGACATCGGACTCAAAAACGATGGACTCGTCCACATCTCCAAACT
>JBHBDS010000022.1:0-10792 GCA_041784625.1 Filifactoraceae bacterium
ACAATAATCCGTCCTATTTGCGTGAATGTCCAAAGAAAAAATCCAAAATTAATACACAAAACCACGCTCGAAAAAAATCAATCTTGCATCACAGCAAGCATCGGTTTATTTTTTGGGCTTCCCACCAAAGCAGGAAGCCCAAAATAGAAATATATTATGAAATTTGCGTGAGTTATTTTACTGGAACGCTTCCAAGACCAGTTGATTTAGCCTTTAGACCAGTTTTGTAAACCATTACAACATATACAGCAGTTAGAACGCCACCGATGATGTAGGATAGGTTGAAGCTAAGGTTGAAGCCGATTGGAGCACTCAAGATGTAGCTCGAAATGATGAACATATAGAATGCGCCAGGGATTAGAGCGACAAAGTAGTTTTTGCCTTCTTTCATCAGATATACAACCATGATCGCAAATGCAAATACTGCGATTGTTTGGTTCGACCATGCAAAGTATCTCCAAAGAATGTTGAAGCCTTGTGCACTAAGTTTTGCAAAGATCAAGATACCAGCAGTAAGTGCAAAGATTGCTGAAGAAACCATGATACGATTTTTTGCTGGTTTTTGGTCAATATTGAAGTAGTCTGCTACCATTAGACGAAGCGAACGAAGCGCTGTATCTCCCGAAGTAAGCGGAAGTACGATAACCCCGATGATCGCAATCATACCGCCCACAGAACCAAGAAGGTCTCTTGCAACCAAACCGATTACTGCTGGCTTACCAATAAGGTCTGCCTCTAGTCCTGCATTGTAGATTCCCATTGCAGCTGCTGCCCAGATCATTGCGATAAAGCCTTCCAGAAGCATCATGTAGAAGAAAGTGAATTTTCCTTCTCTCTCGCTAGAAACCGAACGTCCGATCAAAGTCGATTGCGTAGAGTGGAATCCAGAAACGATACCACATGCTACGGTTACGAAGAAGATTGGAATAAATGGTTGCGTTGGGTGAATTCCCATCCAGTTTGCTGCTGTAAGGTTGTCTAGTTGGTATCCTTTTGCAAATAGTCCAAAGAATACACCTACTGCAGAAAGAAGTAGGATCCCTCCAAAGATTGGATAGATTCTTCCGATGATTGCATCGATTGGGAATAGAGTTGCTGCTAGATAGTAAAGGAAAATTCCTCCATACACAACCCAAACAATTGGATT
Source organism: Filifactoraceae bacterium (assembly GCA_041784625.1). Classification (GTDB taxonomy): domain Bacteria; phylum Bacillota; class Clostridia; order Peptostreptococcales; family Filifactoraceae; genus JAUNKE01. The sequence continues at coordinate 1,148 of JBHBDS010000022.1, forward strand.
TTCAATTGCTGAAGATTGCCCAAGCACTTGAGTTACAATAAGATCTCCAGGAGTGTAAATAAATACTGCTCCAACCAAAAGCATCAATAGGCTTAGGAAGATATTGTAAATTTGATATGTTTTGTTTCCAAGGAATTTTTTTGTAAGAACTGGCATCTGAGCGCCTTTTTCACGGATTGAAATCATTCCAGACAAGTAGTCATGCACTGCTCCACCAAGAACGCATCCGATTGGAATTGTGATAAATGCAATCGGTCCAAAGAGGATTCCTTGAATCGGCCCAAGAATTGGTCCAGTTCCTGCGATGTTAAGTAATTGAATAAGTCCGTTTTTCCATTTGCTCATTGGCACAAAGTCTACACCATCGTTCATAGCAATCGCTGGTGTCTCTCTATCGTCTGGCCCAAACATTCTGTCGATGAATCCGCCATAAAGCACGCCACCAACTACAAGAATCGCCATACCGATCAGAAAAGTAGTCATAATTCTCCTCCTTTGTTATTTTGGGTTTTCTCCCAACATAAAAATATTTTTCTAACCATATCGATTATAATCCCAGCGGGAATAATTTACAATATATTTTTTGAAAATTTTCCGCCCACTTTTTTTGCACACATCATAAGGCAAAATCAAGATAACCTTTTCCTCTCAGTGGTTTTATGCTGACTAAATATCACAATAATGTATTATTATTAATCGAGAAGCATTACTATTACTGTAAAGTATCTGACAGTCTTATTGTCATTTTTCTTGTTCTTTGTGATATTTATTAATTTTTTGCTTGAATCACAGTTTATAGGTATTTTTACGAAAAAATTTTTCAAATTCCGAAAGATCGCTTTTTTCTTGATTTCATTTATTCGAGTTCTTTTGCTATGTAAAAAGCAGAGAAGTCGGAACCTCTCTGCTGTGAAAACTTTTCTGTATTCTTTTTCCTGTTGTTTTTCTTTGTGTTATCGATAAGTCTTGTCACTTCCTACGTCAACATCACGCTACGCTTTTCTCAAACCATACTCAGTTTTTTGCGTGCTTTTTCACTATTTTTTGAGTGCATCGGTCAATGGTCTGCCGATGTTTGCATCATCCATAATAAATTCGACGAGCAGTTTTAGTTGGTCACCATGCAACATTCCTGGAGCAATTCCAGCGATATTTCCCTCACGGTCAACAAATACTGTCGTTGGGTATCCTTGGATTGGATACTGCGCGTTGGCGCTGACATTCAGCTCTAGTCCATCACGTCCAGCCATCGCTTCATCAAAGAAGATTGGCATCGTAAAGCTGTTATCGTTCCAGTACTTCGTTGCTTTTTCTCTCGTTTCCATTCTTCCGTCTGTTCCATTGATCATTACAAATTTCAGATCGGTATCTTTGAATTCGTCAAATACTTCTTGGAAATCGCCCATTTCTTGGACACAGTATTTACACCAGCTCGCCCAGAAGTTGATAACCATCGGGCGTCCTTTGAACTCTTCAAGCGTCACTTGATTGCCGTCGATATCAAACACGGTGAAGTTAGGTGCTGCCACTTTTTTTGCGTTAGCCTTTGACGAGGAGTCACTCGAATTATTTTCCGTCGTCGCTTTATCACCCTCACTCGCTTGGGAATCCTCTTTTGCATCGCTACTCTCTTGTGAGGTAGCTGTCGTTGAGCCTGTCGAAGAATCCTTCAGTTTGTTATAACCAAAGCTTGCAATGCCGATTAGCATAATCAGCACGCCGACTAGCACTAAAGTTTTATTTTTCATTTTACACTTCCTTCTATTTTTATTATTTAGATTGGTATTCGTATATTGCGTTGCAAGTTGATATGGCCTTTCCACCCGATCAACATGCTCTTTCTCCTGGTTAGGACTCTACATAAACATCACAAGGAACTGTTGGAAATATCCCGTGATCATCAACAATCCGATAAAGATCAAAAACACGCCAGCGATTCGATTGATGGTTTTGTAGTTTCGTTTGATAAAGTTCAACGTGCCAGCCATCTGATCAATCAGTACTGCCGAAATCATAAATGGAATCCCAAGCCCCATGCTGAACGAGAGCAGCATCATCGAGCCTTTGAGCACCGTTTGAGAGTTTGCTGCAATCAAAAGCGCCGAACCGAGGAAAGTTCCCACGCATGGCGTCCATCCGATGGAAAAAATCATTCCAAAGAGCACTGCTTTGCCAAATTTCACTGGCTCTACATCATTTTTTGCACGAATCGTCTTGTTGAGAAAAGCGAGCTTGATGACGCCAAGATAGCTTAGCCCAAACAATACGATAATGGCACCGGTGACGATATTAATGAGGCGTTGATGCTCAAACAAAAATCTGCCAACCGTTCCTGCTGCCGCTCCCAGCAAGACAAAAACGATGGAGAAGCCCAATACAAATCCTGCTGAATTTTTGAGCGCACGCAATTTTTTCGCATTTTTGTTTTCTAAGTCACCTTGCACGTCCCCGATAAAATAAGTGATGTAAATCGGTAACATCGGAAGCAAGCACGGCGAAATAAAAGTAATTACTCCTTCAAGGAATAATATCAAATAATCCATAGTACCTCCTGTCAAAATCCTTTTTCCTTGCGCAAGTTATACCCAAAAAATATTTATACGTAACAATTCTTTTTCGCGTTCTATTTTGTAATGTGGTATAATGAATCATAGATTTTTTTATATTTACAAAATAGAAATAACTTCAAATCGTATGACATCGTATCGATTGGAATTTTTTTGTGTTGAAAAATAATTCCATTCAAAAATTATCGTATCCTAGCGCATTTATTATCAGGATAAGCCGAGTTTTAGTTATTAGGATAAGGCGAAGTGAATTTGTTTAATAATATGATCGAAAAGAAAAGAGGAACCAATGATTATTCGTAACGCAGAAGAAAAAGATTATCCAGAAATTTTGGTATTAAACGAAGCAGATGTTGAAATGCTTTCGCCGATGGATGACGAAAAAATTCGCAAAATGAGCGAGATGCTCGATTTGTTCCAAGTGATCGAAATCGACGGAGAAGTTGCCGCTTTTCAGATGGTTTTTCGAGAAAAGTTGCCTTACTGGAGCAAAAGATACGCATGGCTATGCGAGCATGTGGATCAATTTTTGTATGTTGATCGCATCGTTGTGGGCGAAAAATATCGCAAACGTGGACTCGGGCTCAAATTGTATGACGAGGTGATCGTTCATGCGAAAAAAACAGGCGTACCAAATATCGTTGCCGAAATCGATATAGCACCTGAATACAATACGCAGAGCATCAACTTCCACAACAAAGTTGGTTTTCACGAAATTGGAACCGAAATTTTTGAGGGAATCACCGTTTCGTTCCAATTGCTCGATGTTGCAGCGTTTGAAAAGTAATACGATAATGCTCAAAAATTCTTGCGCAATTTGTGAGGATTAGAATTTATGAGGCGTAGGGAAAAAATCGGTATATTTTCCCGATATTTTTTTCTATTATAAAGATGGATATACAGAGAAATTCTCACGCTCCCCATTACATTTTGAAATCCATGCAACAAATGACAGAGTTATCATTCATATTTTTGCAGAGAAATTTTGTGGAATAGACTTTCGATATTGTTTGGAGGATCAATGTACCTACGAGTTTTGGAAATCCTTTCATTATTATTAGCCATCGTTTTATTTGGTATCAGCAAGAGCATTAACTTTGATGCGACTGCGCCCGATGCGCTTGCTTTGTATCTCGGCGTTTTTCAGAGCATCGGATTATTTCTGCTGCTTCTAGCTGTATTTTGTTTGATCGTATGGAGCTATCACACGAGGCTGGGGCTAAGCATCGGAATGCTTATGCTCACGCTATTACTCCGAAAAACTACGCTCTCTCTGATTGCGCAAGATGCGCTCGGCTCATCACACTTGCAATCTGTGGGCAACCTCAAGATTTTCGGGTTAAACCTTCACCTCGGTTCTGTCGTCTGGTTGGCGAATATTATGATTTTGATTTTAGCGATCTATGTCGTGCTGCTCTTTCTTTCTAGCTCGTTTATCCAAATCCTATTTGGGTTGGCAAGAGATGCTCAGACGGAAGAGTCCTACAAAATTCCTAAGCCAAACCTCAACAAATATTCCGCAAAAAAATAAATCATTCAAAAAAATTGGTGCTGCAAAGCGAGAAATTCTCATTCAAGAGCACCACCAACTTCATTCACATTGACAACGACCGTCACTACAAATTACGTTTTTTCCATAGCGAGACAGACGAAACAATTGCGTACACAATAACGATTCCAAGCATCACATTCGCTACTATCATCAGCCATCCAGTATTCAAATGAAGTTCAATCGAATGCAACATAAACACAATGCCAATCAGCGTAAAGGCTATTCCCGACTGGCGAAAATATGGTTTTTTGTCCATCGTCTCGCGTTCCTTTTTGCTCGCATAGAAGTACGCATTGTTCAGCGGAATTCCCTTTTCATTGAGCTGAAAGCCGCCGATCAAAAAAAATATCGTTGCAATAATACTAGCCATCATCATATTCATCGTTATATTCCTTTCTGCTGAACAGTTTACACAATCGTTTGACTCAATAATGCGACAAACCCTCTCAAGCCGTCTTCGCTTGCAAACATCGCTTGTGCTCGTGCTCCTCGTCCACCACCACGGCCATCAAAATTTTTGAGCTCGTTTTTGAATACTGTGCCAAGGTCAATTTCTTTTTTTGACGACGCAAGAATTTTATTGTCTACAAGCGAGCCTAAAACAATGGTGTCGCAATGCTCGAGTAGGATTTTCTCCATATTTTCGATCATTTCAAAATCAATTTTCTCAAGAATCTCAATTAAAATACTTTCGTCTGAATTTTTGCCGTTGAAATAATCTTCACCTATCGTTCTACTGCAGGATTCACCCGCATTCAGGCTTTTTTCTCCAATCGGAATACCGACAAAACAATTTTCTCTTGCGATATTTTTTCTCAGCTGATTTTTATACTTTTTTTCAATCAATTCTTTGGCGTAAAAATTGGCCAACTCTTCCTTATTATTATAGATGATTTTTTTGAGTCGCTCAATCTCTTCTATCTGCGCATTGACTCGTGTGGCGATGCTGGATTCGTCCGCATTCAGCAGTTTTTTCAGTTCTCGAGTGATTTCGAATCGCTGCACATAATCTTGCTGTGCTCTTTTTCCGCAAACCAAATGGATCCTCGTCATACCCTTGTACTGCTCCGTCTTGAGAATTTTGACCATCCCAACCTCGGCGAGCGAGCGCACATGCGTTCCACAACAAGCGCAACAATCTGCAGAGTCGATTGTCACCACTCGGATTTCTCCCTCTGCGGTGATTTGTTTTCGAATCGGAAATTGCTCGAGCTCTTCACGAGTGGTCATCTCCTCACGCACAAAAATATTCTCCGCAATTTTTTGGTTCGCAGCATTTTCCACGAGCATGAGATCCTCCCAGCTGAGCTTCGGAAGATCAATGTCAATCGTCACAAAATCAGCACCCATATGAAATCCCTTGTTGTTACCGCCGAGAAGACGCAGAAACAATCCCGACACCAGGTGTTCACCGCTGTGCTGCTGCATCAAATCGTATCGATACGCCCAATCGATTTTCATCTGCGCAAGATTTTCGCTCGGCATCTTCGCCAGCTGATGAACAATCACTCCTTCGCTCTCCTGCACATCCAGCACATCGATACCATTGATCGTGCCCCGATCGGCTGGTTGCCCACCACCCTCTGGATAAAAAATCGTCTCGTCAGTCACTGCGAAAATTTTTCCATCCTGCTCGAAAGTCTCCAGAATCTTTGCCTCGTGCTCGACTTTATATGAATCGGTGTAAAATATTTTTTTCGTCGCCATGTAGTTGCTCCCTATCAAAAAAAAAGAACACAGCCTATGCAACTGTGTTCCCAGATTATCTGTTGAATTTTTTGTTGAACTTTTCGATTCGTCCACCTTTTTCAATCGTCTTGCTCTGTCCAGTATAGAATGGATGGCATTGAGAACAAGTTTCTACACGAATCTCATCTTTTGTTGTTCCAGCAACAAATGTATTTCCGCAAGCACAATGTACAGTCGCTTCATTATATTTTGGATGAATACCTTGCTTCATTTGATTTCACCTCTTTCTTTCTAAAATTCTGCGTAACTTAACTCGATAAGTATACCACAGTTTTTTCGCATTTGCAAGTCCAAATTTTTCCTGATATAAATAGGATGAAGCATTGCCTCATCCTATTTATGGGGTATATTTTCTTTTGTCAGAGTGTCGTTATGCCTTTTTCTCTGACTATAACATTTTTTGCTTATCGTGAATCAATCAGAAAGCACGTCTAAAGATTTTTCTATTCTATTGAGCATTGAATTGCATTTCATCTGAGTATCTAGTTGCAAATCATCTTGCATCAATAAAAGTTGTATCTTTCTATCGAAACTTTACGTTTTCTAATAATATTAGCTGAAGAACATTGCCATATCGTCTTCTACATTGGTGATTCCGCCGATGCCGAAGTTTTCGATCAAAACTTTTGTCACATTTGGTGATAGGAATGCTGGAATCGTTGGTCCGAGGTGAATTTTTTTCACGCCGAGTGCAAGGAGTGCAAGCAGAACGATGACTGCTTTTTGCTCATACCATGCAATGTTGTAGATTACTGGAAGCTCGTTGATGTCTTCGAGTCCGAATGCTTCTTTGAGTTTGAGTGCGATGACTGCGATGGAGTATGAGTCGTTGCATTGTCCCGCATCAAGTACTCTTGGGATTCCTCCGATGTCGCCTAGTGGAAGTTTGTTGTATTTGTATTTTGCGCAGCCTGCTGTCATTATCACAGTGTCTTGTGGCAACGCTTTGGCAAAGTCGGTGTAGTAGTTTCTTGCTTTTGCTCTTCCGTCGCATCCGCCCATTACGACAAATTTTTTGATTGCGCCAGATTTCACTGCATCAACTACTTTGTCTGCCAATTGCATTACTTGGTGGTGCGCAAATCCGCCGATGATTTCGCCTGTTTCGATTTCAGTTGGTGGCGCACATTTTTTTGCCAGCTCGATGATTTCGCTAAAATCTTTTTGCTCGCCGATTTCACCTGGAATATGTTTGCAGCCTGGGAATCCCGCTGAGCCTGTCGTAAACAATTTATCTTTGTAGCTATCTTTTGGCGGCACGATGCAGTTTGTTGTCATGAGAATCGGTCCGTTGAAGGATTCGAATTCTTCTTTTTGTTGCCACCATGCGTTTCCGTAGTTTCCTACGAAGTGATCATATTTTTTGAACGCTGGATAATAGTTTGCTGGGAGCATTTCGGAGTGTGTATACACGTCGACGCCGGTTCCTTTGGTTTGTTCGAGCAGCATTTCAAAGTCTTTGAGGTCGTGACCCGAAACGAGGATTCCTGGGTTGTTTCTTACGCCGAGGTTTACTTTTGTCATCTCTGGGTTTCCGTAGGTCGAAGTGTTCGCATTGTCGAGAAGCGCCATTCCTTGCACGCCAGCATTTCCTGTGTCGAGCACCAATTGCACGAGCTCGTCCACGCTGAGGTTATCATTCAGAGTTTTTGCCAGCGCAAGTTGTAGGAAAGCATCGACTTCTTCGTTGTCAAATCCAAGAACATTCGCATGCTTGCTGTAAGCGGAAAGTCCTTTGAGTCCGTAGATGGTCAGTTCTCTTAAACTTCTTACATCTTCGTTTTCGGTTGCGAGAACGCCGACAGTTTTCGCTTTTTCTTTCATTGTATTTACATCATAGCTTGCCCAAGTTGCCGCTTCAGAAAGTCCGCTTTTGTCGCTTAGCTCTTCGATTAGTTTTGCTTTGAGGTCGAGTGTTTCTTTTACTTTTGCCACAAAAACTTCTTCGTCAAAGTTTGCATTGGTGATCGTTGTAAAAAGATTGAGCGTGATGAGATGATTCGTTTCTTTGGAAACCGATTTTCCTTCCGCACGAAGTTTTGTCGTTACTTCCGAAAGTCCTTTGGATACGTACACCAACAGGTCTTGCATATTTGCAACCTCTGGATTTTTTCCACACACACCCATTTTTGTACATCCTTTGTTGCCCGCTGTTTCTTGACATTGGTAACAGAACATTAGATTTTCCATACTTCCTCCTCGTTTTTATAAAAATAATTTTTGTTGTCCGTTGTTGCTTTTATTATAGTGTATCTTTGCTTTGGATTCTGTAACATCCGTTACCATTTGAAAGTTTTTGAAAAAAATCAGATGAAATACAACTTTTCTGCAAAGTTCTCAATTGTGAATGATCAATTATCGAATTTCTTATACTGAACTCGTCGCTTGTGATTTTCGTTGCGAGTTGTTTTTTCTTTTTGTAGTTACATTTTTTTGTAGTTATTTTTTGTTGATTCATTTTGAAACCTTTTTCTCTTTTTGTAAAATATTTTGATACATTTTGAAATATTTTGCTTGATTTATTTCGGAAAATAGGATATGATCTCATTAAGAAAAATTTTGGAGGAAATTATGCTAATCAGTGAACGTTTTGAAAAGATATTGCAGGTAGTCAATCAAAAGGGCTCTGCACGGCTTGGCGAGCTCGCTGAACTTCTCGGTTCGTCCGAATCGACGATTCGCCGCGATGTTTATGCCTTGCATGAGATGGGCAAGCTCCAAAAAGTGCACGGCGGCGCAACGTCACTGGAAAAAAATTATCTCTCGAGAGAAAACACTTTGTTTGAACGGTTTGAAATGATGAAATCGCAAAAAGAACTCATCGCAAAAACAGCGGCAAAATTGGTGCGTGATGGCGAGACGATATTTTTGGACGCAGGAACGACGACGGGATATATGGTGGCGCATCTTTCGGCGAGCAATCTTTTGGTGGTGACGAACAGTTTGATTCACGCACAAAATTTGGTCCGTAGAGGAATCCGAACCATCGTGCTCGGCGGTGAGATTCGCCCGATTTCTGAGGCGATCGAGGGAATTTTTGCCGCAGAACTGCTCGAGCGATTCAATTTTGACAAAGCATTTTTGGGAACGAATGGATTTTCGCATCGCTCGGGTCACACGACACCATCGCCTTACGAGGCGCAGGTCAAGGAAACCGCACGCAAGGGCTCGCACCAAACTTTTGTCCTAGCAGATCACACGAAGCAAAATATCGTGACGCTGACGAGCTTTGCCAAGCTGGAGGACGCAACCTTGATTACCGATTCGCTGGACGGGGAATATGAGTTTATTCCTCACATCATCGCAAAGGAGGAGACGCTATGATCAACACCATTACCCTCAATCCTGCACTGGATTATTTTGTAGAACTCGAGCAGCTCCGTCTGGGCAACACGAATCGAGCCGAAAAATCTTTTGTCTCCATCGGTGGCAAAGGAATCAACGTTGCTGTCATTGCTGCAAGACTTGGGATGGATGTAAGAGCCACTGGTTTTGTCGCAGGATTTACGGGCGATCATCTGCTGAATGAGCTTAGCCAAATGGGCATCGACCATCGTTTTGTCAAAGTCGATGGGCTCACTCGGATCAACGTCAAGCTCAAAGAGACGATTGATCAGCTCGAAACCGAGCTCAACGGCTGCGCAATGGACATTGGAGAGAAACATCTCGCTGCACTTTTTGATGAGATCGAAAAATTTCCAAGCGGTGAATTTTTGGTGCTCTCAGGCAATGTGCCAAACACAATTCCAGCCGATATCTATGCACAGATTATGGAAA
>JBHBDS010000023.1:0-5042 GCA_041784625.1 Filifactoraceae bacterium
ATCGAAAATACTGCAAAACTTACAAACCCTGACGGAGAAATTGCGGAAGCAAAGGCAAGAGTCGAATTCAAACCAGGGTGGATAAAAAAGTATACTGGAGTTGTATGGCAAAATAGCAAACACGACCCAGAAAACACGGTTAATCCAATTCATATCGGAAAAAATCGTTCCATCACGTGGGTTGTTGAAATTAACCCGATGAAGACTGCGCTAGGCAAAGTGGTTTTGACAGATGTACTGCAATCAGCGAAGGGACTTAATCAAAAAAATCCCGAAGTGACTTTATGGGTTGATGTGACATCGCTCAATTCTGAGGGAAGACCGATTCTAAAATCCAATAATGAAGAACCTGCAAAAGGATATCCAACGACTGGAACAAAAGTTAACAAGGTATTCACAATGGATTCGTCAGGCGTAGTCAACCTTGGAGATTTGGGAGCAGACGATCAAACGAAAAACAAAACAGTCTACGTAGTGATTAACACGGAAGTGGATGACAAACTGTCTCTAATCGCAGAGCAAGATGTCTTTGCAAACAAAGCAAAAATATTAATTGACGACAAGTATACTTTTGAATCCAATGAGGCAAAAGCCTATGTTGGACACGCAGCGATTGTAAAATCTGCCCCAGAATTTAAAGAGCGAACAGGAGGAAATGCGCAATCGAGCGTATCGGATGGAAAAATCCAGTGGAATATTCGATACAATCAACGAGGACAAAAAGTTGAAGAGGCTACATTAATGGATCTTTTTGTTCATGGAAATGCGTATCTTGCATACGCTGATTTAGATTTTAGCGGAGTGCCTGCAAACTTGCTTACACACATTGAAACGAATTTTTTTGGCTCTAAAAAAGGGTATCAGAGATTATTCCAGAAATATGATGGAGCATTTGCAAATGCGGATGGAGTGGTAGGGACGCATTATCCGCTCAAAAAAGGTGAAGAAGTGGTTGCTGATCTTTTGGTCATTACAAATATTCCACAAGACAAAGAAACCAACATTACTTTCTATACAAAATTTTTAGAACCTAAGGTTGTTTTGGGAACGAAGGTAGATGGAGATGGAAAGCCTAATTATTATATCAGCAACTATGTCCTCTTCTTCAATAAAGATGGATTTCTATCTCACGCAAGTTCATGGCCTCAATATTTTCCAAACTACCTTAAAAAAGAAGTGCTTAAAGCGCAAGACTATGGAACTGATGTAAACAATATCAACGTGGCATCAACTGGTGATGCGAACAATGCTTTCAACTACAAAGACAATTCTGTCATTTATCGAATCAGTCTTAATGCAGAGGGAATCGATTTTACGACAAGAGAAATCTTCAAAGACGGCAAAGTTCAAGCAGCAAACATCAATTTCACGCTGCAAGAAGTATTGCCAGCTGGGTGGGAGTTTGTCGATTTTGCAGAAAACACGCCATTCCTACTCTATGAAGGCAGCCCAAATGATAAAGATGCAAAAGTGACGGCTGGCAACTTGATTGACCCAACGAGTGGATATTCAGATATTTTCACCTTTAATGCGACAGAGAAAAAATTTGAATTCAAACCATTCAAAAAGCCTTATGTACTTCTTGTTAAAGCAAAACCGAGTAATGCAACATTAGAAAATTATTTGAAGCAGAATAAATTGATCCCCGCAACCAATACGGTTTGGCTGACCAGCAGTGAGTTTGGGCTCAATGTATCGGACAAACAAGAAGTGAAACTTCGCACCGAGGTGCTCAAAAAAGATGGCTTATCAAACGAAGACGGAGAAGTCACATGGACGGTTGATTTTACGCCGTCGATTCTGAAGCTGACCACCGAAGAAGGAGAAACGCTCAAGCTGGTGGATACGCTAGACGACAATCTTGGTGCACGTCGATTAGCAAACGGAAAACTCGATTTTTCGAATAACAATTTTGAGGTACACAAGTTGGGCATCAAGACCGACGGAAAATACGAAACCGAAAAACTGGTAATCACCACAAATGAAAAGGGTGAAGGAATTTTTGAAGATGGTGCTGCGAAAGGAAAAATTTCGTACCAAACCATTGGACGAAAAATCGTATTCGAAATTCCAAATGCGAATCAAGCGTATCGTTTTGTATACACGACAGATGTGCTTTCAACTACTGCGGCAAATGTAAAGAACAAAGTTCAATTATTCCGCAGTAAAAAAGATGACACGGTGATTTATGAAGCGTTCAAAGTGCTTACTGCAAAAGCAAGTGCAGATACGGAGCGTGCAGGAATCTTTACCATTACTAAAGAAGATGAAAAAGGCGTAAAACTGCCAGGAGCGGAATTCACACTCTACACCAAAACAGAAGACCCGAAAGATCGAGTGGAGTTGATGGCAGGTGTCACCGATAGCAATGGAAGATTGACATTCCGATTCATTCCTGTTGGGGAATATGTTTTGGTAGAAACAAAAACACCAAAAGTCGGAGATAAAACATATAATCGAGAATACAAAGAATTCGAAGTTGTTGTCAAAAAAGAGGGATCGTCCGTTGTAACCGAGATTCGACGAGGAGCAACCTTGTACGGAAAAGGCAGCGTGAAGATCAAAAATATCGAGACATCAGGGGTATCCAAGTTGGTATTGATGAAGCGAGTCAATGAATATGTTGAGGGAAATCCGAGCTTCACTTTTGAAATCGACTTCAACGACAAAACAACAAGACAATATAAATACTATGGCATAAATGGAGCGCCTGATGGAGAGATTGTGAGTAAGGGAAGAGTTACTCTATCACACAAACAATCCATCGAGTTTGAAAATCTGCCAATTGGAACCAAAGTAACTATCACAGAAATTGGCGCAACAGGATATACAACAACGATTACAAAAACAATTGGTGATGCGACAGAAGTTATTAATGGAACGGTTGTAAAGTTTACAACAGAAAAAGGGAAAACGCATACAGCAGAATACCTCAACTCCAAACCAAAACCAATCGTGCCACCACCGCCGGTTGATCCGCCACTAACACCAACGGATCCACCGTCGCCTGTGAGACCAGATCCACCGCCACCGCCGACAACAGATATTCCTGAGGGAAGTGTACCTCTTTCGCCAGCGGATGACGATCCAACGCCGCCAGATGAATCCATCGACGACAACAATGTGCCAAAAGGTGGAGTCGACAAAGATGGCAAAATCAAATCGGCGCCAAAAACTTCTGCGCCAGCTAGTGCAATCTTTGACCTGGCGACAAGAAGCATCTTGCTCTATGGAACAATGAGCCTGTTCGCAGCCAATGCGATGGAAGTTTTCAAAACACGCAGACTCGAAGACGAAGAGTAACGATAAGAAATCATCGACAATCGATTGATGAAATCGAGCGAAAATGCAAGGCAAAACTTTTAGCTTATCATCTGAAAATTCGACGTCGGTAGAACAAGAAGCAAGACAATCTGATCAAGACAGAATAATCTAGATAACAAAACAACAAAACAAACAACAAAATAATTTCAATGAAAATGGTGATGCAAAGCAATTTCGTTTTGCATCCCTTTTTTGTGCGAAAAAAATGGATTCGAAACCCTTTGGAGAAAGCACAACCTCGATAAGAAAACGGAACACAAAAGTGACGAAAACTTGCAAGAGCAATAGAAAAAATCTGCTTGACAGTTGAGCAAGCTTTCAACTATAATAATCTTACAGTTGAACAGATATTCAATCGTGTGAATAAAAGCGGAGAGAAAAATTTTGGAGTAAAACTTTTGGCGGAAGCAGATTCGGCATTGGAGTAATGAATTTGCGTGATTGATGCGATTGATTTTTGTTCAGCATCAAGGAGAATGCGTATGAAAAAATTGGAAGAGGACAAGATTACTTGCTGCAGCACGGACAAGGTGAATGTCGAAAATGTCGAGCGAGTGTCAAAAAATATGCCAAACGATTTGCTTCTCGGCGAGCTGTCGGATTTTTTTAAGGTCTTTGGCGATCTGACGAGAACAAAAATCCTGTGGGCGCTCGAGGAGTCGGAGCTTTGTGTGTGCGACCTCGGCTCGATCCTCGGGATGAGTAAGTCGGCTGTCTCACATCAGCTGAGCACGCTTCGCAAAGCAAATTTGGTGAAATTTCGTCGGGAAGGCAAAAATGTTTTTTACTCGCTCAAGGACGATCATGTCAAGACGATTCTCGAAATCGGGATGGAACATATTCAGGAGTAATGATGGAGCTAGATAAAGTGACCAAGCAGGTCGAAAAAGGTGGTTGAGGCAGTGGCTCAGCGATGAGAAGTATTCTCATTCAGAAAGAAGCAAAAAAAGCCAAGCAAAAGGCGCAGTCGCTCGGGAATCGGACAAACGATGCAGAGGACGGACTAAGAGAAAATTTATCGGAAGAAAATTCTGGCGTGATCTCAAGCTTTTTGCGTAAGATCAAAAAAGCTTGGGATGGAGAATGACGCTAAGCGCAGAATATTTGGCGTTGAGAAAAATGTAGAGCCTAGGAAACAATTTCATAGACTGTAGAAAGTTTTGAAATAATAAAATTCTAACGAGAAAAAGAGTAAATATATCAATAGAAACGAAGCAAAACTTTGTTGAATTACCAAGGAGGAAAATATGGAAACTTTGGCAAAAAAAGGATGTTGTGGAAATCATTCGCATGATCATAAGCATGGTCATGAGGGTTGTTGTGGAGCGCACAAACATGTGGACGCTGTGGTGCAATCGCAACCAGCAGAAGCAGATACTTGTGGATGCGGAGAAAAATCCAGCGGCGATGATGGCGAGGATGGACCCGAACATAGCAGCGTCGTAGAAATCTCGACAAGCAATACATCGGGCTGCGGTTGCGGCTGCGATGTCACGATGAAAGATATTTTTGCGGAGCGTGACAGTGCACGACAAAAAAGAATGCTCGAGCACGCACAGAAGGCTGCCGAGGATCATTCGCATGAACATCACGGGCATTCCCACGGCGATTGTTGTGACCATGAGCACGATCATTCACACGATCACTCACATGATGACGGCTGCGGTTGCGGACATGATCACGATCATCACGAGCTGTCGCCGATGGCAAAAGTTCTC
>JBHBDS010000024.1:0-4062 GCA_041784625.1 Filifactoraceae bacterium
GAACTGCACTCGATTTTTGCACGCACAATTTTTCGCAAAGAATTTGTAAAACATCCGCTGCGTTATTTGTTTTACCTCAGCGCAAACTTGTATTATCGATACCAGATCAAACGACGCATCACACCCAATATTATTTGATGAGGAACTGGTTCATAGATTTGCAATACTAGTATCGTTTAGTTATTGTTCGGATCAGTAACATTTCATAAAACGAAACATGTAAAGCGATATATTGACATTTGCTTTACAAAATCATATAATATTGTCAAAGAGAGAGGAGGCGTTATGGCTCAAGCAATGGTGAATTTTCGTATGGACGAAGAACTCAAAAGAAGAATGGAACAAACATGCTCCGAAATGGGAATGAGTATGACAACCGCCTTTACAATTTTTGCCAAAAAAGTTACCAACGAGCAAAGAATTCCTTTTGAAATCACTGCGGATCCATTTTATAGCGAAAGCAATTTGGCGCATCTTCGAAGAGGAATTGAGGCACTAAATGCTGGCAAAGGAATTGAGCGAGATATTGTAGAGGTCGATTGATGAAAAAAATATGGTTTGATGAAGCGTGGGCGGACTCTTAGAGATTGTGTCTTGCCGTGGACATTATAATGATTAGCAATGCGAAAAGGACAATAAAAAACTTTACAAAAAAACAATGGCGACTGTATAATATATCGTACAAATAAATTTGTGATAGTGCCTCTTGCAGTAAGCCCCCCCCCACCATACGGGGAGTGCCGAACCTTGAGGCTTTTTTCTATCGATATTTACAGCAAAGATGTTTTTGACTTCAGAGAAAACTCCATTGCCCACAACACTTGTGCTATAATAATAGCTATACAAAGGAGAAAAACTATGGACAAATACATTGAAATAATTAAAACTGTCATAAATCATCATTCCGAAGAAGAGTGGTTCGAATTCAAAGAAAACTGGTTTGAAGCGCATGGCATCGGAGAATACATATCGGCATTGTCCAATGCAGCTGCAATGTGCAAAAAAGAATTCGCATATCTTATTTGGGGAATCAACAACGAAACTCATGAAATTGTTGGAACCAACTTTGATTACAGAAAAAATGTAAAGGGCGAACCATTGGAACACTATCTAGCGAGACAAACAACACCCGACACAGCCTTTGCGTTCCATGAAGTGATGCACGAAGAAAAAAGATTGGTACTACTAGAAATCCCGAGGGCAAAAAATATTCCAACATCTTTTGACGGGGTTCGGTATATTCGCATCGGCTCGAGCAAAGTCAATGTATCAAAATACCCTGAACGAGAGGCAAATCTGTTTGAAATATTGCGAGAAAGAGAAAAAACAATCGAAAACATCGAATCCGAGTACCAAGACTTGACATTCGAAAGACTCTTTACCTACTACGCTGGTAGAGGAATTTCACTCAAAGCTGAAACATTCAAGAAAAATCTCAACCTGCTCACCAAAGATGGCAAATATAATCTTCTGGCACAGTTGCTATCCGACGACAGCCATATTTCCGTCCGAGTTTCCATTTTCAGCGGAGAAACCAAAGCAACGCAGCTATTTTCTGTAAAAGAATTCGGGAACACCTGTATTTTGTTGAGTTTGGACAAAGTGCTGGAATATGCGGACGTAATAAATATTATTCAAGCCGATGAAAGCAGAAGAATCACCACTCGAAAAGATGTTGCGCTATTCGACATCAACGCCTTTCGAGAGGCAGTTGTGAACGCCTTTGTTCATAATAAGTGGATCGACCAAAATGCGCCGATGATTACGGTGTATAGCAATCGAGTAGAGATTCTATCGAGAGGAACACTAGACCCCAAACAGACCAAAGAAGGATTTTATCTAGGAGAATCCGTTCCTGTAAACCCAAAACTATCAGAAATCTTCCTTCAACTTCATATTAGCGAGCGCTCTGGAAGAGGCGTCCCAAAAATTATTGACACCTATGGCAAAGATGTATTTGACTTCAGAGAAAACTCCATTGCGGTAAATATTCCATTCAATTGGATAAACGAAGTGGGGAATAAAGTAGGGGATAAAGTAGGGGATAAAGTAGGGGATAAAGTAGGGGATAAAGTAGGGGATAAAGTAGGGGATAAAAATTTCCTCAATGCTAGAAGAAGAAAAATTCTCGAAGAAATCCGAAACAACCCGAACATTACTCAAGAGCAGTTGGTTCAAGTGATTGGTGTAAAATTGGCTGCGATACAAAATAATATAAAATTCTTGAGAGAGAATGGATATATCGAGAGAATTGGTTCAAATAAGAATGGATATTGGGAAGTAAAGTAGGGAAAAAAGTGGGGAATAAAGTTCTGGCAGCGCCAAAACATATTCCCCTTTATTTTATGAGAAAAAGGAGACTGTGAAAAAAAGTCTGTAAAAATGTACCGACCCCAAAAAGTTAGACCTAAAAATCTAACGATTGGAGGTCGGTTTTTTCGTGGCAAAATATTCATATGAATTCAAGAAAAAAGTAGTGGAAGCTTATCTACAAGGGCGAGCAAGTTATACTTCTCTAGCAAAAAAATATTCTATCCCTTCCAAAAATGTAATTATCGAATGGGTCGCACAATATCGAGAGCATGGAGATCAAGCGTTAATTCGCTCACGAGAAAAGAAGAATTATTCTTTCGAATACAAAATGCATGTGGTAGAATTGTACTTAACAAGCGAGGTTTCGTATTTGCAATTGGCTTCTCAAGAAGGAATATCCAGTCCATCGTTAATCACTACATGGGTAAACGCCTATCGAAGAGAAGGATTGGATGCGCTAAAGCCTCTCAAGAAAGGACGACCATGCACATTGGGTAAGAAAGAAATAGATACAAAGGCGAAGCCTACAGAAACTACATCTGTCGATGTAAGTGCTGAAAAATTAAAGCAATTAGAATCCGAAAATTTGAAACTACGAATTGAGAATGCCTTTTTAAAGGAACTCAGGAGGTTGCGTTTAGAGGAGGAAGCTCTTCTGAAAAAACAGCGAGAATCATACACAGCCTCCGAGGAGAATTCAGATTAAAAGATATTCTCGCTGTAGTGAAGTTTCCAAAATCCACCTACATGTACTGGCAAAAAAGATTCGATCGCAAGAATTCAAACCAAGAACTAGAGGAGGCCATTCTTGAGATTCGATCAAAGCACAAGAATTACGGCTATCGCCGAATCTATGGAGAATTGCGCAATCAAGGAGTTATGGTAAACAAGAAGAAAGTGCAGCGTCTTGTTCAAAAGCTCCAACTTCAGGTTACCTCCTTTAGCCGAAAAAGTCGTAAGTTCAGCACATACAAAGGGAATATTGGTAAAGTTGCACCGAATCGTCTCCGCAGGAGATTTCATACAAGTATCCCTCACCAAAAGATTGCGACGGATACCACAGAATTTAAGTACTATGTTGCAAACGCAAGCGGCGAGAGAGTCAAGAAAAAACTATACTTAGATCCATTTATTGATCTAGGTACGGGTGAAATCGTAAGTTATAGTATTTGTGCTCAGCCTAATGCAGAGTCGATTCTTTCCGCATTGGACAAGGCAATCAAAGCGACATCGGATTGCCCTTTTCGAAGAACTTTTCATTCCGATCAGGGCTGGGCATATCAGATGAAACAATATTCTTTCGAGTTGAAAGCAAATCGAATTTTTCAAAGCATGTCCCGTAAGGGAAATTGTTTGGACAATTCGGTGATGGAAAATTTCTTTGGATTACTCAAACAAGAAATCTATTACGGAGTAATGTACCAAAGTTACGAAGAATTAGAAAATGCGATCGAACAGTACATCAAATATTACAACGAGGAACGAATCAAAGAAAAACTTGGATGGCTAAGTCCTGTTCAATATAGGCTTCGCCTTATGGAAACGTAAAAATCGAGGTAGTAGAAATCTACCGCTTCGAAAAAAAGTCTAACTTTTTGGGGTCACATCAAAATATATAGCCTTTTATGGTAGAATCAAAATACCATAGGAGGCTATTTGTTATGGCAAAGAAAAAAGAAGTGTACAAAGTAAAACCTCTCACCGAGGGCAAAAGAAACATCATTGCATCACTCATTGAAGAGTATGACA
>JBHBDS010000025.1:0-4167 GCA_041784625.1 Filifactoraceae bacterium
CGTATACCACGCAGATCGTTGCACTCGTGATGATTGCGCTCAATATGGCGATCAAAAATCAAACCATTTCTCTCGAGGAGTATCATCATATTTTGGATGAGATGAAAAAACTTTCCGATAAAGTTTCCACGATTCTCGAGGATACTACGCAGGAAAAAAATATCGGTGAATCGCTCCGAGAAAAAAAAGCACTGTTCTATCTCGGTCGTGGTGCAGATTACCAAACCGCAATGGAGAGTGCTCTCAAGCTCAAAGAAATTTCGTATATCTATACAGAAGCATTTGCAGCGGGCGAACTAAAGCACGGCACGATTGCACTGATTGAGGAAGGCACACCCGTCATCGCCATTGCAACACAAAAAAAATTGCTCGAAAAAATGATCTCGAACATTGTCGAAGTCAAAGCAAGAGGCGCATATGTCTATGCCATCACAATTGAAGGCGATACCGAGATCGAAAAAATTGCGGACGAAGTGATTTACATTCCGCAGAGCTTGGATATTTTGCAGCCCGTGCTGTCCGTTATCCCAACTCAGCTGATTGCATACTACACTTCGCTTGCCAAAGGACTTGATGTCGATAAACCGCGAAATCTTGCAAAATCGGTGACGGTGGAATAGGGAAGTTTCGTTCAAAAATATTTAGAGCCGCTCTGTCAAATGAACGGCTCTTATTTCTTATTCACTATTCTTCTTGTATCTTTTTGGTCGGTTATTTTTTGATTCTTCCTCTTAAATTGTTTCTCGAATCAACACGATACGATGGTCTGGTTACAAAAAATCTGCGTTGTCCTTACATATTCTCGATGATGCGAAAATTATCCCATGGCGTTACTGCTTGCGGGAGAAGCTCGAAGGTCATCACTTCTTTTTTTGTCGGGTGCTCGAAGCTGAGTCGATACGCCCAGAGCGCAATCCCTTTTTTCGATTGATAGCTCGAGCGATATTTTCCATCGCCGTAGATTGGATTTTGTCTCGAAGAAAATTGCACACGAATCTGATGCGGTCGTCCTGTGAGCAGATTGACTTTGAGCAAATTCAATCCATTCTTTGACTCCAATAAATCGTAGCGAAGTTTCGCTTCTTTTGCGCCATTTGCGTTCTTATTAACAACAGAAACCGTATTCGTGTTGTTGTCCTTGCGCAAAAAGTCAATGAGCTCCCCAGAATCATTTTTCAACATTCCTTCGACAACGGTAAGGTATTCTTTTTCAAAAGTCCTGTTCCTCACCTGCTCCGAAAGTCGTGATGCCGCCTTGCTTGTTCGAGCAAACACCATCACGCCGCCCGCCACACGATCGAGCCGGTGCACAAGTCCGATGTATGCCTCGCCAGGTTTATTGTATTTGATGCGCACATATTCTTTGACCATATTGAGAAGATCGGGATCTTTGGATTCATCTTCTTGCGTTGGCATATTAAAAGGTTTTTCGACAACGATGATATGGTTGTCTTCATACAGTACATTTAGCATTTTTTCTCCATTCTCGCATAAATTCCGCATGGCAAAACCAGCGCGCCTTTTTCAATCGGGATTCCGATTTCGCCCGATGTGAATTGAAATTCTTTTGGAAAAACTTTTTTCATCATATTATTGAGCGAGATATGCGAAAATCCTGTCGTGTATGCGTTGACAAGCAAAAACAGCGGATCCTTTGACAGCACTTTGGAAGTGAGCTCGAGAAGTTTTTGCAATTCGTTTTCGAGCTTCCAAATTTCGCCCTTTGGTCCTCGCCCATAGGACGGTGGATCCATGATGATCGCATCGTAAAAATTTCCTCGTCTTTGCTCTCGCTCCACAAATTTGAACACATCGTCGACGATAAAACGGATTTTGTTGTTTGCAAGTCCACTTTGCTCTGCGTTTTCTTTCGCCCACTGCACCATTCCTTTGGACGCATCGACATGAACAACTTCCACTGCGCCAGCATACGATGCAGCACAAGTTGCTCCCCCAGTATACGCAAAAAGGTTGAGCACTTTAATGGGGCGATTGGCGTTTTGAATTTTTTCGATGATCCAATCCCAGTTTGCCGCCTGCTCTGGAAAAAGTCCCGTGTGCTTAAAGCCCGTTGGTTTGACGACGAATGTAAGCTCTTTGTAATTGATTTTCCATTTCTCTGGAAATTTTTTCTTAAACTCCCATTGTCCGCCGCCTTTTTCGCTGCGGTGATACACGCCATGGACGTCTTTCCATTCTTTTGTATTCTTATTCGCCTCCCAAATAATCTGCGGGTCGGGTCTTCGGAGCACGATGTTGCCCCAGCTTTCTAGTTTTTCGCCATTGCCCGCATCGAGAATGCGATAATCTTTCCAATTATTTGCTACTAATAGCATAAATTCTCCTTATAATGCACTTTCTACCATTTCTTTCGATGCGCCTTCTTTGATCCACTTTGGAACTTTTGACGATAATTTGGTGTCGCCAATCAAATTCACGCCAGTCAATTTGTTGTTTTCAAAAATGAACAGCTTGAGGTTTTCTCCATCATTTTTCAAAATGGCATCGTCTTGTTTTGTGATGTCGCCTGCCGAATACACACCGATATCGAGCGCTTTGAGAATCGCAATCGGCGGATTGGAATCTGGTGCCGTTTGTACTTTGCCCAAGATATGATCTGCCGCTGCTCTTCCTGTCTGCAATGCCAATGGCCAAATCCCTGGAACCATCGGTCCGATTTGAGAGCAATCGCCAATCGCATAAATGTCACCGTTGGATGTGAGCATATTTTGGTCCACTACGATGCCACGATCGACCGTAAGCCCCGCTTCTTTTGCCAATCCAACATTTGGACGAACGCCAACGGAAAAAAACAGCACGTCGGTAGGAATCACTTCGCCACTTTCAAGCACGATTTGTTTCACTGCCTCATCGCCTTGGATTTCTTTGGTGCTTTTCCCAGTCAGCACGTCGATTCCGATTTTGCGCAGTTCATCCTCCACTCTTTGGCTCGCCTCAGGACAAAGTTGTCTTGCCATCAATCGATCAAAGAATTCGAGAATCGTAACTTTTTTACCTGCTTTGTAAAATGCCCACGCCGCTTCGATACCGAGCAAGCCGCCTCCAACAATCGTGATATTCTTTTTGTCTTTTGCGTATTCGTTGATCGCCTCCACATCGCTAAGATATTTGAGGTTGAATATTCCCTCTTTGTCCACGCCAGCGATCGGCGGTACAAAATTTTCGCTTCCTACTGCCAAAACTAATTTGTCGTAAGCAAGTTCTTTGTCCTGCAAAGCGATAACTTTTTTCTCTGGGTCGATACTCTTCACTTCGGACTCGAGTACGAGATTGATGTTTTTTTCTTTGTAAAAATCTGCTTCTTTTAGAAAAAATTTCGGATCCACTTCATCTGTCAAAATCATATGCGACAAGGATGGTCGAAAATATGGATTAACTTTTTCTCTTCCAATCATCGTGATCTCTGCGTCCGATTCTTTTCTCAGTCGCTCTGCACAAGCAAGAGCCGCTGCACTCGTTCCAATAATAATTACTTTCATAAATCCCCCTCTTATTCCTGTTGTTAATTCATCCCAAACCAATGATGCAAAAATTCTTTCTCCCGATCGCTCTTGTGCTTCGGCAGAATCTTCCTGCTTGCCTTTTCGATGTGGAATCACATCATCCGATATTTTTACACATCACTCGTCCAGCAAGCATGATATGCGACTTGTCACACCATTAATATTAGTCATTATTGTATCATATTTACCCTTTTGTGTGTGCGAAAACAAAAAAGTTGTAGTTTTTCCTCAAAAAAATCTTTTGAGAATCTACAACTTTGTTCGTACTTTGTATTGATCGTCTCGCTGATTTTGAATTCAGCGAAATTTTTTCAACTCATTCTTGACTTGTCACGGGTGTATTAACTTTTTTTCATATCTCACAAGTAAAACTTTTTACACTGGACCTTCGCTTCGCTACACAATTTTGAGCTCAAACCCAAGCTCTTCTATCATCTGAACATCTTCAGCTATTTTTGACCCCGTCGTCGTGAGCATATCCCCCGTGATTGCCGCATTCGCCCCGCTTTGAAAAATCTCTCGGCCATTATTATCGAGCAGTGCGCGTCCACCCGCCAGACGAATTGCTGCCGTAGGATGAATGAATCGGTAGATCGCCACCATTTTTTGTATCTCCTCTTGCGTGAGCGGATCATTTTTCTCA
>JBHBDS010000026.1:0-4319 GCA_041784625.1 Filifactoraceae bacterium
ATATCATCATTCTATTTTGATGTCAACCACTTTTTTGAGTTAATCTTTATTTTTTATTTCGAAAAGCCCCTCAAAAATTTTATTCTGTCTTTTGTTTATTAGCTACTTTTGAACTCTTCAATATTCTTTATAATGAAGGTTAATGTGCCATCGGAATTTGAAATAATTTCGAGTTTGCTATCATCTTCGTAAAATTCCACTGGAATTGATATTTCAATCCCCGAATTTGTGATGATTTTTTGGATATCAAATTTCTTCCGTGCGACATTGTTATTGATCTCGATTTTTTCATGGTCGAGTCTGGCTCTCCCAAGTGCCTCTTGATATATACTTTTTATATCCTGGTTATTTTCAAAAGCCTTGTCCATTGCAACTTGAACATCAAGTTTTCCCGTCTCAACTAATGTGTCACTGATCGCCTTTTTGATTTGAGCACGTTGTTCGAGATCTTCTCCAATGAATTTTTCTTGTAATCTCTTGTTGATTTGGTTGAAAGATTGCAATTTTTCTTTTTCGCTCATTCCTTTGTTAAGAGAAAATATCAAATCACCAAAGAATCCCGCCTTTTCTCCTTCAACTTTGTATTCTTTTTCCAAAAGTGCAATATCAAAATATTTGAGATGCACAATGAATCCCTCTTCAACGGATAGTTTTGTCGATAAAAATAAATCATTGCTTTTTCGAATGATATGCAAATTGCCTGCAGGAAAATTCTCTGTCGCACGAACATAAAAATCTTTGTGATTAATCTTCACTCCAGCAAAATACATCACTTCTTCCATCTCAAATAAGATAAATGCAATGTCGCAGGATGGGAGATATGCTTGATATTTGTTCAGCTGTTTATGAATCAGATTCGCAATGTCTTGTGTTACATCAACAAATATCGACAAATCCTTTTCCAATTCTTCTAATAGCTCTTCAACATCCTTTTTTTCGCCAAAGCTCGCCCATTTCATTTGGTTTGAGTTAAGGATTTTCTCGAGTTGATTTTGCAATATCGCATGAGTTAACTCTTCTTCGTGATCAATTTCAAAAGAAGAAAGTCTCGGTTTGTCCTCTTCCTTATTAAATGTATGAATGATGGCTTTGTATATCGTAATTTTATCTAATTCAAACATATTGCTCCTTAAAAAGTACAGGCTGGCTCACCCAACCTGTACAAAATATTTTCCACAAAATTATTTTTCCAAGACTATTTTTCCAAGATTTTTCTCACAGGGATTATCCCAAAAATTGCTTTGCTTTTTCCAATCTCTGTTGCAATTTATCTTTCCCAATCAAAGCAAGCATATTGTTGATATCTGAGCCATGCATATGTCCTGTCAACAGTACACGACTTCCCATAAACAGATTTTTCCCTTTGATCCCATACTCTGTTTGGATTTCTTTGAGCATCGCTTTGATGTCTTCTGGCGTTGCATTTTCACTGAGCTTGCTGATTTTTTCCTGCAAATGGCTAGCAAGCGCAGGGATATGTTCACTATTCATAAACTCAATCACTTCTTCATCCAATTGTGCTGGATATTCTTCGATAAATTGTCCAATTTTTTCTGGAAAAATGCTCAGATAATCCATCGACTCACGCACGGTTTCTACCGCAAGTTTAAGCCAATCGAATTTTTCTTCCGCCTCTTGCTGTGTCATCAATCCAGCCTCAACGACATATGGCACACAAAGTTTTGTAAGCTCATCAAGATCGTGCGACTTGATATATTGATTGTTCATCCAATTGAGTTTTTGCACGTCAAATACACCACCGCTCTTTGACACTTTTTCGAGGGTAAACGCATTTTCGAGTTCTTCCATCGTAAAGATTTCTTGATTGTCATCAGGTGCCCAGCCCAATAGTGCCACATAGTTGACGAGCGCTTCTTTTAGATATCCCTTTTTTCTAAAATCTTCTACCGCAACATCCCCTTGGCGTTTCGATAGTTTCTTTTTGTCTGAGTTCAAAATATTTGGCAAATGCACAAAAACTGGTGCATCCCAGCCAAATGCCTCGTACAAAAATGCATGCTTTGGCGTAGACGGCAACCACTCTTCGCCACGGATAATATGTGTTACGCCCATCAGATGATCGTCCACAATCACCGCAAAATGATACGTCGGGAATCCGTCTGTCTTCATAAGCACCTGGTCGTCCATATCATTCGTGTTTACCGTCACCGTACCACGCACGACATCTTGGAATGTAATATCTACATTTTCTGGCAATTTCAGGCGATACACATATGGCTCACCCGCTGCCATTTTTGCTTGAATTTCTTCTTCGCTTAGATGTCGGCAATGTCCATCGTACTTGAAATTTTCTCCCTTTGATTTTTGCTCATCACGCACGGAATCTAGTCGCTCCTTGGTGCAAAAACATGGGTACGCATAGCCTTTGTCGAGGAGAATTTTCATATATTCTTGATAAATTGGCAAGCGCTCTGATTGGATGTATGGTCCATTTTCTCCACTTTGAAAAACTGTTCCATCTTCAGCAATCATTACCCCTTCGCTGTGATTGATGCCCGCCCATTTCATCGCTGCAAGCATTCCTTCCAGCGCACCCTCTACTAGACGAGTTTGGTCGGTATCTTCTACACGCAGGAGATATTTCCCTCCAGTTTTTTTCGCAAACAAATAGTTGTACAACGCCGTTCGCAAACTACCAATATGAACAAAGCCCGTTGGTGATGGGGCAAATCTTACTACATTCATTTTCTTCTCCTAAATAAATTCTTTGTATACATACTCTGAGTTAAGCCCCATCAAGATGGACGAGTAGCTCATCTCAAATTCCAAAATATCGCCAATATCAAATTTTCTTTTTGCATTTGTCACATCGAGAATCATATGATCGCTCGAGCCACCGAGAATTTTGACTCCCTCGTCCACTGGAGTCAGTCCATCAAAATACATATCTTGTTTTCCGATCCCGAGAATCAAACGATCGATATCGCCATGATCTTCAAAGGTCGGCACATTCCCAAACGCATCGATTCCAATTTGACCAACGGGAACGGACGACTTGGTTTTGTGTTCGATAACTTCAGCAAAAAGCGTATAAACATTTCCGACAAATCCCTCGATCACATCGCCGTAGCGATCTTCCACACCGAGATTGATTGACTGACCAAGGCGTAGATGGGTCGTTCCCTCTGGCAATGTCCCTTCCCAAATCATATGCAGTGTCAGAGAGTTGCCACCAGAAATATGACTTAGCTTAATATTATATTTTTCTTCTACATGATCTTTTAATTTGGAAAAACGATCCATTGTGTCATGGTCTGGAATAATTCCTCCATAGCAGCCAAAATTTACACCAAGCCCAATGAGTTCCACACCCTTTTGCTCCAGTATCGCCTCAACCGTCTTGTCCAAATCTTCTTCCAAAATTCCTTCTCGGCGATCGCCCATATCCACCATTAGTACGACTTTGTGCGACTTTCCGTGTTCAAGGCAATACTCCGAAATCGCTGCAATCGTTTTGACCTCCGAGTTCAAACTGATGTCCGCATACTCAACAAGCTCATCAATTTCACTAATCATCGGCAATCGCATCAAGATTTTTTCTGCTTTAATATCTTTGAGTTTCTTGAGATTTTGGATTCTCGAATCGCCTAAAATACTCACGCCAGCATCGACAATAATTTTTGCAATTTCGGGATCTCCCTGAAAAAGTTTTGTCACAGCAACTGGTGTAATCCCTCGGGTAGCAGTCAACGCAATCGCTGCCTTGGTATTATGGGCAAGCTTGTTGCGATCAATCTTTATTAATGGATATTTGCTCATACATCCCTCCTAATCTTAGTCACTCTAATATTTTAACCGATTGGCATGCTTTTTTCAATCTTTTTACGAGGAAACGAAACTCCTTCTCCCCCAGAATTTTCTTGGCGAATTTATCTTCTTCTCTTTCTCCATCTCTTTCCTTCTCACACTCTCACCTATGTCCAACATCCAATATTTTTCAAATTCGTCTAGTCTAATTCTAATTTTGTAGTGTAAAATCAAAGTATCAAGCGAGCATAGCGAGTGAAGAGCAAGTTGTTGTGTCAATCAGCGCATCAATAGGCGAAACATTGCTTTTTGAGCAACCATCAGCTGAAATAAATATTAAGCAAGTTATTGAGTATCATACATCGACTGATAAATTCTCTTATTGGTGCTTGGGAATTGATTGGCGATTTTCTGCTATTATTTCTTGTGCAGAATAATTTGTTCCTTATTATTTACTACTTGCCGATTCCGAAATATCTTATTTTCCCACAGAAAGGACTTATTATGATAATAATTTATGATAACAGCGAAAAAATGTCTGAAGACATCAT
>JBHBDS010000027.1:0-7156 GCA_041784625.1 Filifactoraceae bacterium
AGGAGTCGGACGAGAAGTCGGATGATACCAAATCGGCAGAGGAGTCGGACGAGAAGTCGGATGATACCAAATCGGCAGAGGAGTCGGACGAGAAGTCGGATGATACCAAATCGGCAGAGGATCAAGTAACAGAGACTCCATCTGATGAACAAGAACCTAGCAATGAGGGAGCAGGGGAAGTCAAAATGGATTACAGCAAAATGAGTGCAAAAGAAGTGAAAGAACTACTTGCAGAAAAAGGAATTGCATTTGATCAAAAAGCGAAAAAAGATGAATTATTGAAACTGTTAGAGGGGTAATGCCCCTCTTTTTTGTTGGAGGCAAGATGAAAGATAAAATAAAACAGTCACTTCGAATCAATCATTCTAAGCTAGATGATGAAATAGATGATTTTATCAGTGCTTGCAAAGCGGATTTGAGAAGAATCGGCGTGAAAAAAATAGACGAAAAAGATCCTTTGATCTTGCAAGCGATCAAACTTTTTGTAAAGGCACAGGTGGACTTTGAGGGACAGGGAGAACGCTTTACGAAAGCATACGAAATGTTGGCGCAATCTCTGTCGCTGAGTGGTGATTACAATGTTTAGTGAAGTGATTCGACTAATCAAGGTCAATAAAGTGAAAGATAGTACAGGAGAACTCAGAGACTCGAAGTCGGAGCGTGAAGTGTTTGCGAAAATCTTGAGCATTGGAACGCAAGAGTATTATCAAGCACAAGCGAGCGGATTCAAACCAGAGCTAAAATTTGTGCTTGCTGACTATTTGGATTATGAAAACGAAAAGAAAATTGTTCACGATGGAATGGAATATGATGTGATCAAAACCTATCGCAAAGGTCGGGAACTGGAAATCACGGTGAGCGGAGGTGTGAATTGTGCCACTACCTAGCGCAAAGATGAAAATCAAAAAAGATGGCGTCGAATTTGAAAGCAATGTTGAAGCGGTGCAATATTCGATTCGAGAACTGAGTCGGGCGGCGTTGAGAGATGTTGCGAAGTTTCTTCGCAAAAGAATGATTGAGCAGTTCAAAAATCTTCGAGGGATGAAAAAGAATCGTCGAATCTACAATTCGACACAATATTGGGTTCGAAAACAAGAAACGGATTTACAAATTGGACTCAAACACGATACATGGTATGGTGCATTAGCAGAACTGGGAGATCGAGGACAACCAAAGAGGAGTATTTTGCGAAACACAACATTCGATAACATCGATGAGATCATTCGGATTCAATCGCAATATTTGTCCGCACTAAATGAAACTACTCCGCCAGACTTGAGCGAGGAAGAATATAAAAGCCCTGAAGGAGGAGAGGACGAATGACAAAGTTAAGAACTGAAATAGTTAAGATTCTTGAGGGGGCTTGTCCGAGGGTATTTTTTGAAAATGCTAGTGATGATAGTCAAACGCCTTATCTTGTCTATGATTTTGCGCAGAGCATTCTCATCGTGCCGAATCAGTTGGCGATTGTAATGGATGTGGATATTTGGGACAAGAGAGATCACAGCGAGAATGTGGAATCGATCGAAAAGTCTTTGAGGAATTTGGATAAGACACTCTATATCGATGAGCACATTCAATTTTCAATGCATTATGATCGCACCATCAACACAAAGTCGGAGGACAAGAACTGGAAAAGAAAAACCGTAACTTTTGAAGTGCGAGTGATGGAAAGGAGCTAGAAAATGGCGAATAAAAAAATGTATAGCGGTTTTAATGATAAAACTGCAGAGAATCTCTTGCTAGATGCAGGAGCATTTTTTAAGAATTGGGATATGAAGACAGATGACTTTGACAAAGCGGTTGCAGCAGGAAAATTATTGGGTGCAACAAGGGGCGGAGGTTCATTTGATGCAAAACCATCGGTAAGAGCGATTGATGTTGATGGTGTAAAAGGCGTTGCAAAAGGACTTCAAGTCATTGACCAATGGGATGTGAGTATCTCAGCAAATATTTTGGAGGTGTCTGTGGAAACATTGAAAACGTCGCTTGCAGCATCAGAAATTGACACAGAGTCGCTTGATGAACAAGGTTATCAAAAAATTTCGGCCAAAAACTTCATTGATGGCAATGACTATATCGACAATGTGACTTTTGTCGGCAAAATTTCGGGCAAAGATAAACCGATTATTATTCAAGTGCAAAATGCAATGAATGTCGATGGACTGTCTTTGTCGGTGAAAAACAAGGATGAGGCGGTTATTGCAATGAAATTTACAGGCAGCTATGATGCAAGCAAGTTGGACGAGCCGCCGTTTGCTATCTATTATCCGAAAGCGTAGGAGGAAGTGATGAGAAAACCAAATTTGAAAGATGTATTTTTGTTGAGTAAAATCACAAGAAAAATTGGAATAAAAGAACTTGACATTGACGCAAAGGAATCTGCGGAGGAAGTTGGAAAGAAAGTAATCTTCTTTCTGCTGGAAAATCTCGATAAAGCGGAAGAAGAAATTACGGAGCTAATAGCAGGACTGCTTGAAATATCTCCAGAAGAATTGTTGTTGTTGTCCATTGATGAGATCTACAAAAGATTCAAGGGAATGGATGGGTTAAGTGATTTTTTTACGCAAGTTTTGAAATCGAGTATCACCAGACAATCGAATTTATCGCCCGTCGTTTCGGATGCAATGTAGACTTTTTGCTTTTACAACCTTTTGATGATGGAATCGAGATTCTAAGGATTGCATACAAAGAGCATCAGAGGGAACAGGCTTTTGAACTGTATAAGCAAATCTACCCGAATCTATCCGAAGAGAATTTCATCACGTTTGAAGAATTTTATCAAATGGGAATCAAGGACCAGGAGCACGCAAGGAGCATGTCGAGAAAAACGGCAGATCAGATTTTTGAAGAAATTAGAACGCTGTATTATCAAAATCAATGGAATTAGCAATCTCGATGGAGGTTGCTTTTTTCATAGAAAGGAGGATGCATGGAGATATTTAGACTCTTTGGGAGCATTTTTGTCGACAATGAGGCAGCGAATCAATCCATCTCAAAGACAGAGGAAAAAGCGGAAGGACTTGGCAACAAGTTTCTAAAAGGAGTCGGCACAGCTGCAAAGTGGGGAATTGCCATTGGAGGGGCAGCAATTGCAGGAGCAACGGCACTGGGTGGACTCGCAATGAAAGCGGCAGAAACGACCGACCGAATCGATAAGCTATCCGCAAAAACAGGATTGTCGAAACAAGCATTCCAAGAGTGGGATTATGTTCTTGGCCAAAACGGCGTGAACATCGAAGTAATGAAAAACGGAATGAAAACGCTGACGAATTTTATGGACCAAGCAGCGCAAGGTAGCGAGAAAGTAATCAGCAAGTTCGATGATTTGGGCGTAAAACTTTTTGACACAAGTGGACAACTCAGAGCACAAGAAGATGTGATGAGAGATACGCTCAAAGCGTTGGCCGATCTTCCAAATGGCGCAGAAAAATCAGCAAAAGCCGTGGAACTATTCGGGAAAGCAGGGCTTGAACTCATGCCGATGCTCAACAACGGCAGTGAATCGATCGAGGAACTGACACAACGAGCGCACGATCTGGGGCTTGTGATGTCCGATGAGGCGGTAAATGCAGGGGTATTGCTGGGCGACACGATGGATAACGTCAAAAAAACATTTGGAGCGATTGCGACAAAAGTAGGTGTCGAGGTAATGCCGATTGTACAATCTGCACTGGAGTGGGTTCTCGCAGCAATGCCAACGGTGCAAGTGGTGATGGGTGGAGTCTTCAACTTCATCGGCACGATGATTCAAGGTGTGGTGAATTTCGTCAACAATCTTTTAATGCCAGCGTTACAATCCTTTTTTGATGATACAGGAGATAAAACGGTTACATTCATCGCTGTAATGCAAGCACTTTGGGATTATATTCAACCATTATTAAATGATCTCAAAGAATTGTTTGGAACTGTCCTTGGAGCGATTCAACAGTATTGGAAAGAAAATGGCGAGGCAATCAAGAAGTACGTTCAGTCTGTGTTCAATATCATAAGAATTCTTGTTGAGACAGCGCTGGGAATGATAAGAGGAATCATTCAGATTATCACTGGACTAATCAAAGGCGACTGGGAGGCGGTTTGGAACGGAATCAAAACGTATGTTGAATCAGTGATGAATGGGATTGCCGAGATTCTGCCGAATCTCTTGGAAGCAGTTCGGAATGCTTTTATTCTTGCAAAGAATGCGTTTAAGAACGCTGGAAAAGCAGTTTTTGATGCAGTGTGGGAAGGAATGAAAGAAATCTGGGAACGTCTGACGAATTGGGTCAACGATAAAGTGAGTTGGCTGACCGAGAAATTAGCTTTTTGGAGAAGTTCAAAAGCAGAGATGTCGGATGGCGGAGGAGGATATGACGGAAGCCATGCCAATGGTCTTGCATACGTTCCTTTTGATGGATATATCGCACAACTTCATCAAGGTGAAAGAGTTCTTACCAAGAAAGAAAATGAAGAATACAGCAAAGGTAGTGGGGCAAGCATTGTAATCAATCAGCATATTTACACCAAAGTGGAAGATGAAAGATTAGTTCAGCGAGAAGCAGAACGCAGATTTAGCGAACAAGTGGAAAAACTAAAGAGATAGGAGGAACGATGGAATATTTTATTTTTCGAAATGAGCTAGGGCAGCAAGTCGAATTTTCGTTGTTTTCTCCATATATTTTTCAGCGGATTTCAGAATCGTTGGCATCGGACATCGTTTCGACAAAACAGATTGGCCAAGATGGAGAACGTGCGGAATCGTGGACGCTCCAAGCAAGAAGAATCACAATTCAAGGGAGCATTATTGTCCGAGAATATCACGAAGAACTTGAAAGAAATTTGCTAAGGATATTGAATCCGAAGTTGGGCGCAAAGTTGATTTGCCACAGAGATAATTCAACAAAAGAGATTCAAGTGATGCTTGAAGAGCTGCCAAGTCTGAAAAGACGAGGCGGCACAATTGAATTCACAATCAACCTCATCGCCCACGATCCTTATTGGCGCGAAGTGGAAAAGACGGAGTATCTCGCACTGCTCACCAAGCGTCTCACTTTTCCAGCGGTAATTCCGCAGGCAACTGGAATGATTTTCGGACTTCGCAAGTCAATTCTCGAAACTGAGGTGGAGAATATCGGCGATGTGGCGACGGGCTTTCGGGTGATTTTCAAGGCAAAAGGCGAGGTGGAAAATGTCGAGGTGTCTGACAAGCTGACGGGCAAGAAGATCAAAGTACTTGCCACAATGCAAAAAGGCGACATTATCGAAGTAATCAACTTTCCAAAGCGCAAGATGGTTCTTTTCAACGGACAAAAAGCATTTCACTTGCTGGACGTGGCGCAGAGCGATTTTTTCACATTGGAAGTCGGCAAGAATCTACTTGGCTATCATGCGGAGAAAAACGCCGTCAATCTCGATGTAGTGCTCTTCTATAGTCCGCTTTATCTAGGGAGGTAGGCAATGCGAGTAGAAATCTACGAAAATTTTGTGCTGCAAGATATGATTTACGACTTCGAAAAACTTTCTGCAGGTCAAAAGTTCCGAGGCTACGGCAGCTTTAACCTAATGATGCAGTCGCTCGAATATGTGGATAGCTGCAAAATCGGGCGCATTGCGGTAGTCAAAGACGAGGCGTTCTTGATCGAGGATATTATGAAGTACAAGGATCTCGAACAAAAAGAAAAATTGCACATCAAGGGGTCGCATATCAATAAGATTTTGGACAAAAGAATCGTGCTGCAAGATGTGACGGTGAACAAAAACGAGACCTACGAAACGCAAATTCGGCGACTGATCACACAAAACTTAATCAGCACATCGGCGAATCGAAAAATTCCAGCCTTTGCGCTGGAGAGCGTGAGAGGATTCACCAAAAAGCCGACGCAGGACTATATTCTCAAAAAAGATTCTTTGGCGAAGATCATCAACGAGATGTGTACTAACGCCGATATGGGTTATCGGATCGAATTTATTCCATCGCAAAAGAAGTTCATTTTCCATCTGATGGAAAGCGAGGATAAGACGAGCCGAATATTTTTCAGTGAAGAGTACGGCAATGCGACCAATGCAGAGCTTCAAATCAATACGAGCGATTCATTCAATGTCTGCTACCTCGACAACAACGGCAGCATTTCGGAGCACGGAGCAGGGAGCGGACTGGAGCGTGTCGAGCGATTTGTTAGTGGTTCGGACGTCGGTGCAGCGATGGAAGAGCTCAATCGAGGCAAGAAAAAAGAATCCGTCATTTGCGATGTGCTTCTCACCGAACAATTTGAATATGAAACGGACTGGGACTTGGGCGATATCGTCACCTTTTCAGAGAAAAAATTAGGATTTCAAGTGGAGCGTCCAATCCTTGAAATAACAGAAATCTACGGACGCACTTTTGACTTGGAAGTCATTTTTGGCGAACGCAACAAGATTTTGTAAGGAGGAATAATGGCAGAAAAATATTTTCCATTCAATGCGGTGGAAGTGGAGGGGCAACCCGATCGGGTGTATGGTGCGGAGGATTGGGCGGAGTTTTTTGCGCAGTTCATCGGAACGGGCATCTATCCGAATCCATCAACTAATTTGCAGGTGCTATCACTGAACAATAATATGGTGTTGACGGTGAAAAAAGGCTCTGCAATGATTTACGGCTACGGCTATTTGAGCGATGAGGACATCGAAGTGCAGATCAACACCGCCAACGGCAGCTACAACCGCAAGGACATCATCGTGTTGGCATTGGACTTGGTGGAGAGAAATATCTTGGTGAAATATAGGCCAGGAATCGCATCTGCCAATCCACAAGAACCCGAATTGATTCGATCCAGTGATGTGCACGAGCTCAAATTAGCGAGCGTCCTCGTGCGTTCGGGCGTGCAAGGAATCAATCAGAGCGACATCACCGACACGAGATTAAACGCTGCCGTGTGCGGAATCGTGACGAATGTCGTGCAGACGGTCGACGCTACGACACTCTTTGTCCAGTATATGGACTGGTGGGAGAGGTCTGTTGAAAAATGGGAGCAAAACGAGCTGGAACAACAAAATGAGTGGCAAGAGCAACTCGACAATCAACAAGCAGGTTACGACCAGCTGAAGAACACCATCGAAGGTTGGTACAACGCCGTCAAAACAGACATCGCAGCGCTGCAGACATTCGATTTTGACAACATCGCTGAGCTAAACGGCG
>JBHBDS010000028.1:0-3311 GCA_041784625.1 Filifactoraceae bacterium
GACGACTTGTATCGAACAAATCCTCGATCCGCAGCTGACGAACTTCGCCCAGTGTCATCTCAGACGGCGCTCGATTGTCCCCTGTCACACGAGCAAAGGTCGAATCGTGATTGATGATGTATAATCCATCCATTGTGCGCTGAACATCAATCTCGCTCCATTTTGCACCCGCATCCTTTGCTGCTTTTATACTCGCAATCGAATTTTCTGCCGCGAGATCGCCTCCCCCACGATGCGCCACAATCTCAATCGGCTTATGTGTACGAAAAAGCTCATCAAAAAAATTTGCACCCAGTGCTGCGACACCGATATTAAATGCCGTGAGCAAGAGAAATAGTAGAGCGAATGCGATTTTTGTGCGCAGACGAACTTTTCCAAATGCTTCTTCCCCAAGCACATCCGCTTTTACCTCTAATTTCAAACAAACTGGTGTTCCGTCCATTTCGTTGTAGCGATAAAAAAGTTTTGTCAGTTGATTCGCAATCATCGGTACGAACATCAGCGCCGAAAATGCAATAATCTCTGAGACATACATCATGCCTAATATCGTCCACGCTCGTGAATCGATCAGTGATTCAGGCACTTCGCTCTGCAGTAGCCCAAATACGATAACAACAGCAATCAGAGCGACAATCAGCAGCATTAACACTGCAAAAATTTTTAGAAAAAATTCTACCAGAAAGGATTTCCAATGTTTCTTCATCAATGATCTTGCACTTTTCAGCCCTTGCTCCACACTTTGTCCCATCAGCAATACATAGTGAAACAAAAATATATGCGCTGTGCTCACTACGCTCAAAAAAAGAATCAGCAAGTAATATAGATTTCGATACAAGGAATTTTTGAAAATCACATCTTTGACAAAATTTGGGATTTCAAAATTCTCCATCGGCTTAATGGTGATCCCAACACCAACCAACGGTACTACGATTGCGACATACAACATAATCAACAGTCCTGCTGGTTTCAGAAAACTTCGTAGCGACCGAATCCCGACGACCAAAAGCTGTTTCGCCGTCATCTTGATTCGATCTTCTCGAATCAGTGCGCTCATGATGATAAAAGCGTTGATGTCTGTTCCTATCAAAAAAATAAGCAGCATCATGCCCAAGAGCAACATTCCTGCTCCGTGCGTGCTGAACAAAAAGCTGAGATAATCTCCGCTGGATAGATTGGTTCGTCCCGACGATTCGATAAGCATTTTGAGCGCCAAAGAACTCAGCGGAAAAATGATAAGCGCCAAAATCCCCTTCGTAATCATTTGGTATTTTGTATACAGCCAGATAATTCTACCAAGATTTGCGACCTTATTTACTTTTTTCTCCAACTTCGGCACCTCCTTCATCAAACTCTCGAGATTATATTGTAACTTTTTTTCACTGTACAAACAAGCAAAATAATAAAAAGGTGCTGCAAAAGATTTTTCTCTTGCAACACCTAAAATATTTTGCTCTAGTTCGCTATTTTGTTCCAATTCTGTTGATTGACATTATTGTTTCAGTTTTATAAGAACTAATCTTCTTTCTTGCTTTCTTTTCTTATCGTCGTTTTCTGCCGAGTACATCCCCTTGGACGAAGATCATCAGTAGTACCATAGCGCTCGTATAAATGAGCGATTGAAGATATGCGCTGCGGAAAATTTGTGCATCGGTCAATCCAGTTCTTGGCGCACCAGAGATTCTAGTTTTGTTCGAATCATTCTCAGAACCTGTTTTATTCGAATCTAGTCCCGATCTTGGAATACCGTCTTCACCGATGGTCTCGTCGCTTCTCGGATCATCTGGTGTCGATCCTCCACCGCCACTTGGTGAGATGCTTGGCGTTTTTCCACCATCTTTTGGTGTCGTGTTGTCATCAATCGGTGTATCACCTGGTGTGTCGCCACCGCCACCGCCTGGATTTCCTCCGCCGTTGTTTCCACCACTGTTTCCTTCACCACTGTTTCCTCCACCGCTGTTGCCGCCACTTCCGCCGCTGTTATTTCCACTGTTGTTGCCGTCATTGTTTTCCGGTTCATTGGTGAGCGTAATTATGCTCTTGTCGGTTGTGTCGACTTTATCCCCAGCATCGATAAATTCTGCCTTGCTTGAGCCGTCGGAATTTCTCGTCACTTGAATTTTGTATTCCGTGCCGTCGATGATATATCCTGGTGCAGCCGTTTCTTTCAGAATATAGTTTTGTGGCTCGGTATCTGATTTTGCATGGAGTTTAGAGATCACGAGCACGCCATTCTCATCTGTTACGCCAGCTCGGAATACCGTCTCTTCTCTTTGCCATGCAGCATCTGCTTTGTACACAGAGAATGTCACGCCTTTAACTTTGGCATCATCTTTGGTGCTGATTTTGTTGATTGTGATTTTTGCTCCGTGAAGCCTTGAAGCATCTGCGTAGGCTTTATAGATTTCAAATTTTTCGACAATTGTCTGGGTTTTTATTGTTGTTCCAACCAGTTCTACACTATTCGATACTTCTTCGCCAATTGAACCGTCCACTGTAGTAATATATTTAAGCCGATAAGCTGTCCCATCGTTGGTCCTTGGATAGAAATATATTGTGTTGCTCGCCTTATCATATATTACATTTTCGTTCGTGCGATGATTCCGATCATATCCAATTACTACAGGAATTTGTTCTGTCGTTTCCACTCCTTTTCCGTTCTTATCTACCGTGAGCTTAATAATTTCAAAGCTGCTAAGCTGTTTTTCTCCTATTTTAATGCTCTCAGCGATGTTACCCTCTGCATCCAAAGGCGGCTCCAGATGTTTACTCATCGTGTCTTTGAGATACAACTCTTTGATTCCATCTGACAATTTAAGCGTTACATTGTATGGGATGAAATCAATATTCCACAGTGCAATGCCATTGTCTGTAAATGTTTTATTGTCAAAAGTTTTTTTGATTGGTACATAGTCGATTATCGAATTTGCATGGGAATAATCCTTTGTTGCATTTTGCAAATCTTTTACATTTACTGCAATATTGTTAAATACTTCTGTCTTCTTAGCATCTGCAATATATTTTTGCAAAGTAGCCGCAGTTGGTTTTGCTTTTACAAATATCACAAACGCCCGATCGAGATTCGTGAAATAGAAATGCGATTTTCCTTTCTCTTTTTCATCCGTTGGAAAATTGTATTTGAAATTGTACTTGTTCAGTTCTTCTGGCGTTGCTTCACTAACTGTTTTTGATGCAGTATGCGCCGCTGCACTGTTGCAATTTTGGAATGTTCTATGTCCTGCTGGATAGATCAAAAACTTCTTTCCAACGGCAATATCTACAAATGCCCATCCAGCGGGTAAAGTATCTGGGAA
>JBHBDS010000029.1:0-10603 GCA_041784625.1 Filifactoraceae bacterium
GCTTTCAAAATAATCAATCGCATTTTGTATTGAAAGATTGAACTCCTCCACCTTGTGCGCAAAATTTCGATACAAATATTCTCCGTCAGCAGTCAAAGAAATCCCTTTGGACGATCGATAAAATAACACGCAACCTAGCTCGTCCTCTAGATTTGCAATACTTCGGCTCAACGCTTGCTGCGAGATAAAAAGCTCCTCAGCCGCTTTTGACATCGACGAATGCTTGCTCGCTTCGATAAAGTATTCGATATGTTTGTATTCCATCATGCACCTCCTCATCCAAGTATACTACAACTTCAAGTTGTATCCAATACAAATTTTCGGCCATTTTTCTTTTGGCGATTCGGCGATATACTTGGATCATAGAAACGAGGTCACAAAAAATTCAAAGGAGGAAGCGACAATGAAATTTTTTGAAAAACTTTTTAAGAAAAACGAAAAACAAATGATGGAGGAAAAAACAATGACAAACAAAGAAAAAGCACTAGCACTAATTAACACTTTCGCAACAGGTGACGCAGAGGCAGCAAAAAATTTACTAGCGGAGGGCTACATCCAACACAACCTTGCATATGGCACAGGAAGAGACGCATTTCTTGGCGCAGTAGAGTATCTAGCTAGCGCACCGGTAAAAACAAACGTGCACAACATCCGAGCTTTTGAAGATGGCGACAAAGTATTTTTGCAAACAGTATACAACTTTGCAGGTTCTGGAGAACAAGTAGCATTTGATATTTTCCGCTTTGATGCCGATGGAAAAATTGCTGAGCACTGGGATAATCTAGCACCAAAAGCAGAGCCAAACCCATCAGGACATACTCAAATCGACGGTTCTTTCGAGAAACAAATCAACGGAAGAGAAGAAACAAGAGCGCTTGTCTCAAACTTTGTAGGGGATGTTCTTCGTGGTGAAAATTTGGAAAAATTGCCAAGCTATTTTGACGGCGACAACTACATTCAGCATAATATTAGCATTGCTGATGGACTATCTGGTCTTGGCGCAGCACTTGCAGCACTGGCAGAGCAAGGAATCCAAATGGTTTATGACAAAACGCATATGGTTCTTGCAGACGCAAACTATGCACTTGCTGTGAGCGAAGGAACTTTTGGCGGCGTACCAACAAGCTACTACGATTTATTCCGCGTAGAAAACGGAAAAATCGCTGAGCACTGGGATGTAATGGAAACCATCGCAGCCCCATCGACATGGCAAAACCAAAATGGAAAATTCTAGCTCAGTGAAAAACTCGGGAGTGTGATAATCTCCTGAGTTTTTGCATTTGATTTGTAAACTAGTTGTTACAATATTTCGCTAAAAAGGTGGTGTCGAAGAATAAGATTTCTCGTTCCACAACACCACCTTTATTGATTATCAATTCAATTACTTTTTTTTAATCGCCTTGATGAATAATTACATTCCATAAAAACTACTTCTTGTTTTCTCTTAAAACGCTCTGAGAGAAATCCTATTTGATTGAATATGTCTTAGCAAAACTTCTCCGCTTTATCTTTTTCCACTCGTGCAAGCAGCTGTGGTTTCGTCAATGGTTTTTGTTCTTCAATCGTGATTGCACTCTGATAGGTCGCCTCGGATTCAGCAATTGCTGCCTCATCGTTGGTGAGAAGCACCGCAAGCGTATCGCCCGCGTTGACATAATCGCCAATCTTTGCCTTGATCTTAATTCCTGCAGCAAAGTCGATGACGGATTCCATCGTTTTTCTTCCCGCTCCGAGTATCAGCGAGGCGATACCACATTTTTCGGTGTCCATCTTGGTGATGTAGCCGGACTTTTGCGCTTTGACCTCGTGAACGAATTTTGCCTTTTCAAAAAGCTCGGTATTTTTTACATAATTGGAATCGCCACCTTGCGCCTCTACCATCTCCACAAATTTTGCAAACGCTGAGCCATCGGCAAGCGACTGCTCTGCCATTTTTTTGCATTCGTCAAGCGTTCCTTTGTTTGCGAGAGTGAGCATCTCTGCCGCAAGCGTGATACATTCATGGCGAAGATCTGCTGGCCCGCCATTTTTGAGCACTTCTACTGCCTCAATCACTTCGAGTGAATTGCCGACATTTTCGCCCAGTGGCACGTCCATATCCGTGACGAGCGCGACGCATTTTCTGCCTGCGTTCTCGGCGATGTTTACCATAATCTGCGCAAGCTCAATCGCATGATCCACGTCTTTGATGAATGCGCCTGATCCGCATTTGACATCGAGCACGATCGCATCAGAGCCCGCCGCCAATTTTTTGCTGATGATGCTGGATGCAATCAGCGGCGTTTTGTCTACCGTTGCGGTCACATCACGCAGCGCATAGATTTTTTTGTCCGCTGGAGCGAGGTTGCCCGATTGCCCGATGACAGCAATGCCTGTTTTGTTTACGATGGCAAAAAATTCTTCCATCGAAAACGCCGTGCGCAAATTCGGAATCGACTCGAGTTTGTCCACCGTTCCGCCCGTGTGTCCAAGTCCTCGTCCCGACATTTTTGCCACTTTGACACCGAGGCTTGCCACAATCGGAGTGATGACGAGCGTCGTTTTGTCGCCCACACCACCAGTCGAGTGTTTGTCCACCTTGATTCCTTCGATTGGCGAAAGATCGACCATATCGCCCGAGTGTGCCATCGCAATCGTCAGTTCTGTCGTCTCACGGATGTTCATATCTTGGAAAAAAATTGCCATAAGCAGTGCCGATGCTTGGTAATCAGGAATATTTCCTGCGGTATATTCTCGAACAAAAAACTCAATTTCTTCTTTGGACAATTCTTTGCCCTGTCTTTTGTTCAAAATGATGTCGTACATTCTCATTATCTTGCTCCTTTGTCATAAGGCACGCCTGCCGCTTTTGGTGCGCTCGATTTTTTGGAAGTAAACGAGAGCAGCACAAGCGTTGCGATATAAGGAATCATTTTGTATACATAATCTGGGATTCCTAGGCTCACGAGGAATGGCACGATCGCATAGGTCGCCGCGATGGTTTTTGCAATCCCAAAGAAAAATGCTGCGCCGAGAATTTTCATCGGTTTCCATTGTCCAAAAATTAAAACCGCCAGTGCCAAGAATCCGTATCCTGCCACGTCTGCGTTGAAATTTGTCGAGGTCGGCACAACAAAAACAAATCCGCCGATTCCTGCAAGCATTCCTGAAATAAACACGCCTGCATAGCGCATACGATACACGTTGATCCCAACGGAGTCTGCTGCTCCTGGATGTTCACCGCATGCTCTGAGTCTTAGTCCGAATCTTGTTTTGTATAGCACAAAAACAGAAATTATTAAAATCGCAAAGCCGATGTAAGTCGACAGATAAGTGTTTTTGAAAAACAGATTTCCAATCACTGGAATGTCTCCGAGCACAGGCACGGATGCGATACGAAATTCATTTTTGAACTGAACCTGTTGCACACCCTGAATCATACGAGCGACATAGATTGCAAACGCTGGCGCAAACATATTGAGCGCCGTACCTGAGATTACTTGATCCGCATTCATATTAATCGCCGCATAAGCATGGAGCAGCGAGTAGAGACCGCCGATGATTCCAGCGAGAAGTAGCGCCGTCAAAAACAGCGAGTGCCCACTCATCAGCTTTTGGGCTTGCATAAAGTTGATGAAAAAGATTCCAAAGAATGCACCCATAACCATAATTCCTTCGAGTGCGATGTTGACAACTCCGCCTCGCTCCGAGTACATTCCGCCGAGCGCAACAATCAGTAGAGGAATCGAAAAGAACATGGTTTGTTGAAATAAAAAGAATACGATGCTCATTATTGTTCCTCCTTCTCTGCTTGGTTGTCAGTTTGTTTTTCGCCATCGACTTTTTTCTCGTCGCTTGTCAAATCCGAATTGATTTCTTGCTTTGCATTTTCTGATCGATTTTCCGCTTGGTTCTCGGCTTCTTCAACTACTTCAGCATCCTCTGCATTCGCATTCGGCGTATTTTCTTCTTTTGAATATTTTTTACGCAGCTTGCCGATTTGGTTTTTAACCACCAAGGCAAACGCCGAGAAATATACAATCGATGCCGTGATGATGGTGATAATCTCTGGCACAAAGTTGAGACGCTGCAAATAAAATCCACCACGTCCAAGATGTGAGATGAACAGCGCCGAAAGGAACACGCCAATCGGATGGCTCATCCCAAGGAGTGCCACTGGAATTCCGTTGAATCCTTCCGCTGGCAAAATATCCACGACCTCAAGATGTTTTCCTGCGCCAGCCAAAAGCAATAGCGCTCCGCCAAGTCCTGCCAGTGCTCCTGCAATCGTCATCGAGAGAATGATACTTTTTTTCTCATTGATTCCAGCATACTTACTCGCATCGCGATTGTATCCAACCGCTTTGAGCTCATAACCAAAAGTTGTTTTGTTGAGCAAAATATAGATCACGATCACTGCGATAATGGCGATGAAAAACCCTGCGTTGACCGAGGAGCCGTTAAAAATTTGGTTCAGCCCCATCTTTGGCAAATTCGCATTGGCATGAGGGTATTTGGATTGGTTACGCAGCGTATCAAAGAGCTTGGTGTTGTCTCGAACGAGCATATTGACCAAATACATTCCGATGTAGTTCATCATAATGGTCGCAATCACTTCGTTCACATTTTTGTACGCTTTGAGAATCCCAGGGATCAGCCCCCAGAGCGCACCGCCGAGAATTCCTGCGAGCACCGCAAAAATCCATTGCGCAGAACCTAGTCCTGTGAATACGATTCCTGTGTAAACCGCAAAGAAAGAGCCCATCACAAATTGTCCCGGTGCACCGATGTTAAAGAGTCCTGTCTTAAACGCAAAACCTACGGAGAGTCCCGTCATAATGATTGGCGTTGCAAAGTAGAGCGTGTCGCCGATTCCCTTCATTCCACCCGAAAAACCGCCGAGCAAAATAATTTTGAATCCCTGCAGCGCTTGCGATGGATTGGAGATAAGCAAAATAATGAATCCAAAAAGCAATCCAATTACAATTGCCGTGAGCGAAGACAAAAAGCTGTTAAATGCTGCGCCATCCAGAGCTTGCTTTAGTTTAGTTTTCATTTAGCGCCCTCCTTTTTGAGCCAGACATATAAAGTCCAAGTTCTTCAACGGTCGTTTCCTTTGGATCAAATTCGCCCACGAGTTCGCCCTCGTAGATTACGATGATTCGGTCGCTCACCGTCATTACTTCGTCGATTTCGAGTGACACGAGCAGGACTCCTTTTTGTTCGTCACGCACTCGTACCAATTGCTTGTGAATATATTCAATCGCACCGACATCTAGACCACGTGTAGGCTGCACGGCGATGAGCAGGCTCGGATCTTTGTCAATCTCTCGTGCGATAATCGCTTTTTGCTGGTTTCCTCCCGACATCGAGCGTGCCGTCGTAATCGAGCCTTGTCCGCTACGAACGTCGTACTGCTTGATCAAGCGATCAGAGTACTCCATCTTTTTTTCTTTTTTCAAAATGCCATTGCTTTGGAATTCGTCCGTAAAATAAGTTTGAAGAATCATATTTTCTGCAAGCGAATAATCCAGCACAAGACCATACTTGTGACGATCTTCTGGAATATGGCTCATCCCATGCGTGCTACGATAGCGAACGGACTTGGATTCAAAATGATCGCCATCAAGAATAATCTCGCCCGAGCTGATGTCTGCAAGTCCCGATAGGGCGTAGACGATTTCAGACTGTCCATTGCCCTCGATTCCTGCGATTGCGACAATTTCGCCACGTCGAACTTTGAAGCTCACATCGTTCACGACATTTTTGGTTGTCGTTTTGGATTTTACTGTGAGATTTTTGACCTCCAAAATCACATCGCCCACCTGCGCTGGTTCTTTCTCGATTTGGAGATTGACGCTACGGCCAACCATCATTCGAGAGAGTTCTTCTTTGGAACAATCTTCCACCTTGACCGTGCCAATATATTTTCCTTTGCGAAGAACGGTACAATGCTTTGCGACTTTTTTGATTTCGTTGAGCTTATGCGTGATAAAGATGATGCTCTTGCCCTCTTTGGTGAGATTGACCATAATGTCCATGAGCTCATCAATCTCGGCCGCTGTGAGCACCGCCGTCGGTTCGTCAAAAATCAAAATTTCATTTTCACGGTAAAGCATTTTGAGAATTTCAACCCTTTGCTGCATTCCCACTGTGATGTCCTCGATCTTTGCATCGGGATCGATCGACAAATTATACTTTTGGCTGAGCTCCACCACTTTTTTGCGTGCGTCATCCATTTTTAGGCGACCCATCTGCACCGTCTCAGCGCCAAGCACAATATTTTCGAGCACGGTAAAATTTTCTACCAGCTTAAAATGCTGATGAACCATTCCGATGCCCAATCGATTCGCATCGTTTGGATTATTGACTTTGACCTCTTGACCATCTTTTTTGATGATTCCTTTTTCTGGCTGATACAGACCAAAAAGCACGCTCATCAATGTCGATTTGCCCGCACCGTTTTCGCCGAGCAGCGCATGAATTTCGCCATGCTCTACTTGCAGCGTGATGTTGTCGTTTGCAATAATCCCTGGAAATTCCTTTGTGATGTTAATCATTTCAATATGATAATTCATGGTTTCTCCATTTCTTTTGTAAATTTCTATCCAATGAGATTTATACCTCAATTTTTGCTTTCAAAAAAATAAATTGTATAAAAGAAAAAATAATTTCAAATTAAGATCAATAATTGCTCGAGAGTCCTAAAAAAAAGCCCAAGTATCATACTCAGGCTTTTTTATGATCAAACTATGCGATCTCTTCAACTTTTACAATTGAAACTGGAAGATTCATAACCGCTACTTCGTTGTTGTCTTTGTCAACATTTCCAACAAGCTCGATTTTTCCATCTGCAAGCTCTTGGTAA
Source organism: Filifactoraceae bacterium (assembly GCA_041784625.1). Classification (GTDB taxonomy): domain Bacteria; phylum Bacillota; class Clostridia; order Peptostreptococcales; family Filifactoraceae; genus JAUNKE01. The sequence continues at coordinate 6,848 of JBHBDS010000029.1, forward strand.
ATCGCATCATACTCTGCTTGAGTAAATGTGTTAAACTTGCTTGTCTCCATTGGAAGCCCAACGCCTGCAACTTCTGCACCAAGTACTACACTTTGTCCACCTGGGAATGCATCATTGTAGTAAGCTGCGATTGCATCGTAAACTGATTTTTGAAGCATTTTCATTGAAGAAGTGATTACGGTATCTGATTCACCCGATTGGTCAACGTCAACACCGATAACTTTTCCACCAGCTGCTTCTGCTGCAGCCATTACAGAGTTACCAACTGCTCCACCACAAGCGAAGATCACTTCTGTTCCACTTTCATACCAAGAAGCTGCTCTTGATTGAACTTCTGGAGTTGCTGCGAATCCACCAGTGTAGTTGTATTTCATATCGATGGAAGTAATTCCCATTTCTTTTGCTGCGTATTCTGCACCTTGTACAAATCCGTATCCGAATTTTACTACTGCTGGTACAGCCATTCCGCCCATGAATCCAAGTTTTGTGTATCCCTCTTTTACTGCTGCGTATCCAGCTAGGAATCCTGCTTGTTGCTCAGCGTAGAATACAGAGTAAGTGTTGTCAGTAACTTTGAAATCCGAATAGTCTCCAGGTTGTGGCATTCCGTCGATTAGAACGAATTTTACATCTGGATAAAGCTCTTGCGCTTGATATACTGCTGGCTCAAAAAGGAATCCAGGAGTTACTACCACTTTTGCTCCTGCAGCAACTGCAAGCTCGATCGATGCAAGATAAGCGTCCGTTGTTTTTTCAGCTGGTTGGTAATACTTGTGCGTAATGTTTTTCTCATTTGCGTACTGTGCAAGACCTTCCCAAGAACCTTGGTTGAACGATTTGTCGTCGATTGTTCCAACGTCAGTAATCAGTGCAAGCTCATAAGTATCTCCTGCTGGTGTGCTTTCGCCGCCGCCATTGTCGGATGTGCTGCCACCGCCGCAAGCTGTAAGAGCAAACATCAATGTTGCCATCATTAAAGCTAATAATTTTTTCTTCATAAGATCCTCCCTATTTATAGCAATTATTTATGCTCATCAATAATACCACATTTGCCTTGAAAGATAAAGACTTATATGATTTTTTCCAGATTCCTTGGAGTAAAACTATGTGGCAAAAGTTCCTCCAGCAAAAATTCTTCAAAATCCTCAGCGCTGTTGCCGACAAAAACTTTGAAAGTTTTTGGATCGCAAAATTCAACCATCACTTGGCGACATACTCCGCATGGCCACGCATAGCTTTTGGGAAGTTCCTCTTTTGGTCCGCCCACGACCGCAATCGCAACAAAATCCCTTTCGCCCTCGCTGACCGCTTTGAACACCGCCGTACGCTCCGCACAATTGGTCGGTGAGTACGATGCACTTTCGACATTGCAACCCTTGTATATTTTTCCAGATTTTGCAAGAAGTGCTGCACCAACCGCAAAACCCGAGTACGGCGCATACGCCATCTCTCTTGCATCCAGCGCCTGCTGCACAAGCTCTTTTGCATTAATTTCTGCCATTACGCAATCTCCAATGCGATCTTCATCATTTGTGTGAACGAGTTTTGTCTCTCTTCCGCAGAAGATGCTTCACCCGTAAATGGTTTGTCCGAAATCGTACAGATGCATAGCGCATTTTTGCCTGCACGAAGCGCATTCATATAAAGTGCCGCCGCTTCCATTTCTACCGCAAGCACGCCGAGTTTTTGCCAGTCGCCCAATCGTTGGGAATCATCGTAAAAAATATCCGACGAATAGATGTTTCCAACCTTGTAGACTGCGCCTTGCTTTTCTGCTTCGTCCACGGCTTTTTTGAGCAAGTCATAGCTTGCAATCGGCGCAAAATTTCCTGGCAGATTGTATTGCGACGCAAAATTCGAATTGGTGCATGCGCCCATTCCGATAACGATATCTTTGATGTTCAGCGAGTTGTCGATTGCTCCAGCCGAACCGATTCGAATAATGTTTTTTACATTGTAAAAGTTAAACAGCTCGTAGGAATAAATCCCTATCGACGGCATTCCCATTCCGCTTGCCATAACGGATACACGCTTTCCGTTGTAATATCCTGTGTAGCCTTGGATTCCACGAACATTGTTCACTAGCACTGCGTCTGTCAGAAATGTTTCTGCAATAAATTTTGCACGAAGAGGATCCCCCGGCATTAGAACAGTTTCTGCAAAATCCTCAAGTTTCGCATTGATATGCGGCGTTGGAATATTGTTTCCTGCTATCATAATTTCCTCCTATATTTTGGCGAAAGAATCCTTTCGCAAGATGATGTAGCCATATATGCATTCAATCGTCATACCATTTGGATTGTCGATGATGCATCCTCAAAGCCGAACGTGATGCGCAGACAATTTTTTCAATCGGTTTCGAAAATTTCATTGTCAAAAATACTATTTCTTATTCTTTTAGAAATTATTTTGAAGTGTTTTTTGGTGACTTCTATAGAATCTATACTAGTAACTTCCCTCTTCCACTTTCTCCGCCTGCACAATTTTTATGATTCGGCTGGTTCCGAGACGATCTGCACCGAGCTTGATAAAATCTTCTGCGTCCTCGATGGAAGAAATTCCTCCTGCCGCTTTGACGAGCACTTTTTCGCCCACATTTTCAGCAAGGAGCTTCACATCTTCTCGAGTTGCGCCACCTGTGCTAAATCCCGTCGAAGTTTTGATAAAATCAGCACCAGCATTTGTCACGATCTGCGACATTTTGATTTTTTCTTCTTCGGTCAAAAGCGCTGTCTCGATGATTACTTTTAGAATTTTGTCGCCGCAAGCATTTTTGATCTGGCGAATTTCATCCTCGATCACCTCGTAGCGTTTGTCCTTGAGATCGCCGATGTTGATGACCATATCGATTTCGTTTGCCCCATTTGCAATCGCATCCTTGGCTTCAAAAACCTTGACCGCCGTCGTATTGTATCCATTTGGGAAGCCGATCACCGTACAAATCGCCATCTGATCGCCCATATACTCCTTTGCACGAGCAATATAGCTCGGCGGAATGCACACGCTTGCTGCTTGATATTTGATCGCCTCATCGCAAATCACCTTGATTTGTTCCCAAGTAGTTTCTGGTTTGAGCAAAGTGTGATCCACGATCGAAAGTATTTGTTTAATCTCCATTGTTCCTCCAACATTTTCGTGTCAATATTTGTTGTTCTTGTGTAAAAGCATCTTTCTTACTGATTTTGTTTTCCATAGTAATATTTTCTCGTGTGTATGTTCTTCATAGTTCTTTGCGCTCTATATTCGCTCTTCGATACTTTTTGCCGCCGAAAAATATTCTTCTCAGTCTTTCTTATGAAATCTATTTACAACTTACTATACAACATTGATTTCATTTTTCACTTGGAAAACCTTTTTCGCTTCGACAGTTGTTATTATACCACAGGATTTATTTTTTGGCACGAAATTTCCGAACAATACGCTGCATTTTTTTATCGTAATGTTTGTTGTTTTTACATCCAGCCCGCTTTGTCCTGCACGAGGCGCATCGCCTCGATGATTGCTGAGCGAAATCCTCGATCTTCGAGCACTGCAACTCCTTCGATGGTTGTGCCGCCTGGCGAGCAGACTTGATCCTTGAGCACGCCAGGGTGAAGATTGCTCTCGAGCACCATTTTTGCTGCACCAAGAACCGACTGCGCTGCAAATCGGTACGCCTGTGCCCTTGGCATTCCACCAAGCACCGCCGCATCCCCCATCGCCTCAATCAGCATATAGACATACGCTGGTGACGATCCTGCCACCGCAACATAAGCA
>JBHBDS010000030.1:0-3816 GCA_041784625.1 Filifactoraceae bacterium
CGCATATATTGCCCTCTATCTTAGACTCGCTTTCCATTGCTCGACTCTTTGCTCTTCGGTGGATTCGGACAAATCTTCGTAGCCAAATTTCACGCCGAATTTTCCATTTTCATCAATCGATGCTCGGATGGTTGTCCAAGGCTCATTGCCGAATTCGGTGAACGCACTGAGCAGATGCCCGACCACCCGACCAAGTTTTTCGGTGTGATTTTTTATATCGAATGGATGAACCCTATTTTCTTCAATCAGTCGATCCATCGTGCGTGGCTGTTTGTCGGACTCGGGATAGTACAGATAGTGAATCGAATTCTTTTCTTCTCCAACCTCAGCATAAAACTCCACTCGATGCCAATCTACGGGAATTCCATCATTGTAGTGCAAAATACTCACGAGATTTTGAGCCAAATTGTTGATGAGATTATCCATTTTTTTCTGTGGATCCATTTCTTGCTTGAGCGGTGGATCGACAAGATATTTTTCTTTCCAGACTACTCGTCGATCCATTGAATTTGAAGCAGCGAAATCTTGTAAATCAAATTCGACTTGATAATCCCCAGTATACTCTACGATAACGGTAATAACATTCCAAGGACTGTGTTCAATTTCATTGAAAGCGACTCGAAGTTCTTTCACTATTTTATACAGTTCATCAACGTGAGTTTCATCTATCTCTGGCATCTGCCTAAATTCCTTATATAGTGAGTATGACTGCCTTGGCTCGTTATCTATTGTGGGATAGAAAAAGTAGGCTATGGAGCAAGAAATTTCGGTCACTTCTGAATACAAAATAATACGATTCCACTCAACAGGTGGAATATTATATAGTTTTGTCGCCAACTCTTCAAGAAGTTGGTCCATTTTTTCTTTATTCATCAAGTCCTCCTCCAGCAATGTTTTGAAATGGTTTAATAAACTCCTCGCCATCTATTTTATAAGTTATTCTGAACGAATCTGGGCGAATCGAGTTTTCAATATAATTTATTTCTATTTTCACCGAAACTTTTTCCCGTCTTTCAATGCATTTGCCCATTCCCTTTCCATTGATCTCCATGCGTTTGTGTTCAACTCTCCATTCATCGCAACGAGGTTGTCAATATCTCCAGACCCCAAAAATTGTGAGGCGATGAGGTGACCTCCATGATCTGGGTCAACTAAACTTCGAATACGATTCGCTCCGCCAACAATTTTTTGAGCGTAAAAATTTCGAATCCCTTTGCCGAGTTTTAGATTTGCTTTAATGATACAACATATGTAAAAATAGCGGAACAAAAAAAATCGTCCGCTATTTCAATTTTTGATCCAGGTAGTTTTGCACCGGAAAATATTTTCTGGATATTTTTACAGTGTCCCGAGTGAATGCTATTATCGAAATTTTATGCTACTCATAGCATCGCTTAGCAAGCAACTGGGAATGGAACAGATGAATATTCTTTCTCAATTACTTCAAACTCGATTTCCACTGAGCAACTCTTTGTTCCTCGGTGGACTCGGACAAATCTTCGTAGCCAAATTTCACGCCGAATTTTCCATTCTCATCGATTGACGCTCGGATGGTTGTCCATGGTTCATTCCCAAATTCGGTGAATGCATTGAGCAGATGCCCGACCACACGACCAAGTTTTTCGGTATGATTTTTTATATCAAATGGATGAACCCGATTTTCTTCAATCAATCGATCCATTGCTCGAGGTTGTTTGTCAGACTCTGGATAGTACAGATAGTGGATGGAATTTGTTTCCTCTCCAACCTCGGCATAAAACTCCACTCGATGCCAATCAACAGGAATTCCATCATTATAATTGAGGATACTCACGAGATTTTGAGCCAAATTGTTGATGAGATCATCCATTTTCTGCTGCGGATCCATTTCTTGCTTGAGCGGTGGATCGACAAGATATTTTTGTTCCCAGATGCTGTGAAAATCTTCGTTTTGCGGCAATGAAAAATCGTAATAGTCGAAATACATGTCATAATCACCAGTGTGTTCTACAACAGCAGTAAGAACATTCCAAGGTTCATCGTCTTTTGTTGGGTAGGATTCGTATATTTGCTTCATCAATTTAGATAAGTTACGGTTATATTCGTATTCTTCATCTGGGGTAATCCCAAACTCCATATAAAGAGAGTAGGATTGTCTAGGTTCATTATCTATCGCTGGAAAAAATTGAAAATGAACGGATCGTGTATCTTCGCCTATCTCAGAATAAAAGATTATTCGATTCCACTCAATCGGCGGAATACTATATAGGATACTAGCTAATTCTTCAAGCAACTGATCCAATTTCTTTTGTTCCATTTTTTACTCCTCCTGCTACATTATCAAAAGTTTTTGTTTTTTTTACTCCATTAATACGGTAAACAATGTCAAAGCTCTCTGGTCTCAAAGAATCACCAACGTAGTTTACTTTAATATCGACTTTTACTTTTTTCCCGTCTTTCAATGCATTTGCCCATTCCCTTTCCATTGATCTCCATGCGTTTGTGTTCAAATCTCCATTCATCGCAACGAGGTTGTCAATATCTCCAGACCCCAAAAATTGTGAGGCGATGAGGTGACCTCCATGATCTGGGCCATCTCCATATATACGATCATCTCCACCAACTACTCTTTGAGCATGGAGGTTTCGTTCTGCTTTTTCAAGCTGCAAGTCTTCAGCATCAACATGAATTATTCTACCATGTGCATCCGTTGTATACAAGTAGCCAGCATCCGTTTTGTATTTTATGTCAGCTAGGAGAACTTTTTTGTTTCCGATTTTTGTAATGTGACTTCCGTCTGTTATTATATCCTCTAAATCCTCGAGCCCATCTACATGTTTAGAAATGTTTTTGGACGCACTGATTTCATCCGTATTCTTTACATATTTACCCGATTCTTTTCCAATTCCACGCAGATTTTTGCCATTTGGATCGATCGAATCAAGTTTTTTACCAAAGGCTTCTTTGCTTTTTTCGATTAGGCTAATAGTTCCCTTATGAATTTGATTGGCAGCAGAATACAAGGCGCTGCCTGGTGTCGGCATCATAGCAAGTGTACCATTTGGTAAAACAATTGGTTCTGGCGCAAAAGCATCACCTAGATTCTTTCCGAGCTTTTGTCCAAAGGCTTGCCCTTGTTTTTTCGTAAGCTCAACTAATCTCATAAAAGTCTTGCCAGAATTGGTTGGGATATTTCGGATTATTTGCGCGCCGTTTTGAACAATTTTCTTGCCATTTTTGCTCAGCTCGCTGGCATAAGTTCCAATTTTTAAGACGTTTTTCCCAAGTGGTGTACTCTCAACGATTGGCTTCATCGCTTTTGCAACTGTAGCGACTTCGTCGAGCTTACTAATTGCCCCAACTACTGGCAGTATACCTGCGGCATCGATCAATGTCTTCACAATATGTTCTTTGCTATTTTCCCAATTTGAAATATCATGGATGACATCACGAATATCTCCCGGTAAATCAATTCCAGCGATTGCGGTAGCAACTTGCAAGCCAGTGCCAAGCAGCGTCACTTCCTCAGTGAAATTTCCAAGAAAGAGTTGCTCCATACTACGATTTACATAATCTCTTTGTGCTTGTGTCACACCTAGTTTGTCAAGTGTTTTCTCCAATCCCTCACGTTGTGCGCTAGCAAGATTGGGCGTACTTACAGTAACTGTCTTTTTGCCATTTGCAACTTTTATCGTCCTTTTCGAATTTGTTGATGAAGCGGAGTTACTCGATGTCGACTTTGTGGAAGTTGTCGAAGTTTTTGATGCTGCTTGTGCAGCAGCTTTTTTCGCAATATTTTCCGTCTGAGCTGCTTTTCTTGCTTCGACTATTTGCTGC
>JBHBDS010000031.1:0-28672 GCA_041784625.1 Filifactoraceae bacterium
AATTCGGCTGGGATGGAAGTAACTCCGCTCGGAGTCCGATTCATGGAAGATATGAGCCCATACATTTCGCAAATTCGTGGACTTTCGCTCTTGAGTGATCAGCTCAAAGAAAAACTCGGAATCCGTGAAGTGATTATTGTTCCAACTTCGGTGGAGACAAATGACAATGCGCTCAAAGAACTTGGCAAAGAAGCTGCAAAATATTTTTTGAAGCTCGCAAAAGAAGATTCGATCGTCGGACTCACAGGAGGCTACACGATGTACGAATTTTCGAAGCAGATGCCGAGAAAGGATTTTCCAGATATGATGGTGATTCCTGCTCGTGGTGGACTGGGTGAAGTACTTGAGATCCAAGCCAATACCATTGTAGCAAGAATGGCTTCAAAAATCAATGCGAGCTACAAACTTCTTCAAGTGCCAGACAATCTGGATAAAGGAATCATCGAAAGTATTTCCAACGACCCACATGTCAAAGCGGTTTATGATTATATTGAGAAGCTTGACATTTTGGTTTTTGGAATTGGAAATGCGGCGGATATGTCAAAACGTAGAAGTACGCCAGAAGAACAGTGGAGCAAGCTGGAAGAGCTCGGAGCAGTTTCGGAATCATTCGGACATTATTTTGACATCGATGGCAAAATTGTGTTTGAGACAGGTACAGTTGGTATTAAGCTAGAACAATATAAAAATATGGAGCATATCATTGGGATTGCGGGTGGAAAAAATAAAGCAGAAGCGATTTTGTCCATCTCAAAAATCAATCCCAACTTGACGGTAATAACGGACGAGAGTGCTGCATATAGTATGTTGGAAATGCTGAACAATAAATAGTAAGATAATTTTAGGAGGAACAAATGGTTAAAGTTGCAATCAACGGATTTGGTAGAATAGGTCGTCTAGCACTTAGAAGAATGGTGGAGCAAAATGCTCATGACGTTGTGGCTGTTGCAGATATTGCTGCAATCAACGCTCGTACAGACAAGCATATGCTTGCACATCTTTTCAAATATGACTCAGGACAAGGAAGATTTGACGGAACTGTAGAGGTTGTTGAAGATGGATTTATCATCAATGGCAAAAAAGTTCTTGTGTTCTCAGAAGGAGATCCAACAAAATTGCCATGGGCTGAGCATGGAGTAGATGTAGTGCTTGAATGTACCGGTGTGTTTATCGACGAAGAAGGCGCTGGCAAACATATCGAAGCTGGAGCAAAACATGTTATTATTTCTGCGCCAGGAAAAGGCGATATGAAAACCGTAGTTTACAATGTAAACCACGATATTTTGGATGGAACAGAAAAAGTAATTTCTGCGGCATCTTGTACAACAAACTGCCTTGCACCGATGGCGAAAGTTCTAAACGACAATTTTGGAATTTCCAAAGGATTTATGACAACAATCCATGCTTACACGAATGACCAAAATACTTTGGATGCAACACACAAAAAAGGTGACCTAAGAAGAGCAAGAGCTGCTGCTGCAAACATTGTTCCAAACTCAACAGGTGCTGCAAAAGCAATTGGTCTTGTAATTCCTGAGCTAAACGGAAAATTGGATGGTTCTGCACAAAGAGTTCCAGTAATCACAGGGTCTCTTACAGAGCTTGTTGTGACATTGGACAAAAAAGTTACAAAAGATGAAATCAACGCTGCGATGAAAGCTGCTGTAAACGAGTCATTTGGTTACACAGAAGAAGAACTTGTTTCGACAGACATCATCGGACTCAGCGAAGGATCACTTTTTGATGCGACACAAACAAAAGTAATCGAAGTAAACGGAGAGCAACTAGTAAAAACCGTTGCTTGGTATGACAACGAAATGTCTTACACAAACCAATTGCTAAGAGTGCTTCGTCACGTTGCTGGACTACAAAAATAAATATTTTGAGACAGAGCTCATGAACCTCATGGGCTACTGTCTTTTCAATTATATGGAGGAAGTATGGTCTACAATAAAAAATCGATCAAAGATATTGATGTAAAAGGGAAAAAAGTCTTGGTGCGTGTGGATTTTAATGTGCCAATTTCAAATGGAGAAATCACGGATCTTAACCGTATCGTCGGTGCGATGCCAACGATTGAATATTTGACAAATGAAGGCGCAAAAGTAATTCTTTGCTCCCATCTTGGAAAACCAAAGAATGGTCCAGAAGAAAAATTCTCGCTTGCGCCCGTTGCAAAAAAACTTTCGGAGCTGATGAACAAAGAAGTTGTTTTTGCGGCAGATGATGCCGTCGTGGGTGACAAAGCAAAAGCGGCAGTTGATGCGATGAAAGATGGCGACATCGTTCTTCTTGAGAATACAAGATTTAGAAAAGAAGAAACCAAAAATGTGGAAGAATTTTCCAAAGAATTGGCATCGCTTGCGGATGTGTTTGTATCCGACGCATTTGGTTCGGCGCACAGAGCGCATTGCTCGACCGTTGGAGCAGGAGAATTCCTCGAGGCAAGAGTGTGCGGATTCTTGATCGAAAAAGAATTGGCTTTCCTAGGCAATGCAATTGAAAATCCGCAAAGACCATTCACTGCGATTCTTGGCGGCGCAAAAGTATCCGATAAACTTGATGTCATCGACAATCTGTTGGAAAAAGTAGACAATCTGATCATCGGTGGTGGAATGGCGTATACTTTCCTCAAAGCACAGGGCTTCTCGATTGGAAACTCTTTGCTTGAAGAAGAAAAACTCGACTACGCAACAAAAATGATTGAAAAAGCAAAAGAAAAAGGCGTAAATCTTCTTCTTCCAGTAGACTGTGTGATGGCAGACAAATTTGATGCCGATGCAGAGCCAATCGTGACAGAGGATCAAAATGTAAAAGACGGCTATATGGGACTAGACATCGGACCAAAATCCAGAGAGCTGTTTGCAAAAACAATCAAAGAATCCAAAACAATCGTATGGAATGGACCAATGGGCGTGTTCGAGTTTCCAAACTTTGCAAAAGGAACATTCGCAGTTGCAGAAGCGATGGCAGAGACCGATGCAGTTACTGTAATCGGTGGCGGAGATTCCGCTGCGGCAGTGAATCAGCTCGGCTTTGGCGAAAAAATGACCCATGTTTCAACGGGTGGTGGCGCATCGCTCGAATTCCTCGAAGGAAAAGTTCTTCCTGGAATTGCAACACTGGATGACAAATAGGAGAGATTATGAGAAAACCGATTATTGCGGGAAACTGGAAAATGAATAAAACGATTGCCGAGTCTCTTGAGTTTGCAAAAGCAATCGAATCAGCGAGCATTTCGCAAAATGTGGATGCTGTGATCTGTGCGCCATTTCTATCGCTACAGCCTTTGGTAGATGCGCTCAAAAATACTTCGGTAAAAATCGGCGCACAAAATATGCACTTCGAAGAGTCAGGTGCATTCACAGGCGAGGTTTCTGCGTCGATGCTCAAAGAAATTGGCGTAGAATATGTTATCATCGGGCACTCGGAAAGAAGACAATATTTTGCAGAAACGGACGAAACGGTAAACAAAAAAACAATTAAAGCACTTTCTGCTGACCTCACACCGATTGTGTGTGTTGGCGAAAGTTTGGAAGAAAGAGAATCGGACAAAACCAATGCCATTCTCGAAGTTCAAGTGAAAAATGGGCTCCAAAATATTTCAGCAGGTGACATTGCCAAAGTGGTCATCGCATACGAACCGATTTGGGCGATTGGCACGGGCAAGACGGCAACATCCGAGCAGGCAAATGAGGCTTGTGCGTTCATTCGCAGTGTTTTGGCAGAACTTTTTGGAAAAGAAGCAAGCGAGCAGGTTCGTATCCAGTACGGCGGCTCCGTAAAACCATCCAACATCAAAGAAATTATGGAGCAATCTGACATTGATGGCGCATTGGTGGGTGGCGCATCGCTTCTTTCAGAAGATTATTTGCAACTTGTAAATTACTAAAGGAGTATCTATGAAAAAACCAGTAGCACTGATTATACTGGATGGATTTTCGGTCATTGCGGAGGAAAAAGGAAACGCTGTTGCGGCGGCAAAAAAACCAAACTTTGATCGACTATTTGCCTCGTATCCAAGAACGACGCTTGGTGCGAGCGGAAACGACGTTGGCTTGCCAGATGGACAGATGGGCAACTCCGAGGTAGGACACCTCAACATCGGCGCAGGACGAATCGTTTATCAAGAACTGACAAGAATTTCAAAATCGATCATCGACGGCGATTTTTTTGAAAATAAAGAACTAAATGGCGCAATCGAAAATGCAAAAGGCAAAGCACTTCATCTGCTCGGACTACTATCGGACGGTGGCGTGCACTCGCACATCAACCATCTCAAAGGGCTGATTGATTTTGCAAAAAGAGCGGGCGTAGAAAAAGTTTATGTCCACGCTTTTATGGACGGACGAGATACACCGCCAAGATCGGGACTAGGATTTGTCCAAGAGATTGAGCAATATATGGCAGAGCAAGGCGTGGGAAAAATCGCAACCGTTTCTGGAAGATATTATGCGATGGATCGTGACAATCGCTGGGAGCGTGTCGAAGTGGCGTATCGTGCGGTTGTCGAGGCAAAAGGGCTAACTGATTCTTCGGCAGAATCCGCAGTGCAACATTCTTACGACGAGGATGTGACGGACGAATTTATCGTGCCAAAGGTCGTGCTTTCCGATTATCCTGGTATACAGTCGGGCGACTCGGTCATCTTCTTCAACTTTAGACCAGATCGTGCGAGAGAAATCACGAGAGCGATTGTGGATGATGAGTTTGCAGGATTTGAGCGAACAAAAGTGCCGACCCATTATGTGACGATGACGCAATATGATGCGACCATCCAAAATGTGGAGATCGCATACAAACCGCAGACACTCGAAAATACTCTTGGTGAAGTAATCTCAGCTCACGGACTGACTCAGCTTCGAATCGCAGAGACGGAGAAATATCCGCATGTAACATTCTTCTTCAACGGCGGACGAGAAACGGAATATGCTGGCGAAGATCGAATCCTTGTCGCATCACCAAAAGTTGCGACCTACGATTTGCAGCCAGAAATGTCGGCGAATGAAGTAACCGACCAGCTGATGAACCGCCTCGAAAACAATCCAACCGATGTCATCATTTTGAATTTTGCAAACTGTGATATGGTTGGACACACGGGCGTGTTTGACGCAGCAGTCAAAGCGGTTGAGGCTGTTGATGCGTGCATCGGAAAAATTATTCCAAAAATTCTCGAGATGGGTGGCGCCGTGCTTCTCACCGCAGACCATGGAAACGCTGAGCAAATGTACGCAGAAGATGGCTCGCCATTTACAGCGCACACAACCAATCGAGTGCCGCTCCTATACATTGACGACAACAACAAAAATGCGCAGCTGAGAGAAGATGGAATACTGAGCGATCTTGCACCGACAATGCTACAGCTACTCGGCATCGAGCAGCCAGCGGAAATGCTAGGGAAAACTTTGATTAAATAAAATATTTAGGAGGAAATTATGTTTATTTCAGAAATTTTTGCGAGAGAGATTCTTGACTCAAGAGGAAACCCAACAGTAGAAGTAGAAGTTACGCTCGAAAGTGGTGTGGTAGGAAGAGCAGCTGTACCATCGGGAGCATCCACTGGAGAATATGAAGCGGTTGAGCTAAGAGATGGTGACAAATCCAGATACCTTGGCAAAGGAGTTCTCAAAGCAGTAGAAAATGTAAACGAAATCATCGCTCCAGAGCTTGAAGGATGGAATGTTTTCGATCAAGTAGGAATCGACGAATATCTACTTGAGCTTGACGGAACAGAAAACAAAGCAAAACTCGGCGCAAATGCAATTCTTGGCGTATCGATGGCAGTTGCAAGAGCAGCATCCGAAGAACTAGGAATGCCACTTTACCGATACATCGGTGGAGTAAACGCAAAAACTCTTCCAGTACCGATGATGAACATCGTAAACGGCGGACAGCACGCAGACAACAACGTAGACTTCCAAGAGTTTATGGTAATGCCAGTTGGAGCGCAATCATGGAAAGAAGCACTTCGTATGGGCGCAGAAATTTTCCACGCACTCAAGGCGGTTCTCCATGCACAAGGACTCAACACAGCAGTAGGTGACGAGGGTGGATTTGCTCCAAACCTAAGCTCCAACGAAAAAGCGCTCGAGGCAATCATGCAAGCAATCGAAAAAGCAGGATACAAAGCAGGCGAGCAAGTTCGCATCGCAATGGACGTGGCAGCTTCTTCCTTCTATAGCAAAGAAAAAGGACTTTATGTTCTCGAAGGCGAAGGCAAAGAGCTAACAAGCGAGCAAATGGTTTCTTTCTACGAAGAACTCGTTGCAAAATATCCAATCATCTCCATTGAAGACGGATTGGACGAAAACGACTGGGATGGATTCAAACTGATGACCGAAAGACTTGGAAACAAAATCCAAATCGTAGGAGACGACCTTTTTGTAACTAATACAAAAAAATTGGCAGAAGGAATCTCAAGAGGAATCGCAAACGCAATCCTAATCAAGCTAAACCAAATCGGAACAATTACAGAAACACTCGATGCAATCGAAATGGCAAAGAGAGCTGGTTATACCGCAGTAATCTCACACCGCTCTGGAGAAACAGAAGACACAACGATTGCAGATCTTGTTGTTGCAACCAACGCAGGACAAATCAAAACAGGTGCTCCATCCAGAACAGACCGTGTTGCAAAATACAACCAATTGATCCGAATCGAAGACGAGCTTGAAGGAATTTCACAATACAAAGGACTCGATAGCTTCTACAATTTGAAAAAATAGATTTAAGCCAATCGATACAAAAATAATTAATAACCAATTTCTTCTAAACAATAGCCTTGAGCAAAACTCCCAAGAGAATTGCTCAAGGTATTTTTTGGAGAAAAAATTTTTTCTGATGGCGTGTACGAAAAAAGTTCATATTTTATGGGATTTGTATTAGAAGTAATGAAAAAGATACTATAAAGATGATCCAAAATATGTTAATATGCATATGGGGAAATTTTCAAAAGGGAACTAGAAAACGATGAGGGAAATAGGAAACGATGATCGTACAAATCAACCTAAAGCAGGTGGCGAAACGAAGAAATGGCGTTACGACCACTTCTTACGGAATTTCCGATGGTATTCGCACTGTATCCGAGCTGATCACGGATATTGTCAAAAGAGAGGTAAGCTCTTTTAACGAGCGAGTTGCGGATGAAAGCAAGGGGCGGCTCAAAAGCTATCTTACTAATGATGAGATCGAAAATCTTGCATCATCAGGAAAAATCAACAGCGCTATCAATTCGGAGAAAACGCAGGATGAAGAAGCGGCAATTGCAAATGCAATTCAGTGCTTTGAGGATGGAATTTATCGGATTTTTGTAGGAGACAAAGAATTACAAAGTCTTGACGAGGAAATTATTTTAGTGGAGAATGACGAACTGACGATTGTTCGTCTAACAATGTTATCTGGTCGCATGTGGTAAAGTGAGGAAAAATGAACATCAGATTTAGTAAAAAACAAACGGAAGAATATGTGAAAACTGTGCTCAAGCAATCAAAAAAATTGTCCGACGAAGCACAGTTGTTAGTGAGAGAATTGGTCAATGAGAAAAACTTTGTCGATGGCGAAAAAGAGCCAGACTATGTAGACATCGTGCGTGATAGGCTAAATGAAAAGGGTGCAGACTATATTTGGACGCTCTCCGATTTGTTTCCAAAAGATGCGGAGAAAGCGATTGAAATACTAATCGGCAAAGAGAACAAGAAGATATTTTTTGAGATTGCAGAAAATATTACGAATTGGACATTCCATACTACTTCATACTATCGCAGAGGTTTTCGTTCAAGGAATATTCGCCACTATGACGGATACCTGATCAGCATACTCGAGCATTTTGTCGACGTAAAAATAGCCGAGCTAGATGTCATGAATCTCATCAAAAAAGAGTATGACGAGTCGGTGTTTTATTATGCTTTTTTTCCAGAGCTCATCGCCTACCATATCGACAAGGGAGATACAGAAGTTATCGATCTCATCACCGATATGATGCTCAGCGAAAATAACAATAAGTTGCTCTCGAGACAGATTTTCGAAGCGATACTGATGTCTAGGCATAAAGGGCTGAATGAACTACTTGGCAAATTACTTCTTGCTGCCAAGCTTCAAGAAGGTCTGAGACAAAGTATTTGCGAGAGTATGAATGACGGAAGAATTGAGAATTTTTACAAGCTGTTCAATATCATTGCAGAAAATGATCTGGTAAGATTTTCTTCGGTGAAAAGAGCGATCGCGACGTATACCTCCATTGGAGAGTACAACTCAGATCGAATCACCAAAAAAGAAATAGAAGTGCTATCGAAGCTGATCAATGGGGAGTTGAGTACCGAAGAATTTTTACAAAGCCAAGATGTATTGCATGTCCATCTTGCACTGTGGCATATCGCAACCGTGGATATTTCGGGCATCGACGCAGCGTTTGCAAAATTGATCGAAAGACCAGAAAAACACATTCATCAGCTGTGCATCTACTCCCTAGAGCTGACCAAGGATAATCTCCTAAAGATTGAGATTGCAAAGAAAGTATTACGACAATATGCGGAAAAAGCTGGCGAATCCGATGATTCAATCAAAGAGGATTTAGACATTTTTGTTCCATACATTGATGTGCTGTTCCGAAATTTTGATAAGCATTACTACATGAAGTCCACTGGATATTATTACGAAACACGCTACAAAAACATTTTTGCTGATGAATCGGAAGCAGAGTTCTTCCTTGCTCTTATGGAGCGAGTGCTGAGCCTTTTTCCGAAAAAAGAAATGGTGTTTAGTCCGTTCGTGTTCCCATGGTATGTGCTGAGAATGGAAAAATCGGAGCTTTGCCAGAATATCTGCTCCGTTGCACTGATGTATCCTGTATATAAAGAAAGAGTGCTTCCTCACATACTCGGAATAAATTACTGGCAAATGGACTATGTGAAAGCGCTGATCGGAATACCTAAGACAAAAGAAGAAAAAGATATGATCATCAGCATCTTTGGCAATAGAAATTCCTATTCGTCACAGCTAAAAGGCATCATCCAAGAGGGTGCTTTTGCAAAAGAATACAAAGAGGAATTTGTTTCGCTGTTACGACTAAAAACGCCGGAGATCAGAAGAGATATTATCAGTCTGATACAAGATTTTACCGTGCAAGAACAAATGGAGATCATCGAAAGTCTGCTTTCAGCCAAGGATGTACAAAAAAGACTCGGAGGTCTTGACCTGCTGCTCGCACTAAAAAAAGAATCGAAAGTAAGCGCTAAGGAAATAGCAGAAGTGCTTTCTCAAAATGCAAAACCTACTGACAGCGAAAAGGTGTTGATTGAGCAACTGATCGATGGAGCAGAAGAAAATAAATCGTCAGAAGAGCTGAGCACTTTGTATGATGCTGCATACACACCAACTCCATCCATCGAAAGTCTCTATAGCGTCCGACCGATTACGGATCCTAGAAAATTCTTGGAGGGAATTTTTGATCAATCGGAAGAGCAACTGTTTGAAATCATCTACAAACTCAGTGAACTAATCGAAAAACACTCAGATTATGAATATAAGGCTCAGAGTGGAAATGTGTGCTTGCTTGGAGTAAGTTTTTATCCTAATAGGAAAGTTGACTATGCTTCTGGACAAATAGATATTGAAGACTATCCGCTTTCAGATGTGTGGAAAGAGTTTTACGAGGAAAATATCCGAGATTTTCACACGCTTTGGCAGCTGTACATCTATTTGAATTTTGACAAACCAAACTTTAGGTATCGGGGCGATTTAGCGGATGACGGAAAAAGTGAAATCGCTGTCGCAGAAAAAATCCATGCACTCTTTGGAAAAGACCTCAGCTGTGTAAAGGATAAGTTGCAAAACGAAGAAATCCCTTATTTTGTTGCAAAATACGGAAGTCCTGTCGGTAGAAGTATCATAAGTAATCTTTTTGATTACTACAGGAAGAAGTATGCAAGCGAATATTTTGCGCTTTCAAGAGATGTTGTGCTTTCTGTTCTGTCGATCTTCAAGATAGAGGAACTGATTTCTGTGAGTGAATACAATTGGAGAGAAGAACAAAGTATTGACCTGAATGCGGAGTCCCATGTTTTTCGAGTGCTACTAAACAATCTGGATAAGTTTACCAACGAAGAGGAATTCAGACAGGCATTCGCACTCAAGGAATATATTGAGCGCTATTACAATGTAGAAGCAGAAAAACTGGCACGAACGCTAAAAAATCCAAAAATCGAGAACAGCTTCATCAAAATGTCGGAGCTAGGCTATGCCATTGCACTTGGAATCGTTCCAGTCGATGCACTTTATAAAGCGGTGATGGACACCAATAATAGCACCATGATACGCAGAGTAACGTCTTTATCCCTTTATATCAGCGGCGATCTGCCAAATCAAAAGGAAAGAGATTACACGTACATTGCTAGTTTGCCTGAAACTCTAGAAGTGCTAAAGTCAAATGGAGCAAAAATTATTGAATATATTGTGTCCAAAGAGCTAAAAAGAGGAGATACGCCGACGAAGTACTCGCCTGCAATTGGCAGAATCAAAAGAGTGGAGGGCGTGTCCACGCTTGTCGCAACACTCCGAGCAATGGGCAAGCTAAAATTGGACAGGAACACATGGTACTGGGGATATGACGAATCCAAAAAATCCACCCTCAGTCATCTGATCAAAGTGAGTTATCCATCCGAAGGGGAGAATGCTGAAACTCTGAGAGCTGCGTTGAAAGGTACGGACATCGATACGCAAAGACTGGTCGAAGTGGCAATGTATGCCCCTCAGTGGATTCCAATCATCGAAGAATACCTAGGCTGGAGCGGTCTTGCAAGTGGCTGTTACTACTTCCACGCACACACGAGCGATATTGACAAAAAGAAAGAAGGACTGTTCGCTAGATACACACCGATTTCCATAGAGGATCTCAAAGTAGGAGCATTTGACATCGAGTGGTTTAAGTCCGCCTATGCAGAGCTGGGAGAAGAAAAATTTGCTATGCTTTATGATGCGGCGAAGTACATTTCGGATGGAGCGCAGCATGGTAGAGCAAGAAGATTTGCCGACGCCGTGCTAGGAAAATTCGACGTGGCAGAAACGGAAAAAGAGATCAACGAAAAAAGGAACAAAGATCTCGTTGCAAGTTATGCGCTGATTCCACTCTCTAAAAAAGCCAAGAAGAAAGACACCATCTCTCGATACGCATTTTTGCAAAACTTTTTGAAAGAAAGCAAACAATTTGGAGCACAAAGGAGAGCAAGCGAGCAGAAAGCCTTTGAAATTGCATTGGACAATCTCTCAAGAAATGCTGGCTATGATGATGTGACCAGATTGATTTGTCAGATGGAAACCGAAATTTTTGAAAGCTATAAGCCATACTTCACACCAAAAACCATCGATGAGCTATCGGTCTATCTCGAAATGGATGACATGGGCAAGACTGAGCTCGTGATTGAAAAATCTGGCAAACGCATCGCATCCGTCCCAGCAAAATATAAAAAGCATGAGTATATCGAAGAGATCAAAGCGGTTTCCAAGGCTCTTTCAGAGCAACTCAGTCGCTCAAAGAAAATGCTGGAAGAGTCCATGGAGCTAGGCACAAAGTTTGAAGTCGAAGAAATCAATGCGCTGATGACGAATCATCCGATATTGGCAAATATGATCGGAAAACTCGTGCTAAAGACAGAAGATGGCCTTGGCTATTACAAAGACGGATCGCTTGTCGGAGTAGATGGAGAAGAAACGGAGCTAAAATCTGGATCAAAAGTGCTTGTTGCTCATACGCTCGATTTATATCATAGCGGTCAGTGGGCAGAGTACCAAAAAGATCTTTTTGATAGACAGCTAAAACAACCTTTCAAACAAGTGTTCAGAGAACTCTATTTGAAAACTGCCGAAGAAAAAGAGATGTTTGAATCAAGACGATATGACGGACATCAAGTACAGCCGACAAGATCGGTAGCACTTCTCAAAACTAGAAGATGGGTGATCGATGGCGATGAAGGATTGCAAAAAGTTTATTACAAGGACAATATCATTGCCAAAATATATGCTATGGCAGATTGGTTTTCTCCTGCTGACATGGAAGATCCTACTCTGGAACAGGTATGTTTTTATGACAGAAAAACGAAAAAAGCAGTTAAAATTGCAGATGTGCCTGAAATGATATTCACAGAGGTTATGCGTGATTTGGATTTGGTTGTCAGCGTCGCTCATACTGGAGGGGTGGATCCTGAAGCAAGCCACTCAACCATTGAAATGAGAAGAGCAATCGTCAGCCATGTGCTACCACTATTCAAACTGAGCAATGTTACATTGCTTGACAATCATGCCCTGATCAAAGGAACTCTGGCAGAATACAGTATCCATCTGGGAAGTGGTATCGTGCATCAAAAAGCAGGCTCGGCAATATCTGTGCTTCCAGTACATTCGCAGCATAGAGGCAGAATATTTATGCCATTTGTCGATGAAGATCCAAAAACAGCAGAAATCATTTCGAAAATCGTGCTATTTGCAGAAGATGGAAAGATCAAAGACCCAATAATTCTTGAACAGATACGATAGAAAAATCCAAGTGACTAGAGATCGAAATGAAAAAGACAACTAGCCCATGAAAATACCGACCTCCAATCGTTAGATTTTAGGTCTAACTTTTGGGGGTCGGTATTTTCATAAGGGTGAATTTCTAGGAATAACACCAACAAACAAAGTAATAGAAATGACAGGTATAAATATTGATAAAGTTCTTGATGGAAAGATTGTTGAGCATAGTGGTGTTGCAAGCACATTTGAAGCGTTTTTTGAAAATGGCTTGATTAAACCAGTATAAATCTGCTTTTAATGTTACTTTCCATGGAATCCAAACGGTGAGGCATTTCTGATAGCAATTATAGAAGTAGTAAAGTGGACTGGGGCAATGTACTTTGAATTAGAAAAATGTAGGTGTGAAAATGGACTTGATGAGACATATAAAAGAAAATATGATCATAATACCGGAAGGACAGGAACTAATCAGGGATTTTGTTGATCCAATCAAGTGGATGAGTTCAGATTATAAAATGGCTATTCCAGGAACAAAAAAAGAAAAATTTGTTAAACAAGAATTAGTGACTGTTCAGTCATTTTTAATGCTTAATACACCCGTGACGAATGAACTATATCATTCTGTAATGAATATGGACTATGATATTCAAACAAAAGATTTTCCAGTGGTAAATGTAAGTTGGTTAGATGCAATTATTTTTTGCAACCTGCTTTCTGAAAAACTTTCGTTAGAAAAGTGCTACACGTTAAATTCTGTTTCTGAAAAAATTGTGTTCGATGATACAAAAAATGGCTTTAGATTACCAATGGATAAAGAATGGCAATATGCATGTAGAGGGAATACAGAGGGATATCGATACAGTAACATTGATAGTATTGCTTGGTTCGAAGAAAACTCTGACGGAAGATTACATGAAGTTAAAATAAAAAAAGAAAACAATTTTGGACTTTTTGATATGATTGGAAATGTTTGGGAATGGTGTTTTGACTTGTATGATGAAGAAAGATATGGAAATTATCGCATTTTCAGAGGGGGTAGCTTTGCAAGCGAAAAAAGAGCCTGTGGCGTTACTTCGAGGAGAAAGAGTTTCCCTGATTTCAGAGTTGAAGACTTGGGTTTTAGAATAGCAAAAAATAATTTGGAGGGAATAGAGTGAAATATAAAATAGTAGAGTTAAAAGATAAAATCAGAGTTGTTCGAATTGAAGATGAGTCGATAATAATATCAGATGAGCGATCATTTTTGGATTTGTTTATGTCAATTGCTTATGAAACGGGAGAAAACAGATTTATCATTAACAAGAG
The DNA here is from genome assembly GCA_041784625.1 of Filifactoraceae bacterium. Classification (GTDB taxonomy): domain Bacteria; phylum Bacillota; class Clostridia; order Peptostreptococcales; family Filifactoraceae; genus JAUNKE01. The sequence goes on from JBHBDS010000031.1 coordinate 13,810, forward strand.
CAATCTCGCAGAAGATTTCTTTCATCTCAGCAATAAGATTGCAGGGAATATTTTGCAAAAGGTGATAAATTATAAAATGAAATTGGCAATTGTAGGAGATTTTTCTAAGTATGAGAGCAATGCTCTAAGTGCTTTTATTTATGAATGTAATCAAGGTAATGATGTATTTTTTGTGGAGAATGAAGTGGAAGCATTGAATAGATTGGGAAATAGTTAGAATTCCTTATTTCTGTTAATCTGGAAATACCGAATACCGATAAATATAAGACGATGGAGAATATCTGTCGTCTTTTTTACGCCTAAATGTTCTACAATCGCCTAAAAATATGATATAATTAGGCGAAAGAAATGGGAGGTAGGCGAATGAGAGTTTTTGATTATTCAAGTTTGGAAAAGAGAAAGTGGGATAGCGAAATAGTTAATCTCCTAGCACAAATCCATGAACATAAAGGGAGACAGGAGCTATTTTTGAATCGCAAGCCTGTGGTATTAAATAAATTGGTAGAACTTGCAAAGGTTCAAAGCGTAGAAGATTCGAATAAAATAGAAGGAATTGTCACAACGGCGGTTCGAATAAAAGAACTGATGAACCAGAAAACGACTCCAAGAAACAGAGATGAAGAAGAAATCCTAGGCTACAGGGATGTGCTGAACACGATTCATGAAAGCTATGACTATATTCCGATTAACAGCAACTATATTTTGCAACTTCACAGAGATTTGTATAAGTATAGTGAAAAAAGAATTGGAGGACGGTACAAAAATACGCAAAACTCGATTGTTCAAAAAGATAAAGATGGGAATACTGTGGAACGATTTCAACCTTTATCTCCCTATGAAACGCCAAGTGCTATGGAACAAATTTGTGATGAGTTGAATATCGCTCTCGACAAAAAAGAAGTGGATTCGCTTTTATTAATTCCAGTTTTCATCCACGATTTTCTTTGCATCCATCCATTCAATGACGGAAATGGAAGAATAAGCAGATTATTGACAACTCTTTTGTTGTATAGACAAGGATATTTTATTGGGAAATATATCAGCTTAGAAAGTAAGATTGAAAAAAGTAAAGACAGTTACTATATCGCTTTGGAAAAAAGTGGAATAGGGTGGCATGAAAACAAAGAAAATCCGTTACCATTTATAAAATATATTCTTCGAACGATATTAGCGGCGTATCTTGATTTTGAAGAGAGAGTGGATTATGCAGATGAAAAAATTCAAACCATTGACCTTGTAAGAAATGCGGTAGACAGCAAATTGGGGAAATTTACAAAAAGCGATATGATGGACTCTGTTCCGAGTGTTGGTAGAGCCACGATCGAAAATATGTTAAAGAAATTGACAGAAGAAGGATATATCGAGCGTCACGGCAAAGGCAAGGCAACGTACTATGTGAAAAATGTTCGTTTCTAAAAATGCAAAGCAAATGGAACACTTCGGCAAAGTCAAGTGATCTGCTTCCTATTAACTGAAAAAATCCTTTTCGTTTACAAAAGTTCAGGCAGGATTCTCGCACAAAACGCAGACAAATTCGCAAAGAAAATTCCATCTCACATCGTGAACTAGAACTTACTTTTGGAATATACGGGCATAAATTGCATATCGTTTTACGATAAAAACATATTGCTTTTCAAAAAATATTGTGCTATAGTTGCTGTGGGAGGAGAATGTATGAGTCAAAAAGAATTATCGTCGTGGCTAAAAGCATTGGTGATATTATCTGCCATTATGGGTGTGGTTTTGTGCTTTTGGTTGGCTCCAATCTACGGGCAAAAGTTGGCGCAGATTGATCCAAAGCTAGATTATATGTATTGGCCCTGTCTTGTTTTTGTGTGGCTTGGTTGCGTGCCAGTGTATGCAGCGCTCTATCAAGCGTGGAAAATTTTTGAAAACATTGGGCGAGATCAATCTTTTTGCGAGGAGAATGTGAATCGCCTGAAGCTCGTGAGCAAATTTTCGATTGTGGAGATTGTACTTTATTTTGGTGCGTCAATTTTTCTACTTTTGATTGATTTGGTTCATATACAAATTTTTGTTGTAATTTTTGTCATTTTGTTTGCCTCGATGTTTGTGGCAATGTCTTCTGCAACGCTTTCGCATCTTGTCAAAAAGGCGGTTGTCTTGCAGGAAGAAAATGATTTGACGATATAGGGGGTAGGCATGGCGATCAAAGTCAATTTGGACGTGATGATGGCGATTCGTAAGATTTCGGTCACGGAATTGTCGGATCGTGTCGGCATTACGATGGCGAATATGTCGATTCTCAAGAACGGTAAGGCAAAAGCGGTTCGATTTTCGACGCTGGAAAAAATCTGCGAGGTGCTAGACTGCCAAGTGGGTGACATCATTGTCTACGAGAAGGATGAGGTATAAAATGACGAGTGCAGTGATTGTTGCTGCGGGCAAGGGTACGAGGATGAAATACAATCCAAATATCAGCAAGCAGCATATTGATATATTGGGAAAATCGGTGGTTCTGCGCACGATTGAAAAATTCGTGGAGGCGGACTCGGTGGATGAGATTGTGCTCGTGATTATCGAGCAAGAGGAAAATTATTTCAAAAAATATGTGCTTAGCCAGATCGAGACGAATAAACCGATCAAGCTCGTGTATGGCGGTGCGGAGCGTGTGGATTCGTGCTACAACGGAATCCTTGCGACGGACAAAAATGCAGATGTCGTGCTGATTCATGATGGCGTGCGACCTTTTGTCAAAGTGTCGGAGATTGATGCGGTGATTGATGAGGTTCGCAAAAATGGTGCGGCGGTTCTTGCGGTCAAATCCAAAGACACGATCAAGATTGCGCCGAGCAATGTGATTGAGCATACGCCGAATCGTGAGAATGTCTATTTGATTCAAACGCCACAGGGTTTTGATCGAGAGACTTTGATTGAGGCTTATGATAATTTGGAAAGCTACGACTGCGGATTTATTCCAACCGATGATGCGTCCGTGGTCGAGAAATATGGCAAAAAGGTTCACATCGTCGAAGGGAGTTATGAGAATATCAAAATCACGACGGTGTCGGACATTATTTTGGCGGAAGCGATTTTGAAATCGGAGGGATTGTTTGCTTAGAGTAGGAATTGGTTACGATGTACATCGCTTGGTTGAGAATCGCAAGCTGATTATCGGTGGAGTGGATATTCCTTTTGAAAAAGGATTGGACGGTCATTCGGATGCGGATGTGCTGATTCATGCGGTGATGGATGCGATACTCGGTGCACTGGGGCTTGGCGACATTGGCAAGCATTTTCCAGATAGTTCGCAGGAGTTCAAAGATATTGACTCGAGGATTTTGCTTCGTCGTGTAAAAAAATTGCTCGATGAAAAAAAATATGCCATCGGCAATCTCGATGCGGTGATCATTGCGCAAGCACCGAAGATGTTGCCACACATTGAAGAGATGAGGATCAATATCGCTCAGGATTTGGAGACTTCTTTTGAGCGTGTGAATATCAAAGCGACGACGACAGAAAAGCTCGGCTTTGAGGGTCGCGGTGAGGGCATTGCGGCTCAGTGCGTCGTATTATTGCAATCGGTGGAGAATTAGAGGGAAATATGCTGGAGAGTGCGCTGACAGACAAAGTGGAGGATCGAGAAATCTACATAAAAGGAATTGATCGCAGTTATTTTTACGAGGGTTATGCGGAATTTGAAACAGAATTTGTGTAGGAGGAAGTTATGAAATTTAAGATGATTCACAACAATTTTAATGTGACGGATCTGGAAAAAAGTTTGGCTTTTTACAAAGAGGCACTTGGACTGGTGGAGCAACGCAGAAAAACAGCGGAAGACGGCAGCTTTATCATCGTGTATATCGGGAATGAGGAATCGGCACATGAGTTGGAGCTGACTTGGCTGCGTGATTGGGATCGACCATACAATCTTGGCGACAATGAGTTTCACCTTGCATTCCGCACCGACGATTATGAGGCAGCGCACAAGAAGCATGAGGAGATGGGCTGCATTGTGTATGAGAATCCGACGATGGGAATTTATTTTATCGCCGATCCAGACAACTACTGGCTCGAAGTTTTGCCAATCCGAGATCAATGGTAGGAGAGAGAAAAATGGAATTCACTTTATCACATGTTGCTCTGTATACGGATAAATTTGAAGAAACCATCGATTTTTATAAGAAATTGTTTCATGGAGCAGAGTTAGAGCGATTCAAGACGGATAAAAATGGTTGCAATATTTTGATTGGAAATTTTGTGCTCGAGATTTTTGAGAGTCAGGCGCTTCCAGATGTTGGCTGCTTTAAGCATATAGCGCTTAAATGTTCTGATGTGGAGCAGGCATATCGGAGAGCGATTTCGCTAGGGGCGGAGCCGTACATTGAGCCAAAAGACACCGGCTTGAGTCGTAACAAGCGCATAGCATTTGTCAAAGGAATAAACAAAGAACAGATTGAATTGTGCGAGGGTTAATATATGCCGCCAAGAATTTGTTGGTTCAAAATAAACTCTTGCATACTTTCCAATCTTAGCGTATAATATTACAGGTGCGTGATGCACCAAATAACACACGATCTGCGTTTGTGGCAAGGTGCCAATGGTATGCCACCCATAAACAGGTCGGAGGAAAAAACCTAAAGGAGAAAAAACATGGCTGTAGTAAGTATGAAACAACTACTGGAAGCTGGTGTTCACTTTGGACATCAGACAAGAAGATGGAACCCAAAAATGGCGAAGTACATCTTCACAGAAAGAAATGGAATTTACATCATCGATCTTCAAAAAACTGTAAAGAAGATTGAAGAAGCGTACGACTTCATCAAAGAAGTTGCAGAAGAAGGAAAACCAATTCTTTTTGTTGGAACAAAAAAACAAGCGCAAGATGCAATCAAAGAAGAGGCTGAGCGTTCTGGAATGTTCTACGTGAATGAGAGATGGCTTGGTGGAATGCTAACAAACCACAAGACAATCAAAACAAGAATCGAAAGACTTCGCAAGCTAGAAGAAATGGCTGAGAACGGAACTTTTGAAGTTCTTCCAAAGAAAGAAGTTATCAAGCTAAATGCTGAAAAAGAAAAGCTTGAAAAATATCTGAACGGAATCAAAGATATGCCTGAGCTACCAGGAGCACTTTTTGTTGTTGACCCAAGAAAAGAAAGAATTGCAATTCTTGAGGCGCACAAACTGGGAATCCCTGTAGTTGGTATTATCGATACAAACTGCGACCCAGACGATATCGACTTCCCAATCCCAGGAAACGACGATGCAATCCGTGCGGTTAAGCTAATCACTAGCGCAATCTCACAAGCAATCATCGAAGTAAAACAAGGTGAAATCGCAGAAGTAAGCGAAAATGCAGAAGAAGTTGAAGTAGACGCAGCAGAAGAAGTAACAGAATAATGATGAATCAATTGGTATCCAAAACTTTGCCAACTGTTGCTAAGGTTGGATACCTTTTTTTGAAAGAAGGAGAAAATAAATGGAAATTACAGCAAGTATGGTCAAAGAGCTGAGAGAAAGAACTCAAGCTGGTATGATGGATGTAAAAAGAGCCCTTCAAGAAGCAGAAGGTGATATGGATAGAGCGGCAGATATCCTTAGAGAAAAAGGACTTTCTAAGGCTGCAAAAAAAGCGGATCGTATCGCTGCAGAAGGATTGGTTAAAATTGCAATCTCTGCGGATGCAAAAAGAGGCGCAGTGGTAGAAATCAACTCGGAAACAGACTTTGTTGCAAAAAATGAAGAGTTTATCGGATTTGTAAAAGAAGTTGCTGATGCAACGCTTGCAAACGCACCTGCTGATGTAGATGCGCTAAAAGCACTTCCATTCGCTGGAACAAGCGAAGATTTTGGAACAAAACTAAATGCACTGATTGCAAAAATTGGCGAGAATATGAACATCCGTCGTCTTGCAGTTGAAAACTCCAACGGAGCAGTGGTAGGATACACTCACGGAACTGGAAAAATCGCTGTTCTTGTAAACTTTGACTCCGAGGCATCTGCTGCAGATCTTGAAGAACTTGGAAAAGACGTTGCAATGCAAATTGCTGCGATGAATCCAATGTACATTTCAAGAGACGATGTGGATCAAGCATACATTGCACATGAAAGAGAAATTCTTACGGCTCAAGCGATGAACGAAGGAAAACCAGAAGAAATCGCTCGCAAAATGGTTGAGGGAAGATTGAACAAACAACTGAAGGAAGTTTGTCTATTGGATCAAACATTCGTAAAAGACAGCGACCTTACTGTTGCTCAAGTAATCGAAAATCGTGCAAAAGCGCTTGGAAAAGCGATCAAAGTTGCTGCTATCCAACGTTTTGAAGTGGGCGAAGGAATCGAGAAAAAAGAAGAAAACTTTGCAGAAGAAGTTGCTAAGCAACTGGGCAACTAATAGAAAATATCAGAGAACATATGCTTTTGCCTGTGTTCTCTTTTTATAAGTGAGTGAAAGAAATTAGTCGAGTGAAAGGGAGTAAATGATGAGCATAGTGAATAAGAGAGTTCTGCTTAAATTGAGCGGTGAGGCGTTGGCAGGAGATAAGGGTTTTGGAATCGATAATGAGACGGTGATTTCGATTGCACAAGCGATCAAAAAAGCGCACGAGCTCGGTGCAGAAATTGCGATCGTCGTTGGCGGCGGAAATATTTTCCGTGGACGCACAGGCGGCAATATGGATCGAACCACAGCGGATCATATGGGAATGCTTGCAACCGTAATCAACTCGCTGGCACTGCAATCGACGCTTGAGGATGTCGGGGTCATGACGAGAGTTCAGACCGGAATCGATATGTTTGATATCGCCGAGCCATACATCCGAAGAAGAGCGATGCGCCACCTCGAAAAAGGTCGTGTGGTAATCTTTGGTGCAGGATCGGGGAATCCGTATTTTTCGACCGATACAGCTGCGGCGCTCCGTGCAGCAGAAATCGATGCGGAAATTATTTTGCTTGCAAAAAAAGTGGACGGCGTATACGACAGCGATCCAGTGACCAATCCGGCAGCAAAAAAATACGATCAGCTCAGCTATCTTGATGTCATCAACCAAGATCTCAAAGTGATGGACCAAACAGCCATTACGCTTTGTCGTGAGAATCATATCCCGATTCGAGTATTTTCTCTGGAAGATCCAGACAATATTATTCGAGTTCTTCAAGGCGAAAAAATTGGTACGATTGTTGAGTAAAGTATCGAATAAATTGAAGATTTTTTTGGCGATTTGTGATAAAATAGAATCTAATATCTTATAAAAATCGAGGAGAAATTCTATGAGAAACGAAGTGCACAATAAATTAGAAGAAAAAATGGAAAAAACCATCAATGTCTTAAAAGAAAATTTGGCAGTCATTCGTGCAGGGAGAGCTAATCCGACGCTATTGGACAAAGTAGTGGTGGATTATTATGGAACACCGACTCCGCTCAAAAATATGGCAGGAGTTTCTGCGCCAGAGCCAAGAATGATCGTGGTTCAACCATGGGACAAATCGGCGCTCAAAGATATTGAAAAAGCAATTCAGCTATCGGATATGGGATTCAACCCAACCAATGATGGAACACAAATTCGAATCGCTATTCCACAGCTTACCGAAGAAAGAAGAAAAGAGTTGACCAAAGTTGCTTCCAAAACAGGTGAAGAAGCAAAGGTTGCGCTGCGTAACGAACGTCGTGAAGCAAATGATAAGATCAAAAAAATGGAAAAAGACGGCGAACTTACTGAGGACGATTCAAAAAAAGCGACCGAAGAAGTTCAAAAAATCATCGACAAATACACAAAAATTGTGGATGAGATGGTAGCAAAAAAAGAAAAAGAGATTATGGAAGTTTAATGGAATATTTGATAGGGATTCCTTTGTCACAGGCAGAAGTTCTTCTTTCGCAAGAGAAAAAAGAATATTTTGTCACGATGTTAAAGGGTGGGAAGGACGAAGAAATTCTAACAGAGCCCTATGTGTTGCGTGCGAGAGAAATGGACAAGAAAATCGAGCTCGTGGCGACAGAGTTTAAGACAAGCATTTAATCCAGGGGCTGTCAGATGGCAGCCTCTGTTTTACAATCTGAACGAATAACAACGAAAATAAGGAAACAAAGATAGAAAATGGAACTAGATTTGCAAAATATCCCGACGCATATTGGGATAATCATGGATGGCAACGGACGCTGGGCGAAAGCTCGAGGTCAGATTCGAACGCAAGGACACAAGGCTGGTGTGGAGACGCTCAAGCGCATTGTCGAAAATTGCTCGGATCTCGGTGTAAAGTATTTGACGGCGTATGCTTTTTCCACAGAGAATTGGAAACGTGAAGCGAGTGAAGTGTCGGCGATTATGAAATTGATTGAGATTTATCTTCGCTCAGAACTGAAAAAAATGATGGCAAATGGCGTTCGATTTCGAACCATTGGCGATTTGTCTGCACTTGCGCCCAATATTCAGCAAGTGATTTACGACTCGATGGAAGAGACAAAAAATAATACAGGGCTGACGCTTACGGTTGCGCTCAACTATGGCGGGCGAGATGACATTCGTCGTGCGGTGCAAAAAATAGCGCAGCGTGTAAAGGATGGAGAACTTTCGCCAACAGAGATCACCGAGGATTTGATTGCGCAAAATTTGGATACGTATTTTATGCCCGATCCAGATTTGGTGATTCGTCCAAGTGGGGAACAACGACTTTCCAACTTTTTGCTATGGGAGTCGGCGTATAGTGAGTTTTGGTATTCGGACATCAACTGGCCCGATTTTTCGAAAGAGGACTTGGAAACGGCGATTGCTTGTTATCAGCAAAGAGATCGACGATTTGGGAATGTAAAATAACGATAAAACAGGGGGCTCTATGCTAACGAGGGTTATTTCTGCGCTCGTATTGCTGCCAGTGTTGTTTTTGGTGGTAATCAAAGGTGGCGTGTACATGTATATCGGAGGAATGATTTGTGCGCTGATTGGGCTGTACGAATTTTTTAGCGTGTTCGAAAAAAGAGGCTACAAGCCGATTACTTTTTGGAGCTATCTGCTCACGATTACGATGTACACGATGATTTCGCTGTCGAATTTGCAGTTCTCTCATATTGTCATCAATATGCTGTATATGCTCGTAGCATTTGGCGCTTATTGGATTATCACAAAAAAAATTCGAGTGGAAGATCTGATGATTTCGCTGCTGGGCTTTATTTATATTCCTGTTTTTCTATCACATGCGAATCTGCTTAGCAATATGGGGAGCCGCTATGTCTGGCTTGTGTTCATTTTTGCATGGGTGAGTGATACCTCGGCATATTTTGCAGGATTCTTTTTTGGAAAGCATAAGCTGATTCCAGAAATTTCGCCGAAAAAAACCGTGGAGGGTGCGATTGGCGGTGTGATTGGAACGGTGATTTTTACCGTGGGATTCGCACTGATTTTTCACGAGGAGAGCCCGATGTATTTTGTACCGCTGGCGATTGTGGGCAGCGCATTTGGTCAGCTTGGCGATTTGTTTGCGTCGGCAATCAAAAGGGAGCTGGACATCAAAGATTATGGAAATCTGATTCCAGGGCATGGTGGCGTAATTGATCGTTTTGATAGCATTCTTTTTACGGCGCCGCTGACCTTTTATGGAATTACGCTGATTGATTTTATCAACAGTCTATAGGAGAGCTATGAAAATTATTATTGCAATATTGGTGTTTTCTTTTTTGATGATCATTCATGAATTAGGACATTTTTTGATGGCAAAGCGATTGGGAATCAAAGCCTATGAGCTTTCCATTGGAATGGGTCCTAAAATTTTTGGAATCGAAAAAAATAACACGCTATACAATCTTCGACTGATTCCCTTTGGTGCATATGTGCGCTTTGGGGATGAGGAGATTTTGGAAGAAGTTGAAGATATAGAGGAAAACAAGGAAATATTTTCAGGGGACGATGACTCGAAACAAAATTCAACAGATTTTTCGGGAGTGAATACAGTCGAAATTACTCAAAAAAATCGAGAAAAAAATTTGTCGGCGGATAATAATGCGCAGCGTTCTCTTGGAAAAGAAATTACGACGAAAGAAGTTTCGTCAAAAGAAATACCGAGCGAAAGCTTTTTTACCGAGGGCGATGAGTTTATGAAAAAACCGCCGCTGGACCGAATCAAAGTCGTGATCATGGGGCCGATTGTCAACCTTGTTGCGGCACTGCTTCTAATCATCGGCGGAATCTATTACAGTGGATTCCCAACGAGCACCATTGGGATGGTGAGCGAAAATCTTCCAGCGCAAAAAGCTGGACTTGAAGCGGGAGACACGATTTTGGCGATTGAAGGCGAGAATGTTTCAAGTTGGAGCGATGTCATCCGTGGATTATCCAATCCACCAGAGAGCAAAATCGTGGAGCTGCTTGTCAAAAAATCAAATGGCGAGGAAAAAACACTTTCGATTCAGATGGAAGAGCATGAAGGGCGATATATGGTGGGAATCAGTCCTGCATTTGAGCGAAATCTTTTTCTTTCGATCAAATATGGAACACTCACGACAATTGATCAAAGCACGATGATGCTGGATACGGTGAAACAGCTTTTTATCGGCAAGGCGAATATTGAAGAGTTCACGGGACCAGTTGGAATTGTGACGGTCGTTGGAGAGGCAACCGAGGCAGGCTGGCTCAGCGTGCTGTTTTTGACGGCACTGCTAAGTCTTAATCTGGGAATCCTCAACCTCATTCCGATTCCAGGATTGGATGGGAGCAAAATTTTGTTCTACAGCTACGAGGCAATTACAAAAAAACCGCTCAACAAAACACTGGAGATGCGATTGACGATGGCAGGATTCTTGCTCATCATCGGATTCAGCATTTTCATCACCTACAAAGACATTCTACGGATTTTTATGAAGTAAAAGTTTCAAAATTTCCGAAAAAAATTGCAAAGGGTAGAAACTTTACGCAAATTGAAATGAAAAAAATTTTATAGATGGAATGACTTACGCACAAAAAGCGATTGTTTTGAGAAATATTTTGCTGGATTGCTATGGAAAAATGTTTCTGTGGAATAAATGGTGAAATGTTGAATTGGCAATTTTGCCATGGAGAAATACAATGAATAGAAAACAAACCAAAGAAGTTCGCGTCGGCAATCTGCGGATTGGAAATAATCATCCAATCGTGATTCAGTCGATGACGAACACCGATACAAAAAATGTCGCTGCCACAGTTGAGCAGATCAAAAGGCTAGAGGACGCTGGCTGTCAGCTTGTGCGTGTATCTGTTCCCGACGTGGAGTCGGCAGAGGCACTCAAACAAATTATCTCAACAATTCATATCCCGCTTGTTGCGGATATTCACTTTGATTATCGCTTGGCGCTGCTTTCGATTGAAAACGGCGTGGATGGACTTCGGCTCAATCCAGGCAATATCGGCTCGCTTGATCGAGTGCGTGAAGTCGTAACCGCAGCGAAGAAAAGAAATATCAAAATGCGAATTGGCGTAAACGGCGGCTCGCTCGAAAAATCGGTCGTTGCAGATTATGGCAATGGTGCGCAGGCGATGGTGCAGTCGGCACTCAGACATCTAAAAGTGCTAGAGGAGCAAGATTTTTATAACACGGTGGTATCACTCAAGGCGAGCGACATCTTTCGAACGATCGAGGCGTACGAAGAGTTTTCCAAAATCTCCGACTACCCGCTCCACCTCGGTATCACGGAGTCGGGCACAACAGCCAAAGGGACGGTCAAATCATCCATCGGCATCGGACATCTGTTGCTCAAAGGCATCGGCGATACGATTCGTGTTTCGCTCACAGCAGATCCTGTGGAGGAAATTTACGTCGCAAAAAATATCCTCAGCGCATTGGATCTCGACCTTGATTCCATCAAAATAATTTCCTGTCCGACCTGCGCAAGAACCAAAATCGATTTGATTGCGCTGGCAGAGCGAATGGAAAAAAAGCTGGAAGAAATCAAAAAGCCGCTCAAAGTTGCCATTATGGGCTGTGCGGTCAATGGACCAGGCGAGGCGAAAGAGGCGGACATCGGAATCGCTGGTGGAGTTGGCGAAGCGATCCTTTTCAAAAAAGGTGAAATCGTGCGCAAGCTGCGTGAGGATGAAATTGAAGAAGTATTGTTAGCAGAGATTGAAAAAATGTAGGGCAGTATGGAAATTATTAAGAAATTCATGGACGAAAGCGACATTCAGCTGGAAAGTATCAACCTATACAAAATGCAATCCAAGCTGGAGTTTATCACAAAATACAACAAGATCATCAGTCAAAAACTTTTGTCGGAGCTGGAAGACGAGTGTCTTGCACGCAATCCGATGCTCAAAAAAGTTTCAATTGTGATGGAATACATTGGGGAAGAGGACCCAATCGACCGAGTGCAGAGCTATCTGCCGAGCATCGAGTATATTCTCAGCAAGCATTGCCCCGCTAGCGATAATATTGAGAGCTGCTTTTTAATTGACTGCAGCTTTATCGATGAGAATCAGCTACTCATCAATGTGCAGGACAATGTCATCAAAGAGAGCCTCATTAAGAAGAAAATCGACCAACAAATCAGGAATTCGATTGCAATGAATCTTGGGCTCGACATTGTGGTGAAACTAATCGGCGGCGAGGAAATTTTTGACTGCGAAAAATATTTTGAGGATGCGGACAAACAACTGGAGAAAATGATTTCGACTCTTGGGAAATCGGAGCCAAAACCGAGCAAGAAGGTCGATGCTTCCGATGATATTATCAAAGGGAGAAAAATTACCGCAGAATCCATTACAATTGCAGAACTTGAAGATGGCAACCGAGGCATTGTCGTGGAGGGCAGTATTTTTGCTTCCGATCTTCGAAAACTGAACAACAAAAAAGTGCTCCAGAGCTTTGCGATTCACGACGGCACAGGCTCGATGATGTGCAAAGTGTTTTGGGATAGCGAAGAGGATGCAATCAAGGACGGCAGTTACATCAAGCTAAAAGGCGATGTGGCGATGGACAGCTTTTCTCGGGAAGTCACCATTATGCCAAAGGATATCAACAAGGCGAAACCAAACAAACGTCAAGATCTTTGCGAAGAAAAAAGAGTCGAACTTCATTTGCACACGAATATGTCATCGATGGATGCGATTGAGAGCGCCAAAGATATGGTCAAGCAGGCGGCATTTTTTGGGCACAAAGCCGTGGCCATTACCGATCATGGAGTGGTGCAGGCTTTTCCCGAGGCGATGGAGCAAGCGAAAAAAAGCGACATCAAAGTGTTGTATGGAGTGGAAGGATATTTGGTGGACGATGGAAAAGTGGTGCTCAAAGAATTCAACCAACTTTCGCTCGACCAAGATTTTGTCGTGTTCGACATCGAGACGACAGGACTTTCGCCACAGCATGAAAAAATAACCGAAATTGGTGCTGTGAAAATTTCAAAAAGGCAGATCGTGGACCGATACAGCCAGCTGATCAATCCCGAGCGCAAATTATCCGCAAAAATCACAGAGCTAACGGGAATCACGGACGAGATGCTTGTGGACAAACCAACCATCGATAAGGTGCTCCCAGAGTTTTTGGACTTTGTAGGGGACAGCATGCTCGTTGCGCATAACTCCGATTTTGACACAGGATTTATTCGCCAAAATTGTGTGAACCTCAATCTGAAATATCGATCCAAGGCGATCGATACGGTGGCACTTTCTCGCACACTTCTCATCGACCTTCGCAGTCACAAGCTCAATTTGGTGGCAAAGAGGCTTGGCGTGCGATTGGATAATCACCACCGTGCAGTGGATGATGCGCAGGCGACGGCAGAGATTTTTCTCAAATTTTTGGAGATGCTTGAGGAAAAAGGAGTCGAAACGCTGGATCAAGTCAACCAGAAAATTACGGACACCGATTTTAGATCCAAAAGAATGAACCATGTCGTACTGCTCGTGCAAAATTATGTGGGATTAAAAAATTTATATAAAATTATTTCAGATTCGCATATCGAGCATTTTTATAAGAAGCCACGAATCCTCAAAAGTTTTTTGAACAATCATCGAGAGGGGATTCTTGTGGGCTCTGCTTGCGAGTCGGGCGAAGTATTTTCGGCGGTGCTCAAGAATCAATCCGATGCGGAACTTGGGCAAATTGTCAGTTACTATGACTATCTCGAGATTATGCCATGCGCCAACAATGAATTTTTGGTGGACAAGAAGCTCGTACCATCGATCGATGCGCTGCGTGATATCAACAAAAAAATTGTTGAGCTGGGCAAAAGACAGGGCAAGCTCGTTGTTGCAACGGGCGATGTGCACTACATCGAGAGCAAAGATTCCGTGATTCGAGATGTGTTCAAAGCAGCACTAAAATATTCCAAAGATCTCGACAATGGAGCGCTTTTTTTCCGCACAACGCAAGAGATGCTCGATGAATTTTCGTACCTTGGCGAAGAAAAAGCGTATGAAGTGGTCGTGACGAATACGAACAAAATCGCCGATATGATTGAGCATATCATTCCAATTCCAGATGGAACATACCCACCGATTATCGAGGGCTCGGATACAGAACTTCGCGAGATGTGTTATGCCAAAGCAAAAAGAATTTACGGAGATCCTCTGCCTGAGACGGTTGAAAAAAGACTCGAGCGAGAACTCAATTCGATCATCGGGAATGGCTATGCGGTAATGTACATTATCGCCCAAAAACTGGTGACAAAATCCATCGAGGACGGCTACCTCGTTGGCTCGAGGGGTTCGGTCGGTTCGTCTTTTGCGGCAACAATGAGCGACATCACCGAGGTAAATCCACTTCCGCCTCACTATATTTGCAAAGAGTGCAAGAAGAGCGAGTTTTTTGAAAACGGAGAAATCGCATCGGGAATGGATTTGCCAGACAAAAAATGTCCAAACTGCGGCGCAGAATACCAAAAAGAAGGTCATGATATTCCGTTTGAAGTTTTTCTTGGATTCAAAGGAGACAAAGAGCC
>JBHBDS010000032.1:0-3799 GCA_041784625.1 Filifactoraceae bacterium
CCCTGTCCCGCAAAATCGATGTATGCGGTGTCGACCACGAGAATCAATTTATTTTCTGGATCTTGCGAAAGCTTTTTGAGAATTGCTAGCACCTGATCCCATTCTTCGTCGGATAGGCTGTAGCCTGTCGGATTGTGCGCTGGCGTGTTGATAATCACCACGGCACGTTTTTGTTCCTCGAGGAGTTTGGTGTACTGCGCTTCAAAATCCTCGATATCGAATCCACCACGCTCGTTAAATAGACGGAAGGTTCTCAGTCCTCTGCCGCCTTCTTCCGCAATCGTTCGATATGGCGACCAGAACCAATCTGCCACGAGAATATCGTCTCCTGCGTTGGTGTAATTCCACACAGCGTGCTTGATGCCGCCTGTTCCACCTGGTGTCGCCACGGAGCGAATGAATCCCTGTGGTCGATACTGGGCAAAGCAGGCTTTTTCGATCGCTGTCAAAAAATCTGCCTGCCCCTCGATCGTTGCGTATCCTGCGATCAGTGCATCGGGCAAATTTTTGTACAGACGATATACTGTGTCGAAGCAAACCAAGTTTCCTGCATCGTCCGTGATTGCGCCAAGTGTTGCGTTGATGACATTTTCTCGACCAAATTTTGCCTGCGCCGCTTTGGCTCTGCTTGCGATTTCAAAAATTGCATCGTTCACTATTGGCCATTGTGAATGCTCTGCCGTCATTCGAATCATCGTTCTTCTCCATTCTCAAACAAAAAATTTCTACATTATTTGTGATTAGAGCCGCCACAAATCTGCAGCGACTCCTTTTTGTGGGATTATCCCTAATTTTTAGTTTATATCTATTATATTATTTTTTATCCGCTTTCTCTTTGAGTCTCCTCAAGAGCTGCTGATTTCGAAACTTTTTTCTGCAAAAGTTTTTTATTGGATTTTGTTATCTTTTTTCTACAAACTCATGAGCCTCTTCCTCACCTACGAGCACACGATATGTTCCAAACGCAAGAGATTCCAGCTCATTTTCACCCACAATAATATGCACTGGCGCAATGAATTTGACCTTGCGGCTCACGTAGTCGGTGATGAATTTGGAATAAGCAATTCCGCCAGTAATCGTGATCGCATCGACTTCCCCATCGAGCACGACCGCAAGCTCCCCGATTGCTCGAGCGATTTGGTATGCCATCGCTTCGTACACGAGTTTCGCCTCTTGATCGCCCTCGGAGATTCTTTTTTCTACTTCAAGCGCCGAATTTGTTCCAAGCAGAGAAACCAGTCCCGCTCCTCCACGCATTTTCTTTGTTAGCGTCGGAAGATCAAATTGCAAAGCATATTTCATAAAATCTTTGACTGGCATTCTTCCCGAGCGCTCTGGCGAAAATGGTCCTTCGTCGTCGCCAACGATATCGATCATACGACCTTGTTTGTGAGCCGACACGGACATCCCACCGCCAAGATGTGCAATAATTTGATTGGTTTCTGCATATGGTTTGCCGAGCTGCTCTGCCGTTTTGTGCGCAGCCGCTCTCATGTTCAGCGCATGCGAAAAACTTTTGCGCTGAATTTCTTTGATTCCGGTGATTCTTGCAATATCGTCAAACTCATCCACCGCAACCGAGTCGTAAATGTATGCTTTCACGCCGATGGAATCTGCAATATCCTTGGCAATGAGCCCTCCGAGATTGGACGCATGCTCAAACACTGGACGATTGAGCAGCACATCCGCCATCACCTCGTTGACCACATAAGCGCCCGATTGTACTGGAGGAAGAATCCCACCACGTCCAACAACCGCACTCAAATCCTTTGGCGAATATCCTTGCTTTTCCAGCACCGACATAATCGCCTCCTTGCGCATTCCATACTGAGAAGCCACCGATGGATATTTCGCAAGCTCCTCATTCGAATGCTCCAAACTCTCCTTGAACAAAAGCTCCTTGTCCTCATAAAGCGCAATTTTGGTCGAAGTAGAACCTGGGTTAATCGCTAATATCTTCATACTTTTCTCCTTTTTCTTGTCATACATCATTATTTAATCCTTTATAGTATATTATGAAAACCTTTTTTTGTCATTACTGTTGCGTCCAAAATTATTCCAAAACCACCTAATCGAATATTTCTTCAAAATATCTCTCCAAATATTTTTTCAAACAATTTTTCGATTCGTTTGATTTCAATATTATAAAAGTAGATGAGCAGGCTTGGATTTTCCGTCTCGTAAGCAGTTTTGACGTAGTTTCCGTACGGTGTTGCTTTGATTCCTTCGTGAGCAAAAAGTTCTGCCAATTCGTCTTCGGTTTTTTCGCTTTGGAATTGGGCTATCAAGAACAATCCCGACGTGTTGCTGACGATTTGGATTTTTGGCGCGTATTTTTTTTGAATCAGCTCGGATAATTTGCTCGCTTTGTCGGAGTAAAGTCGTCGGATGCGGCGGATATGTCTTTGGTAATGTCCGTCTTTCATAAATTTGCAGAGTGCAAGCTGATCGACTTTGGACACGCCTTGCGAGTAGGAATTTTTGAGCTGATGGTAAATGTGCAGCAATTCTCTTGGCAACACGAGGTAGCTGATTCGAATCGACGGCAACAGTGTCGAAGAAAAAGAACCGAGATAAATCACTCGCTGGTTCTTGTCCATCGCTTTGAGCGCAGGAATCGGTCGACCATAGTATCTGAGCTCCGAATCGTAATCATCTTCGATCAAATATCCATCCTGCTCTTTCGCCCAGTGGAGCAGCTGCGATCTTCTCTTCGCCGACATGACAATACCTGTTGGAAATTGGTGCGATGGGCTGACATAGAGCAGATCGAGTCGCTTGCCCATCAGCGGCATCAGCGCCACACCCTCTGCATCTAGATCCAAATGAACCGCCGTAAATTGTTGCTCGGCAAAAATATGTTGGCTCAAATAGTATCCTGGGTTTTCAAACCCGATCACCCATTTGTCCACTCGGCGGAGAATCGCTGCCAAAATATGGATCAGCTGCTGTGTTCCTGCCCCGACGATCACCTCATCGCTCGTGCAGTGCACGCCACGTGCTTGAAAAACATATTTGGCAATTTGTTCTCGCAGCTCCAGCTCGCCCTGCACATCGGCTTCTGCAAGAAGATTTTTGCTGTCGTAAGTCAGCACATGATTCAGACATTTTTTCCATTTTACAAAATCAAAACATTCCTCGTCGTATGCCAACTCTTTTTGGCGAGTCAAATCTTTTTGCTCAATGATTTCTGCCTCGATCTCATGGCTGCGCACCTCTTCGATAAAATCGAGCTGATTTACAAAATATCCCGATTTTTCTCGATTGAGCACATAGCCTTCCATCGAAAGCTGATCGTATGCGAGACGGATCGTTGTGATCGATATTCCGATTTTTTTCGAAAGCATTCGAATGGACGGGAGTTTTTCCCCTTGCGCAATGCTTCCGATCTCAATCTCCTGCTTGATGTATTTGTACAGCTGCGTATATAGCGGCTCACTGCTCTCACGGTCTAGCGCTGGCAAAATTTCTCTCATCACAACCTCCTTCTCTGCACAGATGTCTGCAAACCATCACAAGAATCGCTCACCAATGAAATATCCTCCTGAATATACATTTTTCTATTGGATTAGTCCGCCTTATTTCATATGAGTCTTACTCGTTACGATTTGTATTGACGTTTTCCGCATAAGAATATTTCCTCGGTCTCATTTTTTCATTTTGTTTCACGCAAATTTTGTTCGAAATTCTATCCAAAAATATTTCGAAAAGATCCTTTCTTTGCCTATTCTTATTCCCAACTTTTAATTTTTTTATTAAAGCAATTACGCTCTGTATTTTTGTTTTTTTCGTGATGCCA
>JBHBDS010000033.1:0-10498 GCA_041784625.1 Filifactoraceae bacterium
TATTTGGATATGTGATTAGCTGATAAAATTCATCTTTCGTAAAATCCTTGCTTTCGGTAAAGATACTTTCAAAAACTGCTCCTTTTTCATAAAGGCGTCTATCTCTCTTTTTTCTCTCTTCCTGTTTCTGCTGACTAATGAGCTTTTTTCTTTTGTTTTGTAGCTGCTTGATTTCTTCTTCTGCCATTAAAATTTTTTTATCTATATTTTTCATTTTCTTTGTCCTTTCTTCTAAAATCTGAGCAACAAAAAAACAGTAAACCATTTTTGATTTACTGCTTCATAAGTTGCTATATTATTTAATTATTTCATTTCGACAAGCTGGGATTTATAAAACTCTTTTTAAATACACCATGTCTACCAATTGAATACCCCCCTCATATATCGGATGATTATAGTTATCCGTAAAGAAATTAGGAATAATGTGAGAATGTACAAAACCACATTTCTCATAAAAGGGCATCGTTAACAAACTATCGCCTGTTCCCGCTTGCAGGATAGAATACTCTTCTCTGTATTTCGTGATAATAAAATCAATCATGGCTTTCGCGTAACCTTTGCCTTGATATTCCGGAACTGTCGCAATATTCTTAATTTCAAGTACGCCATTTCCCACATCGATTACAACACACTCACATTTAATACCATTATCATCAAGTACATACATTTTACCCTTATCAATATAACGGTCTATCATATCCTCCTGCTCGTCTGCCAATAATAGCAACTCAATATAATTTTTTTTGTTTTCCATAACCTCTATTATTTCCATCAACACACCCACTTCTTAAAATATTTATTTTTATTATTGTTTGAGTTTGACAAACCTATATTTATATATGACTATTCAACCAATCTATTTTTTTAAAGTCTTTATTGTTATTATTATCATTTCTATATGAATCTTTTGATGATGCTTTATAAATCTGTAAAAACTGTTTTAGACTTGGTACACGAAACTTTATTTCGTTTAGTTGAATAAGTTCTATATCCGATTCAGCAATACCCGCAAAATCATATAAGGAATCGATTGAACCGTATTCTACACTAACTCCATTTTTTTGAAATTCATGCTCATGAATGTCCACTAAATCATATCCCAATTCTTTCATAACCGTCATTATTTTGCCCCAATTATAAATTCTGAGTTCATCGGGAGCTTCCCAGCCTCTTGGATCTCCCGGAACATGAATATCAATATCTGATGGTTTCCAATCTTCTTTTGATATAAATTCCAGTCCTAAAGAACCCATTAATGTAGGCACGATTCCGATTTTATTTAAATATAAGCAAATGCTCCTAAATTCATTGAATAAAATACTCATTTCTTCTCCCCCAAAATTCCAATTTAGAATTCACTACTCCCACAAAAGCCTCCCACCAAAACGATGGAAGGCTTTCTAAACAATTTACCTAAATTCAACAACTCCCTTTCAGACCTACTTTTTCTTACTTTTAGTATCAAAATAGTATCACTCAAGAGTTTTTTGCTCCTGCAAAACACCGAAACGCTGTATTATTAACCATTATATAGCAGAATCATATTTGTTACTGTTACTCCCACTCGATTGTGCTTGGTGGTTTGCTTGTGATGTCGTACACGATTCGGTTAATATGGTCTACTTCGTTGACGATTCTTACGGAGACTTTGTCGAGGACTTCGTATGGGATTCTTGCCCAATCGGCGGTCATGAAGTCGGTGGTTCTCACGCCTCGGAGCGCGAGCGTATAGTCGTAGGTTCTGAAGTCGCCCATCACGCCGACGGTTCTTTGGTTGGTGAGTACCGCAAAGTATTGGTTGATTTCTTTATCGAGTCCTGCTTTGGCAATCTCATCTCGGAAGATGTAGTCTGCATCTCGGAGGATGTCGAGTTTTTCTTTGGTGATTTCGCCCATCACACGTATCGCAAGTCCCGGTCCTGGGAATGGTTGACGATTGACGAGATAATCGGGCAAGCCGAGTTCTTTTCCAAGTCGTCTTACTTCATCTTTGAATAGATTGCGGAGCGGTTCGATGATGTCTTTGAAGTCTACATGCTCTGGCAAACCGCCAACATTGTGATGACTCTTTATGACTGCTGCATCGCCGTGACCGCTTTCGACAACGTCTGCGTAGATGGTTCCTTGTGCCAAAAAGTCTACTGCACCAATTTTTTTTGCCTCTTCTTCAAACACTCGGATAAATTCTTCGCCGATGATTTTTCTTTTTTTCTCTGGATCAGAAACGCCCGCCAATTTGTCTAGGAATCTTTTTTCGGCATCCACTCGAACAAAATTCATTCCCGAGTTTGCAAATGCCGCCTCTACTTCGTCGCCCTCATTTTTTCTCATGAGTCCGTGATCTACAAAGATGCATGTTAACTGGTCGCCTACCGCTTTGGAAATTACTGCGGCAACAACGGAGGAGTCCACGCCGCCTGAAAGCGCAAGCAGAACTTTTTTATCGCCAACTTTTTCTTTGACTTCATTGACTGCGATGGTCGCATAGCTTTCCATTGACCAGTCTTTGCTGAAGTTGCAGATATCGAGGAAGTTTTGTAGAATTTCTTCGCCAAACTCGGTGTGTTCTACTTCGGTGTGGAATTGGATTCCGTAGAATTTTTTTGCCAAATTTTGCATCGCTGCCACTGGACAATCTGCTGTGTTTGCGATTACTTCAAATCCCTCTGGCATTTGTTCCACATAATCTACATGGCTCATCCATGTTTTTTGTTCTGCTGCTGTCTTGTCAAAAAGTTTGGATTCTTTGACGATTTTTGTATTGGTTTTTCCAAATTCTCTGGTCTGCGCTGTCGCTACTTTGCCGCCGAGCATCTGCGTCATAATTTGCATTCCGTAGCAGATACCAAGGATTGGAATCCCAAGTTCAAAAACTGCTGGGTCGACTTTTGGCGATCCATCTTCGTAGACGGAATTTGGTCCGCCCGTAAAGATGATTCCTTTTGGATTTAGCTCTTTGATTTTTTCGATGCTGAGATGGTATGGATAGATTTCGCAGTATACATTTTTGTCTCGAACTCGTCTTGCAATCAACTGGTTGTATTGTCCGCCAAAATCTAAAATCAATGCTAATTCGTTATTCATTCTTTTATTTACTCCCCTATTTGTGCGCTATAGTTTGGTGCTTCTTTGGTTACGGTGATGTCATGCGGATGGCTCTCGCGAAGTCCTGCTGCCGTGATTCGTACAAAAACAGCATCTTCTTTGAGCTCGTCGATTGTTTTGGTTCCGCAGTAGCCCATTCCTGCACGTAGTCCGCCGACCATTTGGAATACGATGTCTGCCACTTCGCCTTTGTACGCTACCATTCCTTCAACGCCCTCTGGCACCAATTTTTTTGCATCTTTTTGGAAGTAGCGATCTTTCGAGCCTTTTTCCATCGCACCCATCGAGCCCATTCCACGATAGGATTTGTAGGAGCGACCTTTGTAAAGAATCGTTTCGCCTGGTGCTTCTTTTGTTCCTGCAAACATTGAGCCAAGCATCGCAACGGATGCGCCCGCAGCGATTGCTTTGACGAGATCGCCAGAGTATTTGATTCCTCCATCTGAGATGATTGGAATATTATGTTTTTTTGCCTCTTCATAGCAGTCCATCACGGCAGAAATCTGCGGCACGCCGACTCCTGCAACAACACGAGTTGTACAGATTGAGCCTGGCCCGATTCCTACTTTGATACAATTTGCTCCCGCTTCGATCAGCTCTTTGGTCGCTTCTTTGGTTGCCACATTGCCTGCGATGATCTGTAAATCTGGAAAAGCCTTGCGTGCTGCACGAACTGCCTCGATGACTCCTTGGGAATGTCCATGTGCCGTGTCGATAACGATTACGTCAACTTTGGCTTCAACTAGCGCCGAAATTCGCTCCATCATATCGTCGGTTACACCAACTGCTGCACCGCAGAGAAGTCTTCCGTTCTCATCCGTTGCAGAATCTGGGAACATAATTTTTTTCTCAATATCCTTGATCGTGATGAGTCCCTTGAGATGTCCTTCGTCATCAACGATCGGAAGTTTTTCGATTTTGTTTCTTCTAAGCACTTCTTGCGCTTCCGAGAGTGAAACGCCTTCTTTTGCAGTCACGAGATTTTCGCTCGTCATCGATTCTTCGATTTTTTTGGAAAAATCATTTTCGAATCGGATGTCACGGTTGGTGATTATTCCAATCAGCTTGTGATTATCGTCCACGATTGGCACGCCAGAGATACGGAATCTGCCCATCAGGTTGTCCGCCTCTTGAATCGTGTTGTCTTTTTTGAGGAAAAACGGATCGGTGATCACGCCATGCTCCGAGCGTTTTACCTTGTCGACTTCGTGCGCCTGCTCTTCGATGGACATATTTTTGTGGATGATGCCGATGCCGCCTTGTCTTGCCATCGAAATCGCCATCTCATGCTCTGTAACGGTGTCCATTCCTGCACTCATCAGCGGAATGTTGAGTTTTATTTTTTGTGTCAAAACGGTTTTGATGCTAACATCCTTTGGGAGTACTTCTGATTTTTGAGGAACGAGAAGTACATCGTCAAAGGTCAATGCTTCTACTATTTTTTTAGACATTTGGACTCCTTATTATACAAGTTTGATCTGATGGAAAGATTTCTTTCCTTTTTTGATAAGAACGATGTCGCCGTTGATATGCTCGTCGCCGATTACTGCGCCGATGTCGGTGATTTTGATTTCGTTCAAGCTCACGCCGCCTTGTTCAATCAAGGTACGAGCTTCGGAATTGGATTTTGCCAATCCAGTGAGTTTGAGCGCCTCGATTACGCTAAGTCCTTTTTCGATTTCTGCTTTTGCAACTTCGGTCGTCGGTGCGTTTTCGCTCGCTCCTTTGCTGTTGTCAAAAAGTTCTCTCGCAGCATTTTGTGCATTGATTGCATCTTCTTCGCTGTGAACAAGTTTTGTTACTTCAAAAGCAAGGATTTCTTTCGCTTTATTGATCTCTGCTCCCTCGAGTGCGCCAAGTCTTCTTACTTCGTCCATTGGAAGGAAAGTAAGAAGTGCCAAGCATTTTTCAACAGATGCGTCTTCGATATTTCTCCAGTATTGGTAGAACTCGTATGGTGTTGTTTTGTTGCGATCAAGCCACAGTGCACCTGCCATCGTTTTTCCCATTTTCTTTCCGTCGGAAGTGGTGAGCAAGTTGAATGTCATACCAAATGCTTTGGATCCTTCTCTCTTACGACGAATCAAATCTGCTCCAGCGATGATGTTGGACCATTGGTCGTCTCCACCCATTTGAAGCTGGCAGTTGTAGTTGTCAAAAAGTTTGAGGAAGTCGAATGCTTGCATAATCATATAGTTGAACTCAAGGAAAGTCAGTCCGCCCTCAAGTCTGGATTTGTAGCATTCTGCTTGCAGCATACGGTTCACGGAGAAGGACGTTCCAATTTCGCGAAGGAATGGAATGTACTCAAGCCCGAGCAGCCAATCGGCATTGTCCACCAAAATTGCTTTTTCGTCGCTAAAGTCGATGAATCGGGAAAGTTGCTCTTTGAAAACTTCAGCATTTGCAGCGATGTCATCACGAGTGAGCATTTTTCTCATATCCGAACGACCCGATGGATCCCCAATCATTGTCGTTCCTCCACCAATTAGCACGATTGGGCGATGTCCCGCATTTTGCAGATGTCGCATCGCTACCGCTTGCAGGAAGTGACCAACATGCAGCGAATCCGCTGTTGCATCATAGCCTGTGTAAAAAGTCACCTGTCCATTCTCAAATGCTTCACGAAGTTCCTCTTCATGCGTGATTTGGGCAATAAAGCCTCTCTCTTTTAGTAAATCTAGTACGTTACTCATACGTCCTCCTTTTTTATATTTCATTATTTTTTTCTTTCAATTCATTGGCGATTTCTTCGATTTTTTTGAGCCGATGATTCACGCCAGATTTTCCAAGCGGTGGTTTCATCTTTTCGCCGAGCTCTTTGAGATTCTTATCTTTGTATTTGAGTCGCAGCTCTGCAATCTCTCGCAAATGATCGGGCAATTGATTGAGTCTGCGTTTTTTCTTGAGATATTTGATCGCATCGACCTGCCTTTGAGCGGTATCAATCATCTTGAGAAAATTTGCCGTTTCGCAATTTACTTTACGATTGACATCATTTTTGAATTGCTTATCGACCATCACACTCTGATAGGTGAGTGCCGTCGCATGTGCTCCGATATGTGCCAAAATGTCGGCGATATTGTTGGAATCTTTGATGTAGACAATCTGCATATTTTTGCGCTGAATCGCTTTTGCCTCGATTCCAAAACTCCCAAAAATTTGAATGAGTTTACGTCCAAAATCGACATCGGTCACCGCAAACTCGAGATGATAATTTTTCTTAGGGTCGGCAATGGAGCCACAGCCGAGAAATGCGCCTCGGATATACGCTCTTTTCTCTTCCTTCTTACCGACGATTCGTTTGGGAACATCTTCTAGAAAATGGATGCCGTCCTCTTGCATCTCGATGATTCCAATTTCTTCGAGAATCCGATTTGCTCCTTGCTCATTGGATACTTGCAGATAAAACAGATTGGTTTTTTTTGGTCCCGTCGGATCGCTGACTTGTATCTCGACGGAGATGTCGAACACAGCCTTGATGATTGCAAAAATTCTTCGAGCAATCGCCGGATTGTCCGTCGTTACCGAAAATGCCAATTTGTTCAGCCCGACGATCCGAAGTGCCCCCGTCGCCCGAAGCAGCGCAGAGAGTTCGGCGAGCTGGAGATTCTTTTCTTCCAGCGGTCTTCGTGCCAACTCATTTTTTGCCGTTTGTGAAAATGACATTTTTTTCGTCCTTTATTATTTGGATTGCAACCTTTACGATTTCACGCTCGTCGTCATAGCGAATCATGTCGACCACTTTTTCAATCGGAACATATCTCGTTTCGATAAAACCTTCTTCCTTCTGCGGTCTTGCGGATAGATCGGATGATTTCATCAGGTACCAGTGAACAATTTTGTGCACCCTTTGGCTGCTTTCCCAGTTATCTTTGTAAGTATAGTGAATCTCGCCGAGGTATCGAAGGACTTCGGTTTTTACACCGGTTTCCTCTTTGACCTCACGCCATGCCGCATCAATAAGCTCTTCTCCCTGTTCCACACGTCCTTTTGGCAACACCCAACCATTATATTTTCTCAATAAAAGGATAGCATTGCCAAAAACAACTACGCCACCTGCACTAATTTCTTCTCTCATGCTACCTCCTATCTTCGTTATAATTTGGAAAGCTCTCTCGAAACCTCCAGACTGTTGTGGATGATATGTCCTTCGTCGGTGACAAAAACAAAATCTCCGCTAATTACTTGTATTCCATGTTCTTCAAATTTTTTGGCCTGCACTTGGTCGTAATGCACAGGAAACTTGTTTTCTTCTTCATATTTTTTCTGCGCATTTTCTTCAATCGCTGCATCGTTGATTACCACATAGTCAAATTGGATGTGCGGAATATATTGCTGCAACTTTTGAAAATGTCCCCACGAATCAAAATCGTCCGTCTCGCCATGCTCGCTCATAATATTGCAGATAAACACTTTTTTTGCCGTGCTTTCTTGAATTGCCTTGGCAATATCTGGAATGAGCAAATTCGCAATGATGCTTGTGTAGAGACTTCCCGGTCCGATGACGATGAGATCTGCATTTCGAATCGCCTCAACCGAAGACTCGGTTGCTTTTGGCGCAGATGGTAAAAGTTCCAGCGATTTGATTTTGGTTCGCTGCGATATCGCCATCGATGCAATGTTGGATTCGCCGATGGCAACATTGTCGTTTTCCAGATTGGCGACCAATCTCGTCTGTTCGATGGTCGATGGAACGACTCGTCCTTTTGCGCCGATGATTTTGCCTACATAGTTGATGGATTTTTCAAAATCACCAAACATCTCATAGTAAGCAAGAATGAGCAAATTCCCAAAACTCTGGTTCTTGATGCTACCACTTTCGAATCGGTGGCGAATCAATCGCTCCGTCAGTGGATCGGTGTTGGATAGCGCAATCAAACAGTTGCGAATATCGCCTGGCGGGAGCATTCGGTTCTCATTTCGAATGAGTCCCGAGCCGCCACCATCGTCCGCTACGGTTACAATGGCAGTAATATCATCCGCAAAATGCTTTAGTCCTCTCAGCAGATTTCCTTGTCCAGTTCCTCCGCCGATTACTACAATTTTCTTATCCATAATTATCTCTTTTCAATATCTCGATGGTTTTTGAGCACATCGTATTCAGTATCTTTGAGCAAATCATAGAGCAAATTCACAAAAGTCACCGAGCGATGTTTTCCACCCGTGCAACCAATCGCAATTTGCAAATAATTTTTACCTTCCTCTTCATAATTTGGGAGCAAAAAATCGATCATGCCATAGAGCTTTTCCAAAAACTCCACGCTCTTGCTGGAATCCATCACATAATTACGAACTTCCTCATAGTCGCCAGTCTTGTCTCGAAGTTCTTCAACATAGTATGGATTTGGCAAAAATCTCACGTCAAATACCAGATCCGCCGCAAGTGGAATCCCATGCTTGAATCCAAACGAGGTGAGGGAAACTGTCAAATTGTTTCTCTTCTCCTTGAATTGGAACATATTCATAATATGGTTGCGAAGATCTTTGACCTCGAGCTTTGATGTGTCAATCGTGATGTCCGCTTTGGATTTGATGCCTGAGAGAATTTCTCTCTCCTTGCGAATACCCGAGAGCACATCGCCTTCGACTGCGAGCGGATGTTTTTTTCTCGTCATTTTGTAGCGACGAACGAGAATGTCGTCGTTGGTCTCGAGGAACAAAATATCGGCATGATATTCCTGTTCTTTGATATAATTGATCGCTGCGTTGTAGCTGTTCACAAAATTATATCCACGGATGTCGATTCCAAGCGCAACATTTTCCATCATGCCCTGCGATTGTGCGCCGAGTTCGAGAATTTTGGGAATCAGCGCTGGCGGAAGATTGTCGATGCAATAGTATCCCATGTCCTCCAGCACGCTCATCACTTCACTTTTGCCCGAGCCCGACATTCCTGTTACAATAACAAATCTCATCTCTCTTCGCTCCCTTTGACATTGATAATGCGACTTGGATCAATTCCTGCCATCTGTGCACGATCGATTGCTTGACTAATATATTTTAGATGTTCTGGACGATGTGCATCCGAGCCGACCGAAAATTTGATGTCAATGTTTTTGACTTCCATCAACTGACGCAGCGAAAGATTGTCGTGGTGTGCATTGATTTCCAAAATGGTATTGGTCTCGTGTGCTGCCTTTGCCACTTCGAGTGTGTCAATCATCCCCTTGTCGCCTGGGTGCGTGAGAATGAACAAATCATTGTTCCTCATCGCTTCGATCAGCGCTCTCGTGTTATACTCTTTCTCTCTTTTGCCAAAAACTTTGGTATAGTTGTTAAAATGATTTCTCAGTCCACGTAAATTTTGAGGTTTTGAGCCAAAATGGTAGCCCGCCATCACATAATCCACAAGGCCCAGAATTTTGTCATCCACATCGATGTTGCCACGATCATCCAAAATATTTGCCTCAACGCCGAGCAAAAGTTTCATGCTCGGGTATTTTTCTTGCAAACGATCCAGTTCCTCTCTCATCTTGGGATAGTCGTCATACTTCACGCCAAAAAATTGGTGCTTGTAGCCATGATCTGAGATGCCGTATATTTCGTAGCCAAGCCGCGCCGCCTCGTCCACCATCTGCTCCATGCTCGCCTTGCCATCACTATAATTCGTATGCGAGTGATACTCCGCAAATGCTCTCATATTATTTTCCTAATATCCTCACTTCTTCTTCTAGCATTATGCCCGAATGTTCAAAAACTCTTCTCTTGATTTCTTCGATAAATGCGACCATCTCTTGGTAGCTGCAATTTCCTTTGTTAATGACAAAGCCCGAATGTTTTTCGGAGACTTTTGCCTCACCGATAGAAAATCCTTTGAGCCCAGCATCCTCGATTAGTTTGCCAGCAAAATATCCATCGGGTCTTTTGAAAGTCGAGCCTGCGCTGTACTCCGTCAGCGGCTGCTTGGAGGTTCTTTTTTCCGTCAATTCGTCGATCTTTGACTTGATGGTCGAATACTCTCCATTCTCCAGCAAAAATTCTACTTTTGAAATAATTTCTCCTCGGCGCATCGCTGCAGATTGTCTATATGCAAATTCCATTTCATCGTTCGAATATTCTCGAACATTTCCCGACAAGTCGATCACTCGAACTTTTTCAACAATATTTTTCATCTCGCCATCGTATGCGCCCGCATTCATATACACGCCGCCGCCCACCGTGCCAGGGATTCCGCTTGCAAACTCAAAGCCTGCTAGCTCTGCATCCAAAATCTTGGACGAAAGTGTAGAAAGTCTTATTCCAGATTCTGCTGAGACACTTTGCCCATTGATTTCAAACTTGCTGTAGTTATCGGCAATTTTGATGACAATATCCTTGATTCCATCATCAGGCACGAGCAGATTCGATCCGCCACCGAGCACGAAGATTTTTTTGCCGATCTCGTTGCACA
>JBHBDS010000034.1:0-23467 GCA_041784625.1 Filifactoraceae bacterium
AAAAAACAATTATAATACAAATAAGAATTTATAGAACCGATAGAAAATTTTTATAGAAAGTTGTAAGAAGGGAGTTGAGACCATTGGGCTATATCTTGGTAACAAACAATGAGAAATTCTTTGCGAGAGAACAAGATGCGATTCGCATCGAAGGAAATGCGATGCAGGTTCTTCGAGCGGCGAGAGATATGGTACATAAAGGTCATCGTCTAATGAGTTCGCCAAACGCAGCGAGCATACGAATGATGATGTCGCCCGTGAAATCCATTATTCTTTCGGATGAAGCAAGTGCGATGGATGAAGTGAGTTTGCTTGAAATCGAAAAAGCGATCGAAAAACATCAAATGGTTACATCAAATCGAGGAGAGGACGAAAAAAATTTGCTCGATTATTCAATATTGGATTATGAGCTTACCTTGAGTGCGCTCGAAGAAGCGAAAAAAATTTTATGGAGGTGATTGATTTGAGACTGGAACAAAGATTGATTCACATTAAAAATGTGGAGCTTTCGAATGAAAGCAAAGTGGAGAATGGTGTTCTGTACTTCAACAAAGAAGAAATTGCAGCAAAGTTGATGGAGCATCCAAATGTGAAAGACATCAAAATCGATGTCGCAAAACCTGGTGAGAAGACGAGAATTATTCCTGTAAAAGACGTCATCGAGCCACGAGTAAAAGTTGAAGGCAACAATGGTTTTGCAGGAGTGACCACAAAGGTTGCACAACTTGGATTTGGAAAAGTAAACGTACTTAAAAATGTTGCAGTGGTCACCATTGGAGACATTGTAGGTTTCCAAGAGGGAGTCATCGATATGTGGGGCGAGGGTGCGAAATGGACGCCTTTCTCCAAGACACTAAACATTGTGGTGGACATCAAAGTGGTCGATGGGCTCAAACCTCATGAGCATGAGGAAACAGTACGACACGTAGGTCTAACAGCGGGAGAGCTCATTGGACAGATCGGTCGCAATGTGGAACCAGATGAAGTAAAAGTTTATGAACTTGGCACAATGGCGGAGGAAAACAAAAAATATCCGAATCTGCCAAAAATTGCTTATGTAGAAATGCTCATTTCGCAAGGACTTTTGCACGACGGTTACATCTATGGCGTGAACTCTCAGCAGATACTTCCTACACTGATTCATCCAAATGAGGAGCTCGATGGTGCGGTTATCAGCGGAAATTGCGTAGCAGCTTGCGACAAGATTACGACTTATCAGCACCAGAACAATGCGGTGATTGAAGAGCTTTATGCAAAGCATGGAAAGGAAATCAACTTCCTGGGCGTGGTGCTTGTGCCTGAACTTACAACCTTGGCGGGTAAATTCAGAACTTGTGATTACACAGCGAAACTTTGCCAGATGATTGGCGCAGATGGCGTTATTGTCAGCGAAGAGGGATATGGAAATCCAGACTCTGACCTCGTTATGATTTGTACCCGATTGGAAAATATGGGAATCAAGACCGTGCTAATTACTGATGAATGTGCAGGTTGGGACGGTATGAGCCAGCCGCTTGCGGACGTTTCCAAAGCTGCCGTTGCGGTGGTTTCTACTGGAAATGTTAGCCATGTGGTAGAACTTGAAAAAGCGGATTTGGTACTCGGTGATGAAATGGCGATTGAGAATCTTGCTGGCGGATGGGCAGGCTCATGCGATAAAGAAACTGGCACAATCAAGTGCGAGCTCAATGCTGTTATCGGAGCAACCTCAGAGATCGGTTACCATAATGCGACGATTGAATTGAAGTAGGAGGTTGAAAATGCAAAAGAAAATTTTATACTATGTAAACCAATTCTTTGGACAAATTGGTGGAGAAGATAAAGCGGATTTTCCAGCAGAACTATTTGAGGGCGCAGTAGGTCCTGCTGCTGGCTTCCAAAAAGAGCTTGGCGATGTGGGTCAGGTTGTTGCAACACTTATTTGCGGAGACAACTACTTCAATGAAAATAAGGAGCAAGCACTGGAGTACTTGAAGAAAACGCTAGAAGAAGTAAAACCAGATTTGATCGTTGCAGGACCAGCTTTTAATGCGGGTCGCTATGGAATGGCTTGTGCTGGCGTTGTGACTTTTGCGGATGAAGAATTTGGAATCCCATCGGTCAGCGGTATGTTTGAAGAAAATCCTGGGCTTGATGCATGCAGAGGAGTAGCTTATGTTGTGCCAACGGGCGCAGCGGCTGGCGATATGAAAAAAGCGCTTCCTGTAATGGCAGCAGTTGCAAAAAAATTGCTCAACGGGGAAGATGTGAAACCTGCGGATGGATATTTTGCACAGGGAAAAAGAACGACGATTTTGGTCGAAGAGATTGGAGCAAAAAGAGCGTTTAATATGCTGATGAAGCGTTTGAACAACGAGCCTTTTGAAACGGAGCTTCCGATGCCAGAGTTTGATTTGGTTGATCCAGCTCCAGCGATCAAAGATATTAAAAAAGCAGTTATCGCATTGGTGACATCGGGCGGAATCGTGCCTGAAGGAAATCCTGATCGCATTCAGTCTGCTTCGGCTCAGAAGTGGGGAAGATACGACATCAGTGCAGAAGATGAGCTTACTGGAGATTACATTACCATCCATGGTGGATATGACCCAGTTTATGCGAACGACTGTCCAGACCGTGTCGTACCATTGGATGTACTTCGTCAGATGGAAAAGGATGGCGAAGTAAGTAAGGTTTATGAATATTTTTATACCACAACAGGAACGGGAACAGCGGTTGGAAACGCCATATTGTTCGGGAAAGAAATCGGTGCTGAGCTTAAGGCAGCTGGCGTTGATGGTGTTATTCTGACCTCAACATGAGGTACCTGTACACGTTGCGGCGCAACGATGGTAAAAGAAATCGAGCGATATGGGATTCCAATTGTACACTTGTCAACGATTACGACAATTTCACAATCGGTAGGAGCGAATCGAATCGTTCCAACGATAGCGATTCCGTATCCAGTAGGCAATCCTTCGCTTGATCCAGAAAAAGAATTGGCACTTAGAAAATCACTGGTTCGCAAAGCGGTAAATGCGCTTGCGACAGAGGTGAGTGGAGTAACCATTTTTGAGTAAAACTGGAGGTAAACTATGAAAGACGGCGAAAAAAGAGGGAATTGGAGTAGCCGCTTTGGTTACATCATGGCAGCAGCGGGCTTCTCAATAGGGCTCGGAAATATTTGGCGATTTCCATACTTGGTAGGGACAATGGGCGGAGGAGCATTTGTGCTCGTATATGCGTTGATCTGTATTGTGATCGGGATTCCGTTGTTCTACATGGAAGTTGCTCTTGGAAGAAAAACACAGCTCAATCCAGTTGATGGAATGAGAAGTTTAACAAAAAAAGGCAGCCCGTGGGTTTCTTTCGGGTGGCTCGGAGTGATTTCTGCTTTTTTGATTTTGACATACTACTTCCAAATTATGGGATGGATTATCTCGTACTTTGTAAAAATGGTAAGCGGACAACTAGCAGGTCTTGAACAAGCAGAATATGCGGTTGTGTTCGAAAATTTTATGCAAAACCCAACCCAACTAGCAATCTATATGATTATCGGGATGTTGATAGTCGGAGTGATTTCTACATTGGGACTCAATGATGGATTGGAAAAAGGTTGTTCCTTTATGATGCCAGCACTGTTTATTATGATCGTTTTGATCGCAGTACGTTCTCTCACATTGCCAAATGCAATGGAAGGACTCAAATGGTACTTAGAGGTCGACTTCTCAAAAATTAATGGAAAAGTGCTTCTCGCTGCACTGGGGCAATGTTTCTTCTCGATTGGTATTGCCAGCGGTGGAGGTTTTATCTACGGTAGTTATCTAAAGAAAGATAGTAATATTCCAGAGGATGCGCTGATGATCATCGGATTTGACACATTGGCTGCACTGATTGCGGGCTTGATGATTTTCCCAGCGATCTTCTCCTTTGGGATGGCACCAGATTCTGGTTCGAATTTATTGTTTGTGACCATGTCCAATTTGTTTAACCAGCTTCCATTTGGTCGGGTTTTTGGCGCAATGTTTTTCATTCTTCTGTTCTTTGCAGCATTGACTTCTGCGCTAGGATACCTCGAGCCAATCATCGTTACGATGTCAGAACTTGGTAAAATGGATCGAAAAAAATGCGTATGGATTTCCTTGGTTGCAATTTTTATCGCAGGATTCCCAAGCGTAATGTCCCATGGACCATGGCAGGATATCACGATCATGGGCAAATCCATCTTTGGGTTTGTTGACTTCTTATCGGGTGATGTGATGATGCCGCTTGGCGCATTAGTTCTTTCGATGTTTGTAATCTTCAACTGGAAGTTTGACGGATTTATGGAAGAAGTTAATACGGGAGCGACAAAAATCAAAATTACAAGCGCTTGGAAGCCAGTTGTTCTTGGCGTCGTGCCAGTGGTGCTTATTATCATTCTCCTAAGAGGGCTTGGAATATTGTAGAGCATGAAGAGAGATGATTGATAAAAGATCAATGAAAGATTGACGGAACAAAGATCATCGGAAGCAACGCTAGATTCATCCTTAAAAAAATTATCGAGATTTTTGAACAAATATTTTCATTTGCAATAGGAGTTGCTCAATAGGGTAGCTCCTTTTGCTGTATTGTTTGATGAAATAATAGATTAGTTTTGTCTGGAGAAAAGAATATTTCTTCAAACGTTTCCATAGCAAGAGATGAATTGGTGGACATTGTAACGAGATGATTTTTGTAACCTCTGGGGATGTAGTAATTGTTTTCAAAAGTTTGCAATGAACGATAAAAATTTTTTCTTAACATCAGCGTGATGTGATATAATGTTGCGATAGGAGTGTGACATATGGACTATTTGGAAATAAAAGTGAGCGTTCATGCAAGTGCTGTGGATGCTGTTTCAGAGATATATTATGAATTTGGCGCAACGGGTGTATCGATTGAAGAGCCGATTGAAATCATTGGCGAAGAAAATTTGTACTGGGATTACATCGACGAGAGCAAAATTGATCGCAATGTTGAAAGCGTCGTGACGGCATATTATTCTCGATTAGAAGAAAATCTGGAGAGCAAAATAAAGGAGATAAAAGAGCGAATTCAAAATCTGTCAGAGTTTGGGATCAATCTCGGTTCGGGAACTTTCTCGGAAAGTATTGTCAAGCAAGAGGATTGGGAAAATTCGTGGAAACAATATTTTAAGCCGCTGCATGTGACCGAGCGCATCGTCATCAAACCGCAATGGGAAGAATACGAGGCAGCAGAAAACGAGCTTGTTATTCATATTGATCCAGGGATGGCTTTTGGCACGGGCAGTCACGAGACGACAAGTATGTGTCTGGTGGAGCTAGAAAAATTCATCAAACCGCAAGATGAGATTCTCGATGTTGGAACGGGCAGCGGAATTTTGTCGATCGCTGCAGCGCTGCTTGGGGCAAAAAATGCGGTCGGTGTGGATCTGGATCCAGTTGCAGTCGAAGTGGCAAAGGAGAATGTGCTACTCAATGAGGTGACGGATCAAGTGGAGATTTTGCACGGCGATTTGGTTCAGACAATCAATGGCCAATACGATATCGTCGTAGCGAACATCATTGCCGAAGCGATTTTGATTTTACTGGATTTAGATGTAAAGCAATTTGTTAAAGCGGATGGACGATTCATCTGCTCGGGCATTATTTTGGAAAAAGAAGAAGTGATTATCGCAAAACTTATGGAAAAAGGCTTTGTGATCCAAGACATTATTCGTCAAGGCGAATGGGTGTGCATCGTATCGGCGGTGAAGAATGGATAGATTTTTTGCAGATCGTATCGAAGGAAAGAAAGCGAGTATTTTTTCCAAGGACGAAATCTCGCACATCACCAAAACGCTGCGGATGAAAATCGGAGATGAAGTGGAGCTGATTGACGGAAAAGGTGCTGCTTTTTCTGCTATAATTTCCGATATTAGTAAGGAAAAAATTATTCTCGATTTGATGGAGAAACTGCCAAACGAGGGCGAACTTTCCACAGAAATAGTGGTATACCAAGGAATCCCGAAATCGCAGAAAATGGATTTTATCGTACAGAAGCTCACCGAAATCGGAGTGCAAAAAATTGTACCAATAAAGATGGATCGCTGCGTCAAACAAATCGGTGAAAAAGAAGATAAACTGCTTGCACGCTGGCAAAAAATTGCGCTCGAAGCGGTGAAACAATCGAAGCGAACCAAAATTCCTGCGATTGAACATTCCCTCTCGCTCAAGGAACTTTTGGAGGAGATGAAGCAAAATCATCAAACTTTTTTGTGCTACGAGAATGAGGATGGTAGGACGCTGAAGCAAATTTTTCGTGAGAATATTTCGGAAAATTTCCAGAAAAACAATCTGCGCATCGGAATTATTATTGGACCCGAGGGCGGTATCACGGAGCAAGAGAAAGAACAATTGGTTGCGGCAGGGGCGATATCGGTATCGCTTGGCAAATCAATCCTCAGAACGGAAACAGCGGCGCTCGTAGGCGCAAGCATTCTTGCATATGAACTGGAATAGGAGACAAGATGTTATATAGAGACTACTCAGAATTTTTGAGACGAAAATATAAAGAAAAGGTGTATAAAATTCCGTTGAATTTGCCTGTGACTTGCCCGAATATCGACGGCGAGGTGAGCACCAGCGGATGTACTTTTTGCTCGGAGCTTGGGGCAGGTTTTGAGTGCAGACCAAGCGAAATGCCGCTGGCCGAGCAGCTGGAAAAAAATATCGAATACATTGGCAAAAAATATAATGCAAAAAAGTTTATCGCCTATTTTCAAAACTTTACCAACACGTATCTGCCTTTCGAAGATTTGAAAAAATATATTTTTGAAGTGCTGCGTGAAGATGTGGTGGGAATCTCGATTTCGACAAGACCTGATGCGATTCACGATAAGCATTTGGAATTTTTGTCAATGATTCAAGAAAATTACAATACGGATATTTCGATTGAGCTCGGTCTCCAAACGGCGAATTACAAAACATTGAAGCGCATCAATCGTGGTCATACGCTGGCGGAGTTTATCGACTCGGTTAACCGAATCCGAAAATACAATTTTGAAATCGTGGCGCATGTGATTCTCAATCTGCCGTACGACGAGATGGAAGATGTGATAGAAACGGCAAAAATCATTTCGGCGCTCGGGATCGATAGCGTGAAGATGCACAGCCTTTATATCGCAAAAAATACGGTGATGGCAGAAGAATATCTGCAAGGTGAATTTGAAATCGGTACGGTCGAGGATTACGTGGAGCGAGCGACAGTATTTTTGTCCTATTTACACGAAGACGTGGTGATCCAGCGATTGGTCGCTCGTGCACCAGAAGAAGAAACGCTGTTTTGCAACTACGGGATGTCTTGGTGGAAAATCAAAGAGATGATTGATGAAAAAATGCTGGTTGATCAGATTGTGCAAGGGAAAAATTGCGATTATCTGAATGGAAAGGCCGTACGAAAATTTTTCAAGTAAAAAAAAGAAAAACTACCTGTTGATAGTTTACAAATTTTTTGTGTATGATATAATGTAGGTAGATAGCTGGCCGTATAAGACGGTTTGCCCTGTTTAGTGGAATTTATTTAAAACCACCAGTAGGTCGCAACTACAGGTGGTTTTTTCTTGCCTATCTTTTGGACTTTTTGTCTTTCTTAAATAGGGCTATGATACTTACTGCAAGTGCAGCAGTCATCAGTACTATAACAATCGCTTGGAAGACCAAGCTAATCGCTTCGTAATTTGACATACGTACCACCCCCAATCTACATGGATTAGGGCAAACCATCTGTATCAGCTATCTTTTGATATTATATCATAAAAAGACCACAAAACATAGAAGAATACAAGAAATATATGTTATACTATAATTGCAAACTTAGGAAATTAGGAGGCATCATGAAGTACGATGTAGTAATTGTTGGAGCAGGTCCAGCTGGAATTTTTACGGCGCTGGAGATGATCCGCAACAATAGCAAGAAGAAAATTGCAATTTTGGAAAAAGGACGGCGGATTGAATCGAGATTTTGTCTGAAGATTAAGACCAAGGAATGTGTGAATTGCAAGCCATATTGTCATATCACGACAGGATTTTCTGGAGCGGGTGCTTTTTCGGACGGAAAACTTTCGCTCAGCTACGAAGTCGGTGGGGACTTGCCAAGTTTGATTGGCGAAAACATTGCGCAAGAGACGATCGATTACACGGATAAAATTTATTTGGAATTTGGTGCGGATGATCGGATCGAAGGAATCGGAAATCCAGAAGAAATCAAACAAATTCGCAAGCGCGCCATCAAATCGGGGCTCAAACTCGTGGACTGTCCGATTCGTCATCTTGGAACAGAAAAAGCGCAGGATGTGTATTTAGGACTGCAAAATTACTTGCTGGAGCATGGTGTCGAAATATTTTTTGAGAGCAATTGTATCAATCTCATCATCGAGGATGAGCGATGCAAGGGCGTCGTGTATCAGAGCGCAAAGGGCAGCGACCTTTCGCAATTGTATGCGGATCATGTGATTGTTGCGACAGGACGACGTGGCGCAGATTGGTTTGAAAAACTCTGTGTGGAGCACAAAATTGCGCATGGACCAGGGACGGTGGACATCGGCGTGCGTGTTGAGGTGCGCAACGAAATTATGGAAGAAGTCAACAAAGTGCTTTACGAATCCAAACTAATTGGCTACCCAAAACCATTTAAGAATAAAGTGCGTACTTTTTGCCAAAATCCAGGCGGATTCGTGAGCCAAGAAAACTACGACAACGATTTGGCGGTTGTCAATGGCCATTCGTACAAAGAACTCAAATCATCCAACACGAATTTAGCGATTTTGGTTTCGCATAATTTTACCGAACCATTCAATCAGCCGATCGAATACGCACGCAAAGTGGGAGAGCTAACCAACATGCTCGCCAATGGCAAAATTATGGTGCAACGATTCGGCGATATTTTGGATGGCAAGAGAACTTGGCCAGCGGAACTCAGTCGATCGAACCTCGTGCCGACGCTGCCTGATGCGGTGGCTGGCGACATCACTTCGGCGATGCCATATCGAGCGATGATCAACATCATCAATTTTATCCATGCGATGGACAATGTGGTGCCAGGATTTGCGAGCGAAGAGACGCTGCTGTATTCGCCAGAGATCAAATTTTATTCGAATCGAGTCAAAATGGATCAAAAGTTCAACACCAATATCGAGGGGCTTCACTGCCTTGGCGACTCGAGCGGATGGACTCGTGGATTGATGATGGCATCGGTCATGGGCGTTTTGATGGGGAGAGAACTGGTATAAAATATATTGATGGAAAGGAAAACTCATGGAAAGAATCAAAATCAGAGAAGCAACTGGATTTGACAAGGATATGTGGGTTGAGCTCAACAAAGAGTTCATGGAGTACGAGGCGAATGACTCGGAAGTTTGGAATCATATCAATCGAATCAGTGAGCGAGATTTGGGCGAAGTATTTGACGATGCGATGAAAAGTAAAGAACAAATTATGCTGCTGATGATTGAGCTCGATGGATTCTCGGTGGGGTTCATCAATGTGCTCAAAGGATTCAGCATTTGGTCTCGTGGAAAATCCATGACCATCGACGATATGTATGTGCGAGACGAATATCGCGATCAAGGCGTGGGTTCCAAGGCAATGGAATTCATCGAGAACTACGCAAAAGAAAATCAATTCCGTAGAGTTCAAGCACTCGGCAACAAAACCAACAAGAAAAGCAATATCTTCTATGTAGCAAAAGGTTATATGTCCACCGATATGAATCTGTTCATCAAGTATTTTGATTAGTGAGGTGAGCCATGAACAAAGAACAATTACTCGAGCAATTTCCGAAATTATCGGATATGATAAAGTTGAAAGAAGTCCTTTGGATCAACGATGATTTGCAAAATTATGAGCAAGCGAAAAAAAGTATTCAACTGACGATGGATGACATTCTCGATGCAAGCGCAAGATTGGAGCGTTTTGCACCATTTATTCAGCGTGTTTTTCCGCAGACGGCAGAGACAAAGGGAATTATCGAATCGCCATTTGTGGAAGTGGACAAAATGAAATCTGCTCTATCGGAATTTACAGGACAAGAAATTTCTGGCAAATTTTTCTTAAAATGCGACAATGCGCTTCCGATTTCTGGATCGATTAAAGCACGTGGAGGGATCTATGAAGTGCTCAAGCATGCCGAGGAACTGGCGATCGAAAATGGATTACTAAAAAAAGATGAGTGCTATAGCAAGATTGATTCGGATGAGTTTCGAGAATTTTTTTCCAAATACCATATTGCGGTCGGCTCAACAGGAAATCTAGGTCTGAGCATCGGAATTATTTCTGCTACACTTGGATTCAAAGTGAGCGTGCATATGTCAGCGGATGCCAAAGAATGGAAGAAGAATCTGCTGCGTTCCAAGGGCGTAGAAGTAATCGAGTATGCGCAGGACTACAGCAAAGCGGTGGAAGAAGGTAGAAGGCTATCGCTCCAAAATCCGATGAGCTATTTTGTCGATGATGAAAACTCAATCAATCTGTTTATGGGATATTCTGTGGCGGCATTACGACTCAAAAAACAATTGGACGAAAAAAAGATTCTCGTGGATGAAGAACATCCGTTGTTTGTCTATCTCCCATGTGGCGTAGGCGGTGGACCGGGCGGCGTTGCGTTTGGACTAAAATCCGTTTTTGGGGATGCGGTGCATTTTTTCTTCGCAGAGCCAACGCATTCGCCATGCATGCTGCTCGGTTGTATGACAAAAACGCATGATGAGTTTTCGGTACAAGATTTTGGAATTGACAACAAAACGGTGGCGGACGGACTTGCAGTGGGAAGAGCGTCGGGCTTTGTTGGAAAGACGCTAGAGAATCTTGTCAGCGGCTGTTATACGATGCAGGACGAAACGATGCTCCAGTATCTTGCCCTCATGATGGACAGTGAAAATATTTCGCTCGAGCCATCTGCACTCGCAGGATTTGGGATTGTAAAATTCTTCGGCGATATAGCTTTTACAAAATATTTGCAAGACAATAAAATCGACCCACAGAATATTACGCATATCGCATGGGCGACGGGCGGCTCGATGGTGCCAGAAGAAATTCAAGCTAAAGATTATGCAAAAGGCAAAGAACTACTCGGCAAGTAGTGATTCCGTTTTTTCTAATAAAGACTATATTCTAAAATTTATTTCGAAAAATTGCTTTGAGGATCAATAAACAAATTATTTCTCGCATTTTCATGTGTGCAACTTTGTTTGTTGTTGACTTCGCTTGGCGTTTTCGTTATAATTATTTCATCGGGAGCTTGATTGCAGGCTGAGAGGAAACACAGTTTCGACCGTACCTGATTTGGATAATGCCAACGTAGGGAAGATCTTAAACTTTGCGCCCGTTTTGGGCGTTTTTTATTTCTACAAAAGTAGCAAAAGTATTAGGGACACCTTTCGATTGGAATTTTCGGAAGGTGTTTTGCTTTTCGAAAAAACTAATGGAGCGGTTTGGAGAAAAGCCTGCAACAACTAAATACTTATGTTTGATTCCAGAAAGGAGCAATGATGAACACATCAAAAAAAATTACGCTCGCTGGCCTTTTGGTTGCACTTGGCGTGGTGCTGTCGACTTTTCACATTCCAATTGGTGTGGCAAAAGTTTTTCCAATCCAGCATATGATTAATCTCATTGCAGCGGTACTGCTTGGACCAGCTTATGCAGTGCTGATGGCTTTTGCAACTTCGGCGATTCGTGTGTCAATGGGCATGGGCTCGCTGCTTGCGTTCCCAGGAAGTATGGTGGGCGCATTTTTGGCAGGTTTATTCTACCAGCATCGGAAAAGTCTGTTGGCAGCATTTGCTGGGGAAGTGATTGGTACAGGAATTTTGGGCGCTCTATTGGCATATCCAGTGGCGAGCTTGCTGCTGTCGAGAGAGGTTGCGTTGTTTACATTTATCGTGCCGTTTTCGATTAGCTCTTGCGTCGGTGCGGCGATTGGATTGCTCGGAGCGGTATCTTTGCGCAAAACTGGAATTTTGAAAATGGAAAAAGGAGAAATTTAATGACTTACAAAACTCAGATGGAAGCGGCAAAAAAAGGAATCATCACGCCGCAGATGGAAGTGGTCGCAGCAAAAGAAAATATGGAGATTTCGGAGCTAATGCAGTTGGTTGCGGAGGGAAAAATTGCGATTCCAGCGAATGTGAATCACAAATCGCTCAGCGCTGAGGGCGTGGGCAAAGGGCTCAAAACAAAAATCAACGTAAATCTTGGCGTGTCGGGGGACTGTCCAGATTATGCAGGGGAATTTGAAAAGGTGGATCTTGCCATTGAGCTCGGTGCAGAGGCGATTATGGATCTATCGAACTACGGCAAGACGAGCACATTTCGTCAACAACTGATTGAAAAATCGCCAGCGATGATTGGTACGGTTCCGATGTACGATGCGGTGGGATATTTGGAAAAAGAGCTGATGGATATTACGGCAGAAGATTTTTTGCGTGTGGTGGAACATCATGCAGAGCAGGGTGTGGATTTTATGACGATTCATGCGGGAATCAATCGACGTGCGATTGAGAGTTTTAAGGAATCAAATCGTTTGACAAACATCGTTTCTCGTGGCGGCTCGCTGCTTTTTGCGTGGATGGAAATGACGGGCAACGAAAATCCTTTCTACGAGCACTATGATCGACTGCTAGATATTTTGTACCAATACGATGTGACGATTTCGCTTGGCGATGCGCTCAGACCAGGCAGTATTCACGACAGCACGGATGCGGCGCAGATTTCGGAATTGATCGAGCTAGGCATTTTGACCAAGAGAGCATGGGAAAAAAATGTGCAGGTGATGATCGAAGGGCCGGGACATATGGCGCTGAACGAAATTGCAGCGAATATGATTTTGCAAAAAAGACTTTGTCATGAGGCGCCGTTCTATGTGCTTGGGCCAATTGTGACGGATATTGCGCCGGGGTATGATCATATCACATCGGCGATTGGTGGTGCGGTTGCGGCGAGCTCGGGCGCAGATTTTCTCTGTTATGTAACGCCAGCGGAACATCTTCGTCTGCCTGATCTCAATGACGTGCGTGAGGGAATCATTGCGACCAAAATTGCGGCGCACGCAGGCGATATTGCCAAAGGGCTCAAGGGCGCACGTGACATCGACAACAAGATGAGCGATGCGAGAAGAAGAATCGATTGGGAAGAAATGTTCTCCTATGCGCTGGATTCTAAAAAAGCAAGAGAATATTTTGAATCCAAGCCACCAACCGAAAAAGATAGCTGCACTATGTGCGGAAAAATGTGCGCAATGCGTACGACCAACCGAATTTTGGCAGGAGAAAAAATTACGCTAGCAGATTAAGTGAGGAAAAAGATGGAGCAGATTGAAAAAATACGACCGATGGTGCACGCCATCACGAATCATGTGTCGGCAAATGATGTTGCCAATGCGATTCTCGCTGTGGGCGGTTTGCCGATTATGGCAGAGTATCAAGGAGAAGTGGAAGAAATTACCGTTTCGGCATCGGCGCTCGTGCTCAACATGGGGCTGCTCCATCCTAACAAATACCTTGCGATGAGAAACTCGGGAAAAATCGCCAACAAAAATAATATTCCCGTCATTCTCGATCCTGTCGGCTGTATGTCGTCGAGATATCGAAAGTCCTCACTAAGATCATTGCTTTCAAAAATTCAATTTTCGGTGATCCGAGGAAATTTTGCTGAGATGAAAACTTTGTCTGAAATTGAATATTATGAAATATGGACAAAAGATTACGAGATCACAAGAGAGAAGGTCATTAAACCAAAAGGAAATTTTGACGAGCATAAAAATTTGATCGCAAAAGAGCGAGAGAAATACCGAAAGATGATGGAGGAGAGCATCGGAAAGGGCGTGGATTCCTACGAAAATGGCGATTGCTTAGAAGAAAAGATCGCCATTGCAAAAAATATTGCACAAAAATATCGCTGCATCGCCATCATCACGGGCGAAAACGATATTGTAACCGACGGAAAGAAAACGTTCTGCCTGCAAAATGGTTCGCCTCGTATGGCAAAGATTACGGGAGCGGGATGTATGCTGTCGGGGTTGCTCGGAGCATTTGTCGGGGCAAGGCAAGGTTCGGTGCTCGATTCCGCCGTCCTTGCTTGCCAATTGTTTTCGGTGGCAGGAGAGTTGGCGGACGAAAAGGCGACAGAGAAAAATCTCGGCACGGCGAGTATGCGAAACTTCTTGATTGACTACTTGAGCTTACTCGATGAGGATAGCGTTTTGTCGAGAGCGAAGTTTTTTGAAATAAAGTAGAGTAATAGAGCAACGCAAAACTAAAATAAAAGAATGAATGATGCAAAAAGTAGATTTTGGAATAATGCAAGCAATACAATCGGTATAGTTACAACGATAATGCCGACAAACCACACAAATTCTATAGAGTTGAGAATTGCAACAAGTATTAATTAAAGTGGAGCTGGGCAGTGGAAGAAAAGTATCGAAAAGGAAAATACGATGAACAAGATTTTGGAAGAGAAACTAGTGCTCTATGCAATCACGCCAGCGTATGATGGTAGTGAAAAATATTTTGAAAAAATCGAGCAATCGCTGCGTGGTGGAGCGACGATTTTGCAGCTACGAGAAAAAAATCTCTCGGGCGAAGAATTGGAGAAGCTGGCGATTCGTGTCAAAGAGATTTGTGACCGACACAAAGTACCGCTGATCATCAACGACGATGCAGCCCTTGCGCAAAAAATTGGTGCGGCGGGCGTGCATCTCGGACAGAGCGACCAAGGAATTGACGAAGCGAGAAAAATGCTTGGCGACAAAATCATCGGCATCTCGTCACACAATGTGGATGAGGCGATCGCAGCGCAAAATGCGGGCGCAGATTATCTCGGTGCGGGGGCATGTTTTGACACGCCATCCAAATCCAATATTATTCCAATCGAGCTCGATGTGCTGAACCAAATCACAGCAGCGGTGGATATTCCAGTCGTGGCAATCGGCGGAATCACCAAAGAAAATATCGCTAAACTTTGCGAGCGAGGGCTCTCGGGGGTGGCGGTGATTTCTGCGCTCTATTCCGCAGAGGATGTTGAGCAGACGACGCAAGAATTTCTCAAAGAACTTAATTTGTAGAACAGGGCTACATTCTACCTTGCGGAAAATGCACGGATAATATGCTGAAAAGCAAAATGGCTCACTCTTAGTGTTCACATCACTTCGTGGAGTTCGCCATTTTGTAGAGATTGTTTTGAAACAGCCCAAAAATTACGATTGAATAAATTTGCCGCCTGCCATTTCGATGGATCGGGTGGCAATTTTTTGTGCAAAATCATTGTCGTGCGTGATAATGAGAATGCACATGCCATCCTGTGCAAGCGATTGGATGATCGGAATGACCTCAGAAGTCGTCTCG
The DNA here is from genome assembly GCA_041784625.1 of Filifactoraceae bacterium. Lineage (GTDB taxonomy): Bacteria > Bacillota > Clostridia > Peptostreptococcales > Filifactoraceae > JAUNKE01. The sequence continues at coordinate 15,356 of JBHBDS010000034.1, forward strand.
TGATCCAGCGCCGAAGTTGGCTCGTCAAAGCAGAGCACCTTTGGGCTGAGCATAATCGCTCTTGCGATCGCAACCCTTTGCTTCTGACCGCCCGAAAGTTGATGGGGATATTGTTTTGCTTTATCCGCAATCCCAAGTCGCTCGAGCAGCTTCATCGCTTTTTCCTCCGCTTGCTCTTTGGTCATCAATTTTTGACAGAGCACGGAGAGTGTGAGATTGTCCAAAATGCTTTTGTGCGGAAACAAATTGAAGTTCTGGAACACCAGTCCCACCTTGTCTTGATGGATGTCTGCGTTTTTCTTTTTATTCTCGCGATCGAGCATATTGATCCCGTCGATGAAAATTTGTCCGCTGTCGGCATCTTCCAGATTGCAGATACATCGAATGAGCGTGGTTTTACCTGCGCCAGATTTTCCTCGGATCACAAGAATTTCTTTTTCGCTCGCTTCGAATGAAATGTCATCCAAGACAATCTGCTCACCGAATTTTTTTCTGAGATTATTTATTTTGAGCATATTGCCTCCTAATAATACGAATATTTTTTCTCGATTTTGTCAAACAGTAGATTGGTTGCCGAGATGAGAATGAGGTAGAGCACGGCGACGATGACAAACGGCACGAGCGAAGAAAGCGTGTTGACGGCATTTCTCCCCGTTTTGAGTAGCTCGCTGATGCCAAGGATATATACGAGTGAAGTGTCTTTGATGAGCGTTGCTGCTTCGTTTGCCAGCGAGGGCAACACATTCTTGATCACCTGTGGCATCGTGATTTTCAGAAAAGTTTGGAGCTTGGTGAGTCCGAGAATTTTTGCCGCCTCGATCTGCCCTTTGTCCACGCTTTGGATTCCGCCTCGAAGAATTTCCGCAAGATAAGCGGTGTAGTTGAGCACAAAGGCGATGAGCGCAGCGTGCTCCCTTTTGAATGCGATACCGATGTATGGTAGGCCAAAATAGATGAACATCAGTTGCAGTAGCAGCGGTGTGCCTCGCATCAAATTGATGTACGCCTTGGTGAGCATTCCGATTGGCGTCTTGCTGATGCGCATCAGGGCGACAGGCAGCGCCAGCGGAAAGGAAAGCGCCCAGACGATGAGGGCATAGCTTACCGTTGTCAGCAATGCTTGCAGCATCGAAGGCATCCAATCCATAAAAATTTTCATACAAACTCCTTATTTCAAACGCAACTGTCAGCGTATCAATTCTCGTTGGAAAAAGTACGCTGGCAATTGCAGTAGAATATTATTGAAATGATATTTGCGATGTATTCGTCGTAATGATGAGAGAATCTTGCATCATCGCTTGCGAAAAGTTATCGATTAAAAATGCTTTTCTCCATGTTACCAAGAGATTCTAGTTTTCAGAGAACCATTTCGCTTTGATGGTGTCATATGTTCCATCATTTTTCATTTCGTTCATTGTATCATTCACATTTTTGAGGAAAGTAACATCGCTCTTACGGATACCGATGCCAAATTCTTCTTCGCCAAAGTTATCTTCAAGCACGGTGTAGTTTTCTTCGCCACGAAGTTTCATATAGTATCTTGCAAGAACCTCGTCCACGACGATCGCATCGACACGTTTTGCCTCAAGATCCATAAAGCATTCATTGTTGGTGTCAAATTGGATCAAATCTTTTGCAAGAGAGTCTACAAACTCTGTTTCAGCCATTACTGCTTCGTATGCAGAAGACTCTTTTTGTACGGCAACGGTTTTTCCAGCAAGATCGGCTTTGCTTGTTACGCTTGAGCCAGCCATAACGATCAGAAGTTGTTTGTTGTTGAGATATGGATCGGTAAACGCAACTTTTTCTTTACGAGATTCGGTGATGGTGTAGCCATTCCAAATCACGTCAATGTTGCCCGAGTTTAGCTCGGTTTCTTTGAGCGACCAATCGATCGGTTGGAATTTGACTTCGAGTCCGAGGCGAGCAGCGACTTCTTTGGCAAGCTCCACGTCAAATCCTACGAGTTCGCCCGAAGAATCACGGAATCCCATTGGCGCAAAAGTATCGTCAAGACCCATCACAAAATATCCTTTTTCCACGATGGCATCCCATCCATCGGTTGTTGCCGTTTCTTTTTGGCAAGCAGTTAGCATAAGCATCATTCCTAGTGTACCCATCAATAATAATTTTTTGAACATTTTCGTTCTCCTTTCGATTTGCAGACGATTATGTAGATAATAAAAAAACTTTCGTCTCTGACTATTGCCAGAGGACGAAAGTATTATTCCGTGTTCCCACCCCTTATTCGCATCTACCTCACGATCGATGCCTCATCGAGTACCATCATACTCTATCGCTGTAACGGGCGATCCCGACCCAGTCTACTTCATTCGGTGGGTTGCTCAAAGATGTGTTCACAAAGTGCCAATGGTTTTTTTCACCGTCCAAAACCTCTCTGGAAATGACATGATCTGCTACTCTTTCTCGTCGTTGCATTTTATTTTTACTTAATATAAACCCATTATTTTCTTTTGTCAACAGGTTTTATGAAAAAAATGCAAAGAATTTTTTTTTCATGCAAAAATGTTCTGGGTGTACCAAACTTTTTACGAGAAAAAAGAATCAAATTTGCGATTTACAGATTATACAAATCGAGCATTCCTGGTGCAAATTTTTGTTTTTCAAATGAGAGTAGCGCTTTGAGCGTATCGAGTGAGGTCATCACGTCGATGTTGCGCTCGATTGCCGATCGTCTTAAGATAAATCCATCTCGTTTGGAGTCATTTCCTTTGGTTGGCGTGTTGACGAGAAGGTTGATTTCTTTGGTGTAGATCAGATCGAGCAGGGTAGGGCTCTCTTGACCGATTCGGTTCACGACTTTGGCATCGATGCCAATTCCTGCGAGCGATTTTGCCGTTCCTGAAGTTGCGACAAATTGGAATCCAAGCGCGTTTAGCTCTTTTGCAATCGAAAGGAATTCTTCTTTGTCGGAGTCGTTGATGGTTGCCATAATTACTTTGCCTTTTGCGCCAGTATACATTCCTGCTGCGAGGAATCCTTTGTACAATGCTTCTTCGTATGTTGTGCCTAGTCCGAGCACTTCGCCCGTAGATTTCATCTCTGGTCCGAGGCTGACTTCGACATTTGGCAATTTTTGTGTGGAGAATACCGGAACTTTTACCGATATTAATTTGCTTTCTTGGTAGATTCCTGTTCCGTATCCGATTTCCGAAAGTTTTTCGCCAAGCATTACTCTTGTCGCAATCGAAACAATTGGAACTTCGCTGACTTTAGAAATATATGGCACGGTTCGGGATGCACGTGGGTTCACCTCGATGACATAGAGCTCGTCATTGTAGCTGATGAACTGAATGTTGATCATTCCCCGGATTCCGATTCCACGAGCAATTTTTTTGGTGTAATCTAGAATATCTTCACGAATTTTTTCTGAAACGCTGCGGCTTGGATACATCGTGATGGAGTCGCCAGAGTGAACGCCTGCACGCTCTAAATGCTCCATAATTCCTGGGATAAGAATATCTTCGCCATCAGAGATCGCATCGACCTCAAGTTCGGTTCCCATCAGATATTTGTCGATGAGAATTGGATTTTTCTTATCTTTTGCAAACGCATCGGAAAGATAATGCGTGATTTCTTCTTCGGAGTAGGTGATTTCCATTCCTTGTCCGCCAAGTACGAAAGACGGGCGAACGAGAACAGGGTAGCCGAGTTTTGCCGCTTCTTCGATTCCTTCTTCAAGCGACCATACCGCTTTTCCTTTTGGTCGTTTGATGTCGAGTTTTTCGAGCAGCTGATCGAATTGCTCACGATCTTCTGCAAGGTCGATTTGATCCGAAGTTGTTCCGTAGGTTGGAATATTTTTTTCCTTAAGGAATTTTGCGAGCTTAATCGCTGTTTGTCCACCAAACTGTAGGATGCAGCCATCTGGTTTTTCTTTGTTGATAATCTCGAGCACATCTTCCTCGGTGAGTGGCTCGAAGTATAATTTGTCCGAAATATTGAAATCGGTACTCACGGTCTCTGGGTTGTTGTTAATGATGATGGTTTCGATGCCGAGTGATTTGAGCGCCATGACGCAGTGCACGGACGCATAGTCAAACTCGATTCCTTGGCCGATTCGAATTGGACCTGAGCCGATAACGATTACTTTTTTCTTGTCGGAAACTTCAACCTCGTCGTACTCTTCGTAAGTGGAGTAGTAGTATGGCGATTCCGCGTCAAATTCGCCAGCGCAAGTGTCGACCATTTTGTATGCTGGCAGGATATTCCAGATTTTTCGAAGCGAATAGATTTGATCGGGATCCACCTTGAGCATCTGTGCGATTCCTTTGTCGCTGAATCCATGACGCTTGAGGTTGTGGAGCCAATCTTTATTCAGGTCAGCAATGTTGCTGAGTTTGAGTCGCTGTTCTTCGTGGATAATCCATTTGAATTTTTCGAGGAAGAATACGTCGATGCCAGTCATACGATTGATTTTGTCCATACGATAATCACGACGGATGATTTCTGCCAGCGCAAAAATTCGCTCATCGTCTGGAGTGACGACTTTATCTTTTAGCTCAGAAAGCGAAAGTTCTTTGAATTTTGGATGCTCGAGCGAGTATTCTTTGATTTCGAGTGAGCGGATTCCTTTGAGCAGTGCCGACTCAAAATTGCTGCCGATCGACATAATTTCGCCCGTTGCCATCATTTTTGTACCGAGTTTACGATCGGCTTGGTAGAATTTGTCGAATGGCCATTTTGGAATTTTGACAACCACATAGTCGATGGTCGGCTCGGAGCAGGCGTAAGTTTTTTTGGTCACGGTGTTGAGAATCTCGTCCAAGCTGTAGCCGAGCGCAATTTTGGATGCAACCTTTGCGATCGGGTAGCCAGTCGCTTTGGATGCAAGCGCCGACGAACGAGAAACACGAGGGTTGATCTCGATGACGGCATATTCAAATGAGTTCGGGTTGAGCGCAAATTGCACATTGCATCCGCCTTCGATACCCACTGCGTGAAGAATTTCAAACGACGCATTTCTCAGCATACCGAGTTCTTTATCGGATAGCGTCTGGCATGGCGCAACCACGATCGAATCTCCCGTGTGGATTCCAACAGGGTCGATATTTTCCATATTACAAACCGTGATGCAATTTCCTTTGGAATCTCGAATCACTTCAAACTCAATTTCTTTCCATCCTTTGACCGATTTCTCGAGCAAAACTTGGTGAATGGAGCTGAGCGTCAGTCCTGATTCCAAAATGGTGCGAAGTTCGCTCTCATTTTCTGCAATTCCGCCGCCTGAGCCGCCGAGTGTGTACGCTGGACGCACGATGACAGGGTAACCAACTCTCGCAGCCCATAGCACGCCGCTTTCGATGTCATTGACGATTTCGCTCTCGATCACAGGCTGATTGATTTCTTTCATCATATCACGGAAAAGCTCTCGATCCTCGCCTTTTTTGATGGACTCAATCGATGTTCCGATCAATTTCACGCCATATTTTTCGAGAATTCCTTTTTCATGAAGCTCGATGGACATATTCAGCCCAGTCTGACCGCCCATTCCCGCAATCAGCGAGTCTGGTCTTTCGGTTGCGATGATTTTTTCGATTACTTCGGCATTGATTGGCTCGATGTAAATTTTGTCCGCAATATTTTTGTCCGTCATAATCGTCGCAGGATTCGAGTTGATAAGCACAACTTCCACGCCTTCTTCTTTGAGCGATTGGCAAGCCTGTGTGCCCGAGTAGTCGAACTCCGCCGCCTGACCGATTACGATGGGGCCAGAGCCGATTACCAAAACCTTTTTTATATCATCTCTTTTAGGCATTTTGCACCTCCTGCGCTAATTGGATAAATTCGTCGAACACATATTCATTTTCTGCTGGGCCTGGTGCTCCCTCTGGATGGAATTGCACCGAGTAGCATCTGTTATTTTTCATTCCCTCAATCGTTTTGTCGTTCACACTGATGTGCGTCACCTCAAAACCCTCTGGGGCTTCTTCCACATAATAACTGTGGCTCTGTGCCGTCGCATACACTCTGCCGTCGAGAAGATTTTTGACAGGATGTCCACCAAAATGTCCCGAAGTGAGCTTGCCAACTTTTCCACCAAAAGCAAGCGCAAGTAGCTGATGACCTAGACACATCGCAGCGATTGGTTTTTGTGCAGCGAGCTTTTTGATTTGTTCCACAATCGCCGTCTCCTCGTTTGGATTGCTCGGTCCATCGCTGAGAAAAATAAGATCTGGATTATCTTTTAGAATTTCTTCCGCCGTTGTGTTGTATGGATAAACTCGAACCGCACAATTTCTTTTTGCAAAATTCTTGAGCACGCTATTTTTGACCCCGAAGTCGAGCACGGCAACTTTGATCCTTCCTTGGGAGTAGTCGTATGCTTTTTTGGTCGATACTTTGCTGATTCCATCGGTGATTTTGTGCGATGCAATTTTTTGCTGAATCTGATCTTTGCTCTCCTGTGTATTCTCCAGCACGATCATTGCATTCATCGTTCCACTGGTACGAATAATTTTTGCGAGCGCACGAGTGTCCACACCCTCAAGACCGATTACTTGGTTGGACTTGAGATAATCGTCAAGCTCCAACTCACAACGGAAGTTGTTTGGGAAATTTGCTTTTTCACGCACGATCAGCGCACTCAGTTTTGGAGAAGCCGATTCCGAGTCGTCGAGATTGATGCCGTAATTTCCAATCAGCGGGTAGGTCATTACAACGAATTGTCCATAGCTTGCAGGGTCGGTTATCACCTCCTGATAGCCGCTCATCGACGTATTAAAAACCACTTCGCCGATTGCTTCATGAATGTGTCCAAAAAGTTTTCCCTCAAACTCCATGCCGTTTTGTAAAATCAATTTGCCTTTCATCGTCTCTCCTTTACACAAAAATAAAAGCAGAAGCATTTTTCACGTTTGAAAATGCTCTGCTTATTGGTTTAACATTATTTGGCGCACAAAAAAACGCCTTTGTAAGTACAAAAGTCATAAGATTCCCTTTCTGGCCTCTCGGGACCAAATTAAAAGTTTTTCCTCTAAGTATAATAAAGCAAAAGAGGATTTGCGTCAACAATAAATCGCTGAAAGACGAAAAATTACGTAGAAAATTTTTGCAAATTCCACTGGAAACATCCAGTAGGCAAAAACTTTTTTGAAAAAATTCGATGGATCAGTTGTTATTAAATGAAAAGAATAGACAATCGAGAATTTGCGTCTTAACAATTCTGAAAAACATCTCCACAAAGAATATTGAGGTTGCTTTTTGTTGTATTGTGATAGCAACAAGAGTATAATGGGTGAAGGAATGAAGAATAATGGGGAAGAAAAAGGATTATTAGGAGGCATATGGCGGTCTTAGCATATTTGGCAATTTGTATTTTTTGGGGACTCAGCTCGATTGCGACCAAGGTCGGGCTTGAGAACATCGAGCCGTTCACTTTTAGTTTTTTGCGATTTTTGACAACAGGAACGATACTGTTCATCTACAATCTCGTGCGCAAAAAATCGATTCGATTGCAGAAAGAGGATTTCAAAGTGATTGCAATTTCTGCGGTCATTATGTATTTTCTCAACACGATTTTTACGATGTTTGCAACGAGAAGGCTCGATGCGGGAATCATTCCGATTCTTTTTGCACTCGTGCCAGTCGTGATGGTAATTCTCGAGACGATTATCGGACGAAAAATGCTCGTCGGAATCCCAGGGATCATTGGAATTTTTGGCGGGATTGCTGGAATCTTTTTTGTGTCGATGGGCGATCGTGGCGGAGAGTCGGTGGATCTTCTTGGACTAATTCTGATGATGTGCGCCGTGCTCGCATGGTCGAGTGGCTCGGTTTATCTTCGCAACAAAAAAATCAATGCATCGCTCACAACGCTCATCATGTATCAGATGCTCGTGCCGCTGAGCGTGTACACAGTGCTTATCGTGAAGCAGGGCGGCCCCATCATTTACGAATGGAATTGGATGTCCTTTCTCGGAATGTTTTATATGGCGATAATTGACGGACTAATCGGCGGAGCATGTTATGTGTATTTGCTCAAGCGATGGAAAGTCTCCGTCGTCGCAACCTACGCCTATGTCAATCCAGTGGTCGGACTGCTCGGATCATTTTGGATTCTTGGCGAAAGCATCACGATGCAAAAAGTCA
>JBHBDS010000035.1:0-4346 GCA_041784625.1 Filifactoraceae bacterium
ATGGGAATGGATTAAACAAAATTTTCCTTAAAAATTCCCATAAGGGAAAAATCAAGGGAAAAGGACAAAGAAAAAGGCAAATATCCTATGAAAAACCAAGTATTTTAAGGGATTAGAGGATTATAGATAGATAAATCCGAATTTGTATAGTAAAGTTCATATTAATTTTCGATGTAATCGAACTAATCCGTTACAAGTTAATAAAATCGAAAAAGTTCTGGCTAATGTCAGAGCTTTTTTGCGCAAAGTAATCATCAATCGAACACGAAAGCTATCTCATCCGAAATAAACTTCCAAAAGTGAATTGCTTAGAAGAAATTTTCCAAAACGAAAGAGCCTCGGCAATGAGGCTCTTCGAAACGGAGTAAAAAGTATGATATTTTAGTATTTTGCTAAATTAGAACCAAATGTTTTGCATTCTTCTGTCGCTGCAGCATCTGGTGTGTTTTGTACGATCAGACCCTCGTCACCAAACAGATTTGCCCCTGCTTTTTCCGATCTTTCGTACCATTCTCTCATCCATTGGCCATCGCCCCAATCGTACGATCCGAAAAGACCAACTTTTTTGCCTGAGAGTTTTCCTTCAAGCGCCTCGAAGAATGGCTCAAATTCTGCCTCTTCCAAAACTTCTGCGCCCATCGCTGGACATCCAAGTGCAAGTGTGCTGTATGCCGCTGCTGCATCTGGCGTGATTTGTGATACTTCAAAAATTTCCACCTCTGCGCCTGCAGATTCTGCTCCTGCTTTGATCGCTTCTGCCATCGCTTGGGTGTTGCCTGTTTGTGACCAATAAATTACTGCTAATTTGCTCATGATATGTTCCTTTCTATGCGGATTTGAAAATTTGGTGGATGCTTAGCCCGTCTGTGAGACGGCTGCAAACATTGTTGCGGCATCTTGTGAATCGCTGGAAAAGCTTTTTCGCAGATTCTTCATCGCCATAGACTTTCCAGTAGCCGCTGAACTTGTAATTTTGACCGCAGTGCTGGGTGAATCCGACGACATCCTCAATCGGGTAGCCGAGAAACACGCCGATCTCATGCGGAAAATTGCTCTGCGTCTGCAAGCGAAAAGCTAGATGCTCAAGCACCGCATCCAATCCATCGGCAAGAGGATAGTTTTCTTGCCTAAGTAACTTTTGATTGCAAGAGGAAAAAATGGTTTGCTCGAGCAACTTTTGATTGTATACGAGAATGAGATTGTTTTTTTGACAAAAACACATTCTCTTCAAAAAAATTCCTCTTGGATTGAAATGCTGATTCAATCGCAGCAGATTGTTTTGCACATCCTCAGAAATAAAATGGTGAGCCGAAAATAAATTCGCGCATTTGATTCCTGCCAGAGTAGGCGTGCAATGAAATCCGAGAAGATAATCAAAATTATTTCTTTGCTCGTTCATTGAGTTATTCCATCCTGCTTTTATTTTGTTTACTGGAGTAAAGAGTTATTAGCTATTGCTAACAAATACAATTTATCACAGAAAATTTTCTATGTCAATTAGTTTTAGCTAATTTATTTTTTCGCAGCAAAAAGCAGCTCGGTTTTCCAAGCTGCGAATGCAAATGCTCTTTTGCGGATGTCGGATTCAAAAAAATCCCGACTACTTTGCAATAGCCAGGATATTTTTTCAATCGATTTTATTTCATTTACATAAGCACATTCGTTCTTTTTCTATTTTCCATTTTTTCTCGCTTACAAGAACATATTTGACTGACGTGTTTTGCCGTCTAATCTTCGTATTTGAAGATCGCTTTGGTAATCTCCATCACGATGAATGGAACAAACGACAGTCCCGCTGCGATCAAGTATAGATTTGCTGGCAGATGCGCAATTCCAAATGGAATCGACAGTGGAGTGAACAGCACGAGCAGAATCATTGCGATGGACGCAAGTGCTGCAAGGTTGAGATTTTTGTTGCTGAACACGCCGATCTTAAAGAGGGAGTGGCTGGATCGCATATTGTATGCCTGCACGATTTGTGACGATGCGAGCACAATAAATGCCATCGTCTGTGCGGTTTCTACTGCGCCGCCTGCTAGTGCGTGCGTTCTTCCGTAGTAGTAGCCGAGCAGTGTCAATCCAGCAAACATACAGCCTTGCAATACAATTCGAATCGCTAAGCCATTCGCAAAAAGTCCTTCGTTTTTGGATTTTGGTTTTTTGTCCATTACATCCGCTTCGACCGCTTCCATTCCGAGCGCAATTGCTGGTAGTGCATCGGTCACGAGGTTGATCCAGAGCAAGTGCATCGAGAGCAGCGGCGATTCTTTCCACAGAATCATCGCTATAAGCATGGTGAGCACTTCGCCAGTGTTTGTCCCGAGCAAGAATCCGACCACCTTTTTGATGTTGGCGTAGATTCCTCGTCCCTCGCGAACTGCATCGACGATGGTGGCAAAATTGTCGTCCGTCAGTGTCATATCTGCTGCACCTTTTGCCACGTCCGTTCCTGTGATTCCCATTGCACAGCCGATGTCTGCCGCTTTGAGCGCTGGTGCATCGTTGACGCCGTCGCCTGTCATCGCAACAATTTGTTCTTTTTCTTGCCATGCTTTGACGATTCGGATTTTGTCTTCTGGCGAAACTCGTGCGTATACCGAAATATGTTCGACTTCACGAGAAAGTTCTTCTTCGCTCATCGCCTGTAGCTGCGTGCCGTTGATTACTTTGTCACCAGGTTGAAGAATGCCGAGGTCTTTTGCAATCGCTGCAGCGGTTACTTGATGGTCACCTGTGATCATGACTGGCTTGATGCCTGCACGGACACAGAGTGCAACGGCATCTCTAGCCTCATCACGTGGTGGGTCAATCATCGCCACGAGTCCGAGCAATGTCAGATTATTTTCGAGCTCTTCTGCCACAAGCTCTGACGGAACAGATTCAATTTCTTTGATCGCAATGGCAAGCACTCGAAGTGCGTCATTTGCCATTTTTGTATTGATTTCTGTTGCTTTTTCGATATTTCCTTGAACACATCGCTGAGCGATGACGTCAAATGCCCCTTTGACGATGACGATTTTTTTGTCATCGATCTGGTTGATGGTGCTCATCAATTTACGATCGGAGTCAAAAGGAATTTCGCCAAGTCGCGGATATTTTTCGTTTAGTGCATCTTTGTAGAGATTGTTGTTTTGGGCTGCGAGCACAATTGCCGTCTCAGTTGGATCACCGATATGTTGATGGCTGCCGTCTTCTTTGGTCACAATCGAGCCGTCACAGCAGAGTGTTGCATAGGTGAGCAACTTTTTGATCTCTTCGCTGTTGTTTGTCGAAATATCATCGAGATTCTCTGCACCATCCAGATATGCGTGGAGCAAAGTCATCCGATTTTGCGTCAGCGTTCCCGTTTTGTCCGAACAGATTACCGATGCGGATCCGAGGGTCTCAACTGCTGGCAATCTTCGGATAATCGCATTTTTCTTTACCATTCGCTGCACACCAATCGAAAGCACGATGGTGACAATCGCTGGCAGCCCTTCTGGAACTGCAGAAACGGCAAGCGCCACCGAAGTCATAAAGATTTCGAGCACTGGCAGTTTGTCCATAATTCCGATGACAAAGATGATTCCACACGCAACAAGCGCCACGATGCCGAGATATTTTCCAAGTTCTGCCAATTTTTGTTGGAGTGGCGTCGGCGGATTGGTTTCGCTATCGAGCAGATTGGCGATTTTTCCAACTTCCGTATCCATTCCTGTGCCTGTAACGATGGCAGTCGCTGTTCCATAGGTGATGCTGTTGCCTGAAAATACCATATTACTGCGGTCGCCGAGCGGTGCTTTTTCATCCACGAGTACGGACGCATCTTTTTCCGTCGGTACGGATTCTCCTGTGAGCGCTGATTCCTCAGACTTGAGCGCCGAAGATTTGATCAATCTCGCATCCGCTGGGATAAAATCGCCCGCCTCGAGCTTGATAATATCACCAGGAACGAGTTCCACCGAGTCGAGCACTTGTTCTACACCATTTCGAATCACTCGAGCTTTTTGGGCAGTGAGTGACTGAAGCGCTTCGAGTGCTGCTTCTGCCTTGCTCTCTTGCATTACGCCCATCATCGCATTGAGGATGACGATGGCCAGAATGAGCGCTGGCTCAAAAAATTCTTTTGGATTGCCTTCGTGAATCGCAATCGCAAACGAAATCGCCGCTGCAATCAGAAGTATGATAATCATTACGTCCTTAAACTGATCGAGATAACGCTCGAGCAAGGTACGTTTTCTTTTTTCTTTTAGCTTGTTTTCTCCGTGAAGCTCACGTTGTTTTTTGACCTGTTCTTCGCTAAGTCCTTGGCTGAGATCCGAGCCGAGATTTTGAGCGATTTCTTCAGGCGAAAGATGATGTGGAAA
>JBHBDS010000036.1:0-43117 GCA_041784625.1 Filifactoraceae bacterium
CGATTGCAAAAATAATAAACAAAAAACCGATTATTGCGACCAAGGAAGAACTTGAACTCAATCCACGGTCGAGAAGCGCAAAACTTCGCTGCGCAAAAAGGATTTAGCATGAGCAATAACAATTCCTATTCAGGCTACAAAAAAAGTCTGCAAGATGGCTCTAGAAAAAAATCGACGCTCAAAGAAAATTCGAGCACAAAACGAGCGACAACATCTGCAAGAGGAGAGCATTCTGCCTCTACAGGACAGTATTCCTCGGGACAAAAGAAATCTTCTACACCGAGAAAACCTGAGAAAAAGAAAAAAAGAAATGCTCCTTCCAAAAATGTCCCGAGACTTACAAAAGAAGAGCAAAAAAAGCTGCGCACTCAGCAAAAACAAGAGCGAGCAATCGCACGAAAAGAAGCTTGGGTGAGCTTTGCTGCGGCGCTCAAAGAATTTTTTGTGCGGATGGGAATGGTGCTGGCGGTATTGTTTATTATCGGCGGAATCATGGTGACGATCACGCTTAAATCGGAAATTGACATGCTGAAGTTTAAGAATAATGAGCTGAGCAGTCAGTTGGATCAGAAAAAAGAAGTCATCAAAGAGCTAAACTCAAAAAAAGAGGCGACTTACAAGAGTGAAACAATCGAAAATCTTGCAAGGTATCGCTTAGGCATGGTTTATCCAACCAAAGAGCAGACCGTATATATTTATTTGGATTAGAGGTGTATTGTGGCGAGTAACAAATTCAAAAAAATGGCTTTCAAACGAGTGCAGATTGTGAGCGCAGTGTACATTGTGCTGATTCTGCTATTGATTGCGAATTTGGGCTATATACAAATTATCAACCCAGAAAAATGGACGGATCATGCGACAAGACAGCAGCAAAAAGACGAGCGTATTTTACCAAAGAGAGGAACGATTCTCGATCGCAATGGCAAAATTCTTGCCGTGAGTATCAAAACCTATGATTTATGGATTGAAAAAATATATGTAAAAGATGCGTCAAAAGCAGCAGAGCTCCTCAATCGTGTTCTTGGGATTACGGACGAGGAATTTATGAGCAAGTTCAACGATGAGTCCAAGCGATTCGTTATAGCAAAAAATGTTCCGCAAGAAAAAGTGGACGAGCTCAAAGAAACGGATCCAATTTGGATAAAATATGAAGAAAATGCGCAGAGACTCTATCCTTATGGACAGTTTGCAGCGCATGTGCTCGGTCATGTGTCCAAAGACAATCATGGGCTCTCGGGAGTTGAAGCATCGCTGGACAGAGAACTGCGTGGAGTTTATGGTCGCAGAATTGTCATCCGTGACAAGGCGAATCGAGAAATTCCTGATTCAGAGCTTCGTTTCAATGAGCCGATTGATGGTTACCAAGTCACGCTTACCATCGATGAAGTGATTCAGCGCTATGTGGAAAAAGTGACCAATCAAGCGCTTGTCGAAACCAATGCAGTTGGGGTGACATCGATTGTTCTTAATCCAAAAACTGGCGAAATTTTGGCGATGGCATCCAAACCCGACTACGATCCGAACCGTCCGAGCGAGGTACTTTTTCCAGAGCAGCAAAAACAATACGAAGAAGCGCAAACGCTTGAAGAAAAATCGGCGATTGTCTACAAGCTGTGGCGTAATCCATCGGTGAACGATGTGTATGAGCCGGGTTCAACATTTAAGGTGATTACTGCTGCGACGGCAATTGAACAAAATCTAGTTCGCAGCGATGAAACTTTTTACGACAGTGGTTCAGTCACCATTCATGACCGCACAATCAAAAACTGGACTTCTGTGCCATATGGGCGAGTCGATTTTCGAAAGGCAACCGTCGAGTCCATCAATACGGTTTTTGTTGAGGTTGGGAAGCGAATCGGTGGAACAGAATTTTTGAAATATATTAATTCGTTTGGCTTTGGCAAAAAAACGGGCATCGAGCTTCCTGGTGAAGCAACAGGAATTATTTACAATGAAAAAAACCTGCGACCTGTTGAGCTTGCAACGATGTCATTTGGACAAGGGATTTCGGTCACGCCAATCCAATTGATTACAGCAGCGTCGGTGATCGCTAACGATGGAAAACTGATCAAACCAACTATCATCAAAGAAATTAGCACGGCAGATGGAGAAATTGTTCACCGTCACGAAATTGAAGTGGTGCGAAATCCGATTTCGGCCGATACCGCACAAAAAGTGATGGACATCATGGAGTCCGTTGGTCAAGCTGTCTCAAGAGCTCAGATCGAAGGCTATCGTGTGGCAGGAAAATCTGGAACGGCACAAAAAGTTGTCGATGGAAAATACGGCGCGTATATCGGATCATTTGTCGGCATTGTTCCTGTAGAAGATCCGCAGCTCATTGTACTTACTATCGTGGATCAGCCGCGCGCTGGCGTTGCATACGGTGGTACGATTGCTGCACCAGTGGTAAAAAGCATCATGGAATACTCTCTTCGATACCTAGGAATCAACCCAGGCGGTATCGATGCTGCAGAGAATCAAAAAGTAACCATCCCAGAAATTCGAAATCTTTCTGTGGAGCAAGCGGGCAAATTGCTGGATGAAAAAAATCTTAGATATCGCTCGGCGACGGCATCCATTCCAGTGGAACCACAACAAATTGTCGTGAACTGTTTCCCAGCTCCAGGTGAAAAAATTGCACAAGGCTCTGAAATTATTCTCTACCTCAAAAACGAGGGCGAGGAAGTGGTGATTCCAGATATCAAAGGGAAGACGCTTGACGAGGCGAGTGTGATTCTGGAAGGATTGGGGCTAAAGCCGACATTCAACGGCGTTGGACTTGTAAAGGGACAGAGTCCAGCGGCAGGCACAAAAGTAAAAATTGGAACGATTGTAAGCTTGGATTTGGCAGAATAATTTTTGGTAGAATAGCTTTTGGTAGAATAGCTTTTGGTAGAATAGCTTTTGGTAGAATAGCTTTTGGTAGAATAGCTTTTGGTAGAATAATTCTTAGCAGAATAGTTTTTGGAAATTCACCCGATATTCTAGAATGTGTTCAAAAATATTCTCGAAAATAGTTCGCAAGATATAACCTATAGAATGTTCTTTTGAAAACAAATATTTGCTACAAAAATTGATGAGAAATCAGTGAAATTCGTGGAGAAAAATGGAAAATATTACGATACAAGATTTAGTAGATTATACCAAAGGAAAGTTGTTATGCAATCTCGATGGCAACACGAAGATCGAGTTCATCGCAAATGACAGCCGTACACAGGGAAAAAACTGGGCATATCTCGCACTCCGAGGAGAACGTCTCGACGGACATGAGTTTGTTGAAGGAGCAAAAACAAACGGAGCCATTCTTTCGATTGTCGAAAAAGAAGGATTTGAAGATGGCCTCGTGGTGGAAGATAGTTATCTTGCGCTCAAAAATATTGCAACGGAATATCGCAAACGATTTGATATTCCGACGGTGGCGATTACAGGAAGCTCTGGAAAAACGACAACCAAGGATATGGTGTATTTTGCGCTCAATGAATCGGAAAAGTCACTCCGAAACATCGGAAATCTGAACAGTGAGATTGGACTTCCGATGACCGTGCTCAACTTGGACAAGAGTCATAAGATCGGGATTTTTGAGATGGGGATGTATCATCTCGGCGAGATCGATTATTTGGCAGAAATTGTCAAGCCCAATATTGGGATCATCACTAATGTTGGGACAGCGCACATTTTGAATCTAAAAACGAGAGAAAATATTCTCAAGGCAAAACTGGAAATTGCAAACTATATGTGTAAATCGGATCACCTGCTGATCAACGGGGATAATGATTTACTCCAAAGTGTAAAACAAGAAAATCTTGAGCCGAAACTATACAAATTTGGCTTGAACAATACGAATGATATTTACGCAAAAAAATATGTTTTTTTGGATGGTAGAACAAAAATCTGCGCCAAAATTTTGGATGAAGAAATTGAATTTACCATTCCAGCGATTGGCGAGCACAATATTCTCAATGCACTTAGTGCGTTAGGCGTTGCAAAAATTTTGGGACATAATCTCATAGTCGCAGCAAATGGTCTTGCGAAATATCAAGCATCAAAATATCGAATGGAAAAAAGTGAAGTGGGCGAAAAAACCATCATCAATGACAGCTACAATGCGAATCCTGATTCGATGCGTGCGGCATTGTCCACGCTGAATTATCTATCGGCAAAGCGCAGAGTGGCAATTCTTGCGGATATGCTTGAACTTGGAGACGAGTCGCCAAAATATCATACCGAAATTGGAAAATTTGCAGCAGAGAGTATAGATTTTCTGATTGCAATCGGAAATGAAGCAAGATACTTCATCGATGGCGCAAAGGAAGCGGGAATGGATGAATCTTGCTTGCAATATTTTGAGAATAACGAGCAGGCGATGGAACATATCAATTCGCTGCTCAAGGAGGGCGACGGCATTTTGATCAAAGGCTCTCGAGGGATGAAACTAGAGGAGGTTGCAGAGAAAATCTGCTAATACGATGAAAAATATTATTATTGTTGGAATCATTTCGCTTGCAATTGCACTATTCATTGGCCCAATTGTGCTGCCGATACTGAAAAAACTCAAATTCGGGCAGACGGTTCGTGACGATGGTCCTCAGTCGCATCTTCAAAAAAATGGAACACCGACGATGGGTGGATTCATTTTTATCATTGCAATTACCATTGCATCTTGCGCGGCAATTTTTCTTGGATTTGCGCCGCTGGAGATTAGCGTGGGCGTTTTGTCGATGTTGCTGTTCGGCTTGGTAGGGTTTGTCGATGATTATATCAAGGTGATTCGCAAACAATCGCTGGGACTCCGAGCAAAGCAAAAAATCGTAATGCAATTTGTTTTTTCTCTCATTATTGCGTTGATCCAGTTCAAAATTTCCGAAAATGGTTCATCGATCTACGTTCCTTTTATCAAAACTTATTGGAACATCGGGATTTTGTATATTCCTTTCATTATGTTTGTCATTATCGCCGTAGTGAACTCCGTCAATCTTACCGACGGGCTCGACGGATTGGCAAGCTCGGTGACGATTTTTGTGGCGGCAGGTTTTGGGGTGATCGCTTATCGACTGGCACATTATCCATTGCTTGCATTTTTGGCGGCGGTAATTGGCGGCTGTATCGGATTCTTGCGATTCAACAAATATCCTGCAAAAGTCTTTATGGGAGATACGGGCTCGATGGCGCTGGGTGGAGCAATCGCTGCTGCAGCAGTGTTGATGAATATGGAGCTAATTGTTCCGATTCTTTGTATTGTCTACTTTATGGAAAGCGTGTCGGTGATTATTCAGGTCACTTATTTCAAGCGAACTGGAAAGAGATTTTTTAAGATGGCACCAATTCACCATCATTTTGAAAAAATGGGCTGGCATGAGACAAAAGTTGTCGCAGTTTTTGTAATGATTACAATCGTCATGAGCATTATTGGGATTCTCATTTAGCTGGAGGAGCTATGGATTTATCAAGTAAAAAAGTTTTGGTCATCGGACTTGGCAAAAGTGGGACGGGACTCGTAGAATTTTTGAATCGTCATGCAAAAAGCGTGATTGCATTTGATTCCAACGAATCAGTGAAAGAGCATTATTCAATCGACAACTATTCGAATGTAGAATTTTTCTTTGGGAAAAATCCAAGCGGAGAAGAATTGGTTGATTTGGTGGTCATTTCGCCTGGAATTCCGCTCGATTTACCTTTTGTACAAAGGTTCTATGATCGAAAAGTCAAAGTGATTGGCGAGGTGGAGCTTGCATATCAATCAGCAAAAGGGAGATTCGTCGGCATCACGGGAACCAATGGCAAAACCACGACGACAGCGCTTACGGGAGAAATTTTCAAAAATGCTGGACACGATACGAGAGTGGTTGGGAATATCGGCAATCCGATCATTTCAGAAGTAGAAAGTTCGACTGACGAAACGGTTTTTGTTGCAGAGCTCAGCAGTTTTCAGCTGGAGACGATTGATCAGCTGCATTGTCATTCGGCAGTTATTATCAACCTCACCCCAGACCATCTCAATCGTCACAAAACGATGGAGAACTATGTTGATGCCAAACTGAGAATTTTTGAAAACCAGGACAAAAATGATTTCTCCATCATCAACTTGGATGATCCGTACTGTGATGAGATTGAGGAAAAGACAACAGCGGAAAAAATATTTTTCTCCTCCAATGAAGATCTTTCCACTAGTCATTTGGAAAAAACTCTGTCCATCAGCGATGATGTGATCATCTATAAGGATGCAACCGATCTACATAAAGTAGTGGAGCTCAAAGATATTTTTCTAAAAGGAAAGCACAATTACGAAAACATTTTGGTTGCGTCGGCGCTTGCGATTTCATTTGGAATCGATGTAGAAACGATTGCTGAAACCGTGAGAGAATTCAAGGGAGTAGAACATCGTTTAGAATTTGTTCGTGAGCTTGGCGGCGTAAAATACTACAATGACTCCAAAGGTACGAATCCCGATGCATCCATCAAAGCGATTGAGGCACTGGAGAAGAATATTATATTAATCGCAGGAGGAATGGACAAGAAGTCTGAATTTGATTCCTTCGTCAGTTTGTTCCCTCAAAGTGTAAAATATGTTCTTCTTTTGGGAGAAACAAGACAAATAATAGCGGATAGCTTGGATAAAATTGGATTTACAAAATATTCTTTCGTCAATAATATGGATGAGGCAGTGAGGAAGGCGAATGAAATGGCATCAGCGGGAGACCAAGTGCTATTGTCACCAGCTTGTGCTTCGTGGGATATGTATTCCTGTTTTGAAGAAAGAGGAGATCATTTCAAAGGTTTAGTGAATAGATTGGAAGAATAAAATGCGTGGTAGATTTTTTGTGAAAGGGCAATGGGATTGGAGACTCGCAACTGCCGTATTTTTGATGGCGATCTTTGGTCTTGTCATGGTATATAGCTCGAGCTATTTTATCATGGGTTACGAATACGGCGATCCGCAACGATTGATGATCAAGGAAACGGCATTTATTCTCATCGGACTTGGAGTGATGTGGGCGGCAAGTCACATTGACCATCGGCTGATTCGAAGATGGGCGGTTCCAATTAACATCATGGCGGTCATCTTATATTTTTTGCTGCTTACTCCGCTGGGCGTGGCTCACAAAGGAGGATTGCGCTGGGTAGCAATTCTTAAATGGGCAGGGATCGACTCTTTGACGATCATGCCATCCGAAGTCGCAAAATACGCTGGAATCATTGCACTGGCAACGGTGCTTACGGCAAAAGGACACGAAAGATTTTCGAAAGCTTGGTGGTTTTTGGTGATCTGTCCGCCAATTTATATCGTTGCAACGCTTTTGCAGCCCGATCTATCAACAGCGATTGTAATTGTAGTGGCGTATGTTTCGACATTATTCTTCGCTGGACTCAATATGATGTATATTTTTGCAGCAGGTGGAGCAGGAGTTTTTGCGGTAATCGGACTGATCTTGACGCAGGGCTATCGTATGCGAAGGATTCAAGCCTTTATCGATCCGTTTTCCGATCCGTTGGATAAAGGATATCAAACGCTCCAATCACTTTTTGCGGTGGCATCGGGAGGACTGTCAGGTGTGGGTCTTGCAAATGGGAGACAAAAAATGCTTTATCTTCCGCTCTCCTACAACGACTATATTTTTTCGATCATTGCAGAGGAACTTGGATTTATCGGCTGTCTTGCATTGGTATTTATTTTGTCCTTGCTTGTGCTGAGCGGCTATAAAGTGACAGCGAATGCGCCAGATAAGTTTTCTACTTTCCTTGCGGGCGGAATCATTTCGCAAATTGCCGTGCAATCGATTATGAATATGTATGTATCGGTGAATATGGTGCCAAGTACAGGCATTCCTTTCCCGATCATTAGCTACGGAGGAACATCATTGGTTCTAACACTAACCGCTTTGGGATTGGTGCTCGGGATTTCGCGTCATGAGAACAAACAAAAACCAAAAGCATATGCGAATGTGGAACAAAAAAATTACCACTCATTAGAAAGGGCAAAAAGATAATGCGAGTTATTGTAACAGGCGGAGGAACGGGAGGACATATCTATCCTGCGCTGGCAATTGCCGATAAATTTGTTGAGAAATATTCGGATGCAAAGATACTTTATATTGGAACGCCGAATAGTCTGGAAGAAAAAATTGTCACTCGATATGGTTATGACTTTAAGTCTATTGTGGTGAAGGGTTTTCAGCGAAGATTGAGTGTCGAAAATGTCAAGCGAGTTTTTATGGCGAGCAAAGCGATTTCGGATGCAAAAAAAATCATCGACGAATTCAAACCTGATGTAGTGATCGGAACGGGAGGATATGTTTCTGGACCCGTCGTTTATGCAGCGAGTCGAATGAGGGTGAAAACTTTTATTCACGAGCAAAATGCTTATCCAGGGATCACGAATCGCATCCTTTCCAAACGAGTGGATAAAATATTTCTCGGATTTGATGGTGCGAGAAATCATTTTAAGACCAAGGTAGAACTTCGTACGGTAGGAAATCCTGTTCGAGAAGGGATACTCAATCCAAACACTAGAGAAAAGGCGCGAGAAATATTAAATCTTGCACAGGATCAAAAATTTGTGCTCGTATCGGGAGGCTCTTCGGGATCAAGCGCAATCAATCAGGTGTTTGCTCAGACCATTCCAACACTCGTGAGCCATGATATTGGATTTATTTTTTCTACAGGCAAAGCGCATTATGAAAAAATGATGGAACAAATCGGTCATTTAGCAAAAGAAAATAAATTTATGATCGTAGATTATATTGAAGATATGTCCAACTACATTGCTGCGAGTGATGCTTGTGTGATTTCGGCGGGAGCGATGACCATTGCGGAAATCAATGCGGTAGGAAGAGCAAGTATTATCATTCCAAAAGCATATTCCACCGAGAATCATCAAGAAGTCAATGCAAAAAATATCCAAGATAATGGCGCCGGATATTATATTCGAGAAAATGATTTGAAACAAGAAAATCTCTGGGGACTTTTGCAGGAAATTTTGTACAAAGAAGAGTTTCGATTGGGAATGGAAAAGAAGAGTAAGGATTTGTACAACATTGATCCATGCGAGGCGATTGTCACTGAAATTCAAAGGATGTTGTAAGAACTAGAAGTAAAAGTAAAAGTAAAAGTAAAAGTAAAAGGCTTATCCTTTGCGATAGAAGAAAAAATACGTTTTTTGAAGCGATAGAAGAATATTATTGTTCCATTAGTGTGGACGTGATTTCTTCTATTGGTCAATAAATTGTGGCAATAATCTTCATGCAAAAGGCTGGAACAATTTTTTGTATGTATGGGAGTAAAGATGGAAAAGTTCGAATTGAAATTTACCAAAAAACATATTTTGCTTGCGGTATTACTGGGAATCTCGATTGTATTGGGATACCTCTTTTTGCCATATTTTCATGCAAAAAATATTGTTGTCTTAGGGAATTCCACGATTCGAGCGGAAAGTTTGCCATTATACACGAATGTTTCGCTCAAAAAAAATGTTTTTTTGATCGACAAGAAGCAAATCAAGCAAGACTTTACTGACAACCCTTACATCAAAAGTGTGGAGCTCAAAGCAAAATTTCCATGGACGCTCATCATTAATATCACGGAGCGAAAAGCGGTTGCAACCGTCAAATTTGCGGGTGGATTTATTATAATCGACGACAAAGGAGTAGTGCTGGAGACAACGCAGGACATAAACCGAATCGTACGGCCGACCATCAGCGGGATCACGCCAAAAGATATTGTGGTGGGCGAAGTGCTTGGCGTAGAGAGCGACAACTTGGCGCTGGGGATCGAAATTATCTCAAACATCAAAAGTGCGAAGTTGTTGCAAAATATTTCGCTCATCGATATTAGTGATCTCAAAAATATTAATCTGATTACGCCACAAGGAATCCATGTGCTGATTGGCGAAGGATCGGACCTCAATGAAAAAATGCTTGTGCTCAACAAAATTTTGATCAATCTGTTTGAAAGAAATATCCAGTGGGGCGTAGTGGATATGCGCTATGATGCGGATCCAGTATATAGGAGCAAGAAATAGATGAAAAAGTCAAAACATATTGCAAAACTCGTATTTTTCACGCTGAGTTTTATCATCGGGATCGGACTTTCGATGCAGCTCAAAGTCAATGCGCCAAGACAATCCATTTCAGAGACGGCAGCGCACCTACAGGTAGAGCTGACCAATATCCGTGAGCAAAAAGATAAAGCGCAAAAAGAAATCACGGAGCTTGAAGAGAAAATAAAACGCATCAAAGACTCTCAGCTCGAAAATGATGAAATCTATCAAAGTTTGGTATCGGAGCTAAATCTATACGAACTTCAAGCAGGAATGACCAAGGCGGTTGGGCCAGGCGTTATTGTGGATTTTCAACTGGAAGAAAATGATAAGTATGAAACTTTGATGGTGAACTTTGATCTGATTCTGTCGGTTATCAACAAACTCAATGCAGCAGGAGCAGAGGGAATTTGTATCAACGAAGAACGCATCGTGTTTTCGACCGATCTTCGGTATGAGCAGGGAAATCTGCTCGTGAACAACAATCCCGTAGGAAGAACCATTCAAATTCGAGCGATCGGCGATGTAAATACGCTCGAGGCGGCGCTCAATATGAAGTACGGCATTCTTTGGGAGATCAAAAACAACTTTGGGATTTTGGCAAAAGTAGAAAAATCAGAAAGAGTTGAACTCCCAAGATACACGCAAGAAATACAATTCAAATTCGCAGCGATTCAAGAGTAGTTGACCAATGGATGATGAAAACTTTATGCTAACAACAGCGATTGATATGCGGTGACAAGTCAAAGAAGGAGCTTTTTTGTTCCCGACGATAGCATCGTAGAAAAATATTTTTCTGAATGTCGAATCGGAAGTGTAGGGCGAAGAAGTTCTTGCTGAAACAAAAGTGCTTTTAGGCAGGTGGATTTATTTTATATGCTTGCGAAAGAAGGCAGATAATCACTACAAGCAAATGATATGAAAAGAAAGGAGAAGTATGGGCAAGCAAAATAAAACACGAAATATTCTTCTCCTGATTGGAGTTGTGGTAGGCTTTGTCGTAACGCTTCAATACAAATCGCTTCAGAACAGCACGATTTTTTTTAACACAGCAACACTTCGAGAGCTGGAGCTTCAGATTGAGATGGAAGCGAACGAGGTTCAGCGCCTCAACGAATACCAAGAGAGAAAACAAATGGAATTAGAAGAACTCAGTCAAGCAGAGAGCAAGGGGAATATTTTGGAGCTGCTTGAAAAACAAAGAATCCATGCGAAAGCGCTGCTGGGGCGAACGAGCTTTTATGGCTCGGGAGTGAAAGTAAAGGTGCAGGATTCGGATCAAGATATTTTGCCGACGCAAAATCCAAATGATTTTTTGGTGCATGACCAAGATATTTTGCGAATTGTTAATGACCTCAAAGTGGCAGGTGCAGAAGTGATTTCCATCAACGATCAGATTTACAAGAGAGACTCCGAGATCAAATGTTCTGGACCAACGATTACGATTAACGGAAAAACTTTTGGACAGCCATTTATTATTCGAGCGATTGGTGATGCAGATACATTGGAAGCGGCGATCAAATCCAAAGATTCTTATTCGTATATGCTCACGTCCTTGTTTGGTATTCGAATTGAGTCGGAAAAGGAAGAGTCGATCGTAATTTATAGTTCGAAGAGATATAGCAAGATTACATATATGGAGGAGGTAGTTGAATCATGATTTGGGCGATCATTGGGCTGGCACTGGGTGCGATTATTGGTGGCTTTTTGCCATTTACTTATCCGACGAGCTATTCGCTGTATGTTTCCATTGCAATGCTTGCGGCGTTTGACTCGCTGCTCGGTGCAATTCGTGCGAGCGTGGAAAATAAATATAACAATGCATTGTTTATCTCAGGATTTTTTAGCAATGCACTTTTGGCAGCGCTACTCTCCTATTTTGGCGATCGACTGGGCGTACCATTTTTCTATGCGCCGATTATTGTCTTTGGCGGTAGATTGTTCCAAAACATCGCCATCATTCGCCGTCATTTGCTTCGATAAGTCCTGCGATTTCATCAAAATTATTGAAAACTCTTGACACACGGAAGTAATATTGGGTACACTATAAGATGATATAACGACAAACATAATCAAATTAATTTGTACGATAAATAATTGTTGGAGGATGCTATGTTTGAATTGGATGTAAACGTAAACAGCACGATTAAACCAGAAGTAATAAAAGTGATCGGAGTCGGTGGCGGCGGAGGAAATGCGGTCAACCGAATGATTGGCTCAGGCTCTGGCGGAGTGGAGTATATCGTGATGAACACAGATGCTCAAGCGCTAAGACAATCCGAAGCGCCAGTAAAAATGCAGTTAGGACCAGAATCTACAAAAGGTAGAGGAGTAGGCGGAAGACCAGAAGAAGGAAAAGTGGCTGCGGAAGAAAGCAAAGAAGAAATCAAACGAATTCTTGAAGGATCTGAAATGGTTTTTATCACTGCTGGAATGGGCGGCGGAACAGGAACAGGTGCAGCTCCTGTGGTAGCACAAATTTCAAAAAGCATGGGCATTCTTACTGTTGCGGTTGTAACAAAACCGTTTTCGCTGGAGGGCACATGGAAAATGAAATTGGCAAATCAAGGGATTGATGAGCTTAGAAAACATGTTGACACATTGATTGTTATTCCAAACGATCGAATTTTTGATATTACCGAAAAAGGCACGACGCTTTCGCAAGCGTTTGAAAAAGCAAACCAAGTGCTCAAGCAAGGGGTTAATGGCATCACGGATATGGTGGAAAGACCAGGCTTGGTCAACGTGGACTTTGCAGACGTTCGTGCGACAATGGAGAACCAAGGCGTAGGACATCTTGGAATCGGAAGTGCATCGGGCGAAAATCGTGCGATCATCGCTGCGGAAGAAGCAATCAACTCACCACTTCTTGAAACAACGGTTGAGGGAGCAGCAAGCGTTCTTGTTTCGATTTCTGCAACGAGCGAAAGTCTGACAATGCAAGAATTCCAAGAAAGTATGGATTATATCCAAAGCTCTGTTCGAAATGAAGATGTTCGTATGATTTTTGGAGTTGCGGAAGTTCCAGAGCTTGGCGACGAAATGCGAATCACCGTGGTTGCAACTGGATTCAAAGAAGGCGAAGAGTTCAAAGCAAAACCAACCAAAGCGCCTGGCGTAGCACAAGAACCAGAAAAAGAGGAAGAAAAAGAAGAACAAATTTCCGATACCGAATTCCAAATTCCAGACTGGATGAACTTTGGGAAGAAAAAGAGATAATTGGTGAAAAAAGAGAATCGTTGTATTCTCTTTTTTTGAACCTTGCATTATAATAGAAGTGTAGGAAAGTTGTAACAACAAAACCAACATGTAGAAAAATAAATAAGAGGAAGGTGCTTTAATGTATTTATGCAAGAGAGATGATAACATTGAGCAACAATAAAAATAAATAACTGAAACGATAGCAATAAGTAACTACAAATTTTGTCGGATTGAAATAAAGGAGAAAATCATGAAATGTCAGTTTTGTGGCTCGAGTGAGTCGAAAGTCGTGGATTCCAGACAAGCAGAAGAGGGAAACAGTATCCGAAGACGTCGTGAGTGCGAGGAATGCGGCAAGCGCTTCACTACCTATGAGCGAATTGAGCAAACAAGTATCATGGTAATCAAAAAGGATAAGTCGAGGGAATATTTTGATCGAGAGAAGATACTCAAAGGAATTATCAAATCCTGCGAAAAAAGACATATTACGCTGGAGCAAATGGAGCAGATTGTTGATTCGATTGAACGGGATCTGCTCAACTCGATGACAAGGGAAGTCAGCAGCATTCGAATTGGCGAGATGGTGATGTCTGAGCTAAAAAATCTTGACGAGGTAAGCTATGTTCGATTTGCATCCGTGTATCGTGAGTTTAAGGATATCGACAGCTTTATGGAGGAGCTAAAATCAATTATTTCTGAAAAGAAATAGAAAAATTTCTGGGAAGGAGTCGATGATGGTACAAGTAAATTCAAATATCGAAGCAATCAAGGAAAAACGTTCAGAAAAACTTTTTATGGATTTGATGAAGGATCGTAAAGGACTTTGTATCTCAAAAATTGCGCCGTTCAACGGGCAATACTTTGACTTATTATATATCGAAAATGATTCTGCTGCCCTGTTTAAATTTATGGATACCAATGACGAAACCTTTTCGATTTTGGCACAAGAAATTGTCGAGGTGATCGAAGAGGAGTATGCATCCGCAAGAGAACTTATTTCCGATAAACTCGATGACTTGCAGATCAATTATTATTTTGTGATGCCATTTGTTTCGCTGGCGGATTATGGACTGTCTTCGGGCGTTATTTTGGACAAAGATTCGATTAATAAACTCAACGATATTAATTTTTCAGATCTTTTGTCCGATATAAATGGTATGAGGAATCGTGTTTTGTATCGCTTGAGCAAAGAGTATTTTGTATTCCAAAAAGAATCTAGCATCGGAGAATTTTCCATCGAAATTGATTATGGCAAAAACAAAATCAAAGCGAGTCTGATGGAAGAGGATCAGATGGAACATATCAACAACTTCTATTACGGAACGACGCTGCTAGAAGGTGCAACGGGCACGGGAAAAACAAGCGTGATGTTGGCAAAAATCATCAAAATTGCTCGAATTTATCCAAAAGAAAAATTCCTCTATATTACATTTGACAAACAACTCAGCATTGAAATCGGAAATTTGCTGCGTTTCTACCATAGTGACATCAGCAATATCCGAGTAATCAACTTTCATCAATTTGTGCTACAGCTTGGGAAAAAATACAATTTGAAATTAAACAAGCAGAGCAAGCAGAGCTTTAACAAGGAATTTGAAAAAGTCTTTGAAAAAATTTCGAAAATATACAAAGGCAAGAGATACTATAAAGGGATATTTGTCGATGAATCGGAAAATTTTAGCACAGAGGAAATTCATTTTTTGCGAGATATTTCCTATTTGACAAAGAATATCCTGTATCTTTCGTTTGACGAAGCAAAACAGATGACGCCGATTCGTGCAAAAGAAAGAAATGCCAATCAATATCCATGGGATCAATACATTCGATTAATGCAAAATTATCGTGCTTCCAAGGAAATCGGACGCTTCAATCTTGACTTTCAAAATGATCTAAACGCATTTTCAGCGCTGGAGATTGATCGTCTCGGAGACTATTTTCTTCCGTTTATTACGGAAAAAACGGAAATTGGGAATGCAAAAGTTTTAGAGTATGAGAACACCGATGCAATGATCCAGATGCTGTTAGATCAATTGAATGCTCTTGTACAAAAAGGATATAAGGAGTCGGATATTTGTATTATCTATCCTTTCAATGAAAAAGGAATCGGAAACAAGTCGGTTAACTCAAAACAAATTTTGAAAGATGCATTGTCGGAACATGGATTCAAAACCCATTTTGCAGATGATGAAGCCAGTAATCTGAGTGCTAGCGACGGAATTTGTTTGAGTAATATTTACAATTCAACCAATTTGGAATGGAAAGTGGTGCTCGTTTGTCAGCTCGATTTGCTCTACCCAAATTACGAAACGATGACCGAAAAAGAAACGCAAAAGATGCTGAACATTATTTACACTGCCTCGGGGAGAGCGTGTGAAGAACTATATTTACTGATTAATCAAAACGAAAACAGACCAGGGATTATCGATTTATTAAGTCAAAAGCAGGTTTAGGTATGACATACGGGGTTCACTTGATTTTTGGGGAAGATTTTGCATCACAAAATTTTTGTTTTGCGCTGAAGTATGTGGGCGCTTCTCTTGAAGTCGGAATTGCGGAGGGCATTTCCGATACTCAGGAGATTATCAAAGAGGCAAGAAAAATGGGGGTTCAAGAGGTTGTACTGAGACCTCTCTCTTTGAATGAAATCAAAAGGCTGATAAACAGCTATTATTCTATAGAGTTAAAAGAAAAAGAGATTTTCGAGCGCATTCGTCTCTACATCAGAGAAGAACGCTTTGAGGATCTTTTTTTGTACATTATGGAGAATGCATCGGATCTTTCGGCAAGTGATGTGCATATTTTTGCGGAAGAGCCGTATTTGATGATTCGGTTACGAATTCGTGGGAGGCTGGTAACTTTTTGTGTGCTGGATTCAAAATTGTTGCCGACACTTGGGAGAATCATTAAGGTTCGAGGGAATGTAGATATTTCCCGTAGTCTGCGTCCAATCGATGGCAGAATGGAATTGATGACGAATCAATCGCTGGACATCCGTTTTTCTATCGTCAACACGATACATGGTGAAAAGTATTCGCTTCGACTATTGGACAATGAAAACATTCCACGTTCTGTGAATGAGCTTGGAATTTCGGAAGAAGAAATAAATCAGATTCGCAACATGCTTTTGAGAGAATCGGGAACGCTGCTTGTGACCGGACCAACAGGAAGTGGAAAATCGACAACCGTGCGATGTTTTTTGGATGAGATCAATGATGGAAACAGACATATTATTTCCATTGAAGATCCGATTGAGTACACCATGCCGGGCGTTACTCAAATTCAGGTGGATGATCGAACGCACAACGGATTCGAAGAAGGCGTGCGATCCATTTTGAGACAAGATCCAGACATTATTTTTATCGGAGAAATTCGAGATGAAGTCAGCGCAGAAGTTGCAATGAAAGCGAGTATTACGGGACATCTTGTGTTCAGCACATTGCACACCAAGACAGCGGAATTGGCGATTGAACGACTTGAGAATCTCGGGCAAGAAAAGTCACTCATCTATGAAGCGATCTCCATGATAATAAATCAACGCCTTGTAGGCGAGAGTTGCGAGCATTGCAAGAGGAGGATTTCTTATATTGGGGAGGAAATCCTGCCGCTCAGTGTAAAAAACGGAGATATGATTTTTGAGTCCAAGGGCTGCGAACATTGTAATTACAGTGGGATTCAACGTCGTGTTCCTGTGATGGCAATTGTTGAAATAAAAAACCGAAAACTCGAGCATTGTTTCGAGGATCAGTCAATCCAGCAAAAAATTATTCGACGATTTCATGAGGGAAAAATATCATTGGAGGAGGCGAGACGTTTTCTATGAGCAGAGAAAGAGTCATCGACTGGAAGAAAATACAGAATATTGAGTGGAAAAATTTCTATTCAGCTTCCTTTGTGCGGATAAAAAACAGAATACTTTATCGGAATATTTCTGCGAGTAAAAAAAGAAATTTCTATTATATGTTGGCATTTTATTTGGAAAGCAAAATGCCACTGGAAGAGGCGCTTCGGTTGCTGCTCGAGGACCTCAAGTTACCAGCGATATTGTCGATTAAAAAGCAGATTCAAAACGGAAGATGTCTTGCGGATGTGCTTAGAGAATATGATTTGGCAGATGAATTTATGTATTCTTGCCTGATGCTTGGCGAAAATACGGGCGACTATATCAAGTCGTTCAAGCAGATTGTAGAATATCTGAATCAAAAAGAGGAAAATCAGAAATTTTTTGTACGAGTGAGCAGTTATCCGATATTGCTTTTTGTGTTGATGTTTGCGTTGCTCGGATTCATTATTTTTGTCCTCACGCCGCAGATTTATCATACGATTGACAGCGTGGGTGCGCATATTCCATGGTCCTTACAGATTTTTTATCGCATGAACAGGTTTTTTATGCAAAATAGTGCAATGATTGGATTTCTGGCATTATTTATTTTCGGTGCGCTTTGGATATACAAAGACAAAGTGAGTCGGTTTGTGACAGTGCGTTTTCTAAAAATGAGTTGGATGCAGTCGATTTCTCGAACTTTTTTGGCAAGAAGTATTCTCTGGCAGATGGAAGTGCTCTATGGTGCTGGACTTAGCATGACCGAGGTGATCGACATCGTAATAAGTAATACAAAATTCGCTGGGACACGCACATTGCTTGAGGAAATATTACTATCCATACGCCAAGGTGTTGCACTTCACCATGCGATGGATCGCAGCGGATTATTTCCATCTGCGGTCATATCTTATGTTCGTCTGGGAGAAGAAACTGATAGTTTACCAGAAAATCTGCATTCTGCTTTGATGTTCTTAAACATTAAAACAAATGATATTGCAGAAAATTTGAAACGGATCATTCAGCCGACACTCGTCATCATTGCAGGAGGAATGATTTCGCTCATTTTGGCGATGGTTCTGCCAATCATCAACTCGATTACATACCTAGGAGGGCTATCGTGAAAATTTTTCAATACAATGCAATCACTCAAGAAATTTCCTCGTGCAAACCTCAGGGAAAAATTGATTTGAGCAAAGGGAATCAAGTTATTGTCATGAAAATAAATTCGAATACGAAAACCCAAAATGTTGTGGAAATTACTTTCGGAAAATCGGAAATAGATTCATTAATACTAACAAAAAAAGAAGCGCAAAAACTAATTCAATACTGTGGATACAACAATCTTCAGATGCAAAAAGTGTTCGTATATACACCAAAATTATTTTTGCTGGGGCAAATGGAGGAGAATCGAAAAAATGTTTTTCTGAAACTTGGAGAATCCTATTTTGTCGGAGAAAATAATCAAGTTCGAGAATTATCTCAAGTGGACACGTTATTAAAGTATGGAAAATATTTTGAGCCTGAAAATATTTTGGTATGGGAGGAGCGATGAAAGCAAGCAAGTACAGTCTAAATCATGAACTTCTGCAATTTGCGAATCGAGAACGTAAAGTGGAACTGCTTCTTTTGCTCGTTCTGGTTTTGTTTATCGGATTTAATTTATTCTTGTTTTTGCAAGAGGAAAAATATTCTCAATTGCACACTCTGCACGCTGAACAGGAGTATGATGCGCAAGAAGCAGAGTATCACTCATTTTTGCGTTCGACGGCATTTTTGAACGCATCTTTGCTGAGCGATCAAATGAAAAAACTGGAGATGCTTCATGCAAATCATATTCGACTAGAACAAAACCGAATTTTGTTGCATTACGAAGAATCATCACTGGAGTCAATCGAGCCAGATATTGTACTTCTTCGAGAAAATTTTGGGGAAGTAAAAATTCTTCAGCAGGAACAACAACTGGGCGAAAGTCGTATCATCATCGAGGTGAGCCTATGAAGAATATCATCAAACTGAGCATTCTTTTTATGTCGCTGCTCTTAGTGTTTTTCACAATCCCGTCAATCAATAAAATTCAGCGATACAAAAATTCACTGCCGAAGCTGGCGATTAATGCAAAAGGGGAGATGCCCAAAATTGACAGCTACATTCTCAGTCAGCAAATTGAAAATCTGATTGAGAAATCGGATGTGCAAAAGAAAAAATATTCTTCGCAATTTCAGGATAGTGAGATGCTCGATATCTGTGTCTATGAGATGGAGCTGAAAGGAAAATGGGACAATCTTTCGAAACTATTTGATGAAATCATCCGAATTGAAGGAGCAAAACTGCGTCTTGTCGAGTGGACAAAAGACGATAATAGCGCTCACAATGTCTCGGGCTCCGATGGAATATTGCGCTTGCAGATTCTTTTTGCTGGAGGGAAATAGGATGAAACAAGTTCAGAGTGGATTTGCTTTTGTGGATGTCATTATTTCGATTGCTATCGTGTCAATGATGGCACTCCTAATTGCAATTTCGAGCAATTCATATCATAAAAATCTGGTTACTCTTCGCTCTCTCGACCAAGTCGAAACCATCGTACAAAATGAGTTAATGCTGCTCTCAGAGACCAAACACAACGAGAATAAACACTACGATCAGATTAATGTAACTTATCAAGTGCTGGAGGAAATTCGAGTTGGAGAAGCAAATATTCTTCGATTGAGAATGCTTGTGGAGGATTTGGAAAATGACACAAAAAAAGAATGCGAAGTTCTCTGTCAAGTCTCGTAATGGATTTAGCACGATTCAGACCATCTTGATATTATCCGTGCTGATCACATTGATTGGTTCGACAGCGAGAATTTTTTCTATTAACATCAAGAATGCCAAGGCGGTGCAGAACAAATCGGAAATTAGTATTGCGATGCATAATGTGAATGTAATCGTCGATGCGGCAGTAGAGAGCGAAATCCACAGAATATTCGACCAAGCTAAGGCAAAAGCGGAAAAGGAGAGCGCGCAGAAAATAAAATCGGAAAATTCTTTGGGAGGAACTTCTTCGAACGAGCAAGAAAAATCTGCCGCAAGTGAAAATAGTGCATCGACAATTGTCAATCACAACACGGTGGACAACTTCAGCGATAATAAAGATGCAGCAACTACCGAAAAAAGTACTGAGTCTAGCAACGAAGAATTAGAAGATAAAACCAGCGATTCGAAAAAAGATATTGCAAAAATTGCGAATGAAGATTCTAACAACCAAGCGAAATCTGAAGTAATTGGTGAACCAGAAAAAGAGAAAAAGCGGAAGGCATTTATTGATCATATTATCGATGAGCTGAGGGTTAATCATTCCGCAGCAATCAAAAAAATCGACTACAACATTCAATCGATAATTGCAGAACAGGAAAATTTATTACGTGATCTTGGTATCAAAGTAGCGGTAAAACGATCCACTGGTACTGCTAAAATTCAGTTTGCACAACTCAAGAGACCCGATGGGAAATTACCAAGCATGGACGATGTATACCATTTGAAATTTTCCGATCTAACAGACATTGCCCTTATTGAAAAAAGCAAAGTGCGTAGCTCTCGTGATCTGATGCTGCAAGTACCAATTCAAATCATTATCGAAGACAAAACTTTTTACATCACAAGAAATTACTATTTGGATTTTGATGAGGCGATATTAAAAGATGAAAATTTTGATTCCAAAATCCATCTGATTGTCGGAGAGACCAATTATGCGAGACTCAAATAAGAAACGAATATCTGCACAAAAAGGATTTACGCTGATCGAGCTCATCCTCGTTATCACGATCTTGTTATCTTTTGCATTTTTTGCGCTGCTAAAGGTGAGTCACCGGCCGATTGTTTTAGAGAACACGGCGAATGAACTGGTATCCGCATTGCGATATGCCAGAGCTTGCTATGAGGCGGGCGACAGTAATGTCAAATTTTCGATAGAGCTTGTCGATGGGCAAAATCATATTCGGATTCGAGAACGAGTCACAGAACATTTGAACGCCGAAATCACGGTGGACATTCCGATCGATCCGTCCATACGAATCATGAGCAAGAATATTCACGCTGAAACAACAAAGGATGAGAATGAAAAATCGCTTGATGGGTATTCGCAGCTTTTCACCAATAGCATTGAAATCACCTACTCAGGAAAAACAACCACTGGAAAAACTTTCGTTCTAATGAGCGACAAAGAAAAATATTACTACAAAATCACCATCGTTCCAACGACATCGAGAGTGCATTTATATAAACTCGAAAAATAATTTTTTGCTCTTTACGCAATCGATTATTTATGCTATTATTACTAAGTATGAAATTTTCCTGTCGCTAGGATTCTCGACACTCCGACGAAAGTCTTGGGGCCAGGGCATTGAAAATTAGGAGGAACTATGACAAAGCAACAAAAAGAGCAAATCATCAAAGATTATGCTGTACACGAAGGAGACACTGGGTCTGCTGAAGTGCAAATCGCACTACTAACTTTTAGAATCAACGAACTGAACGAGCATCTTAAAACGCACAAAAAAGACCACCACTCAAGAAGAGGTCTATTTAAGATGGTTGGAACAAGAAGAAATCTTCAAAGATATTTGAAAGAAAAAGATCTTGATAGATACCATGCACTTATTCAAAGACTTGGACTTAGAAAGTAAGACAATCAAGAGAGCGGAGCGTTCCGCTCTTTTTGTGTAAATATTGGAGGTATTGATGATACAAAAATTTGAAATGCAACTAGGCAACAACACGCTAGAAGTTGAAATCGGAAAAGTTGCGGAACTTGCAAATGGAGCGTGTTTGGTACGCTGCAAGGACACGATGGTCCTTGTTACAGCAACCAATTCAAAAGAGCCAAGAGAAGGAATTGATTTTTTTCCGCTGAGCGTAGATTTTGAAGAAAGACTTTATTCAGTTGGAAAAATTCCAGGCGGCTTTATCAAAAGAGAGGGAAGACCTTCCGAAAAGGCGATTCTTACATCCCGCTTGATTGACCGTCCAATCCGCCCGCTATTTCCAAAAGGATATCGCAACGATGTTCAAGTGGTTGCGACCGTGCTATCCGTTGATCCAGAAGTGAATCCAGATACAATCGCAATGATCGGATCGTCGGTGGCGCTATCGATTTCTTCGATTCCATTCAATGGACCAACAGGATCCGTATCCGTTGGACTAATTGACGGAGAATATATTCTAAACCCAGACCTTGCGCAAAGAGCGGCATCGGATATGTATCTCGTTGTTTCGGGAACCAAAGATGCTATCATGATGGTAGAGGCAGGGGCAAACGAAGTCTCCGAAGATGTAATGCTCGGCGCAATTCTATTTGCTCATGAGCAAATCAAAAAAATCGTCGCTTTTGTTGAAACAATTCAAGCTGCGGTTGGAAAAGAAAAAGCAGAATATAAGGTGTTTGCTGTTTCTGAAGAAATCGAGCAAGCAGTAACAGAATATGCAAAAGATAAGATGAAATCCGCAATCCTTACCAAGGACAAAACGGAGCGAATCGAAAATATGGATAAAGTAAAAGCAGAGACGATGGAATATTTTGCAGAAATTTATCCAGAGCAAATGAAGGAAGTAGACGAAGTAATCTACAAGCTGACAAAAAATGGTGTGCGAGAGCTCATTCTTGTTGACCGCATTCGACCAGACAATCGAAAAATGGAAGAAATTCGTCCAATCTGGACAGAAGTTGGTACGCTTCCAAGAACGCATGGTAGCGGGATTTTCACAAGAGGACAAACGCAGGTTCTTTCTGTAACGACACTCAGCTCACTCGGCGATGCACAAACCATCGATGGACTCGGCGAAGAAGTCGAAAAACGTTACATGCACCATTACAACTTCCCAGCGTACTCCGTTGGTGAAGCGAGACCATCTCGAGGACCAGGAAGACGTGAAATTGGTCACGGTGCGCTTGCAGAAAGAGCACTCGAGCCAATGATTCCAAGCAAAGAAGAATTCCCATACGCAATTCGTGTCGTATCGGAAGTTGTTTCATCCAACGGCTCCACATCGCAAGCATCCGTATGCGGAAGTACCTTGTCACTTCTTGACGCAGGAGTTCCACTCAAAGATATGGTCGCAGGAATTGCTATGGGACTCATCAAAGAAGAAGACAAAGTAGCAATCCTATCCGACATTCAAGGAATGGAAGACTTCCTCGGCGATATGGACTTCAAAGTTGCTGGAACAAAAAATGGTATCACAGCAATCCAAATGGACATCAAAATTTCTGGAATCGACGAAGCAATCCTACGCCAGGCACTCGCACAAGCAAAAGAAGGACGTTTCCATATTTTGGCAGAGATGCAAAAAACAATCTCTGAGCCAAGACCAGAAATTTCGCAATATGCACCAGCGGTAATCACAATGCAAATCCACCCAGACAAAATCCGAGACGTAATTGGAACTGGCGGAAAAGTCATCAACAAAATCATCGAAGAAACAGGCGTCAAAATCGACATCGAACAAGATGGAACGGTATTCATTCTTGCGGTACAGCGAGACATGGGTAAAAAAGCGAAAGAAATTATCGAAGGAATTGTCGAAGAGCCAGAAGTTGGGAAAACCTATAGCGCAAAAGTTACACGTATGATGGCATTCGGCGCATTTGTCGAAATTCTTCCAGGCAAAGAAGGATTGCTCCACGTTTCGCAATACGATCACAAACGCATCGAAAAAATCGACGACGTGCTCAAAGTAGGCGACGAAGTTCAAGTAAAATTGACTGAAATCGATGGACAAGGCAGACTGAACCTTTCGAGAAAAGCCTTGCTGCCAAAACCAGAGAGAACGGATCGCCCAGAGCGCAAAGAAAACAAACCAGAATAAATGTCTCGAATGATAAATAAGTAAGAATCAATAGGCGACAAATGCTAAGCGACCATAGAATGCTTATTTCTACTGGTCGCTATATTGTATTCTGAACGAAATAAATGCGTGGAATAGGGGGGACGATATGGAATGGCTTAGAGAGTCTGAATATCTTTTGAATATACCAAAAACAAAAAGAGGCTGGGCAACGCTGGAGCGCATTTGTGAGGCAGCGGAGCGTGAATTTTCGGAAAAAGGATTTAGTAATACGTCGGTCGTAGATATCACAAAGAGCGCAGATGTTGGTGCAGGAACTTTCTATCTGTATTTTGACAGCAAATTGGATATATATAAATACCTGTTAAAATCATACCACCACGATATCCGAAAAAATATTCGTGAACATGTCAAGGATTTGCCAACGCGCGAAGAGCAGGAGCGGGCAGGGTTGCGCTACTGGTTTGACTACGTTGACAAGAATCGATTTGTATTCAACATCGCATGGGAGTCCTTCTTCATCGACAAAGCAATTTTTGATGAATACTACTCAACTTTTGGGGAGTCCTACGCACGCAATCTTGAAGTTGCTCAGGAAAACGGCGAAGTGCTAGACATGGATTTGGAGGTACTGAGCTTTATCTTAATGGCGATTACCAACTTCCTGGCGGTTCACTGGGTTGTATTTAAGAAAAAGAACCACTATGATTTTATTACTGACGAAACGATGAAGCTCCTTCGACATGGGATGTTCACAAGTTATGGGCTCGTTGAGGAAGATGCAGACCAAAGTGAAAAACATCATAACCTAACTACGAAGGCTATAGAATCTACAACGAAAAAATCTGCGCCATCAAAGGAATCGTCTGTGAAAAAGCTGAAGACTGCAACAAAGACATCAGAGCAAATAAAGAAAGAAAAAGCTTCAAACATAACGACAAAAAAATCGACCCCAAAAGGAGAAAAGGTCGTTCCAGCTCAAAAATCAAAACCTTCTACAAGTTCAACAAAATCAACGAAAGAGACTAATTCGACAAAATCACCAGAGAAGCCAGCAACGAAAAAGGCTTCCTCGGTGTCGGGCAAAAATATTAAGTCAGCACCAAGGAAAAAACTATCCCTAAAAAAATAAAGATTGCATAAAATACCAAAAATCCCACAGCTTTAGAACGCGTGGGATTTTTGGTTTGTACACAGGGACAAAAATTTTTACAATGAATTTATGGAGTGTTTATGGAAACATGATTATTTTCTAAGCTGAGCGAGGAGATTCGCAATACGTAATCCAAGGTTTTCCATGATGTTTACGCCCTCTGGATCTTCATCGATGCCGATTGAACCACCTTTGCCAGCAATCGCCATATTCCAATATGTATTTCCGACGATAAGACAATCATTTGCACTTGCCCAAAGCAATAGCTCAGCAATTGCAAAATTTTGTCCTGCTCGGCGTGCAACCGTAATTGGAGCAACCACTTTTCCGCTGAGTGGAGATGTGCCCCAAGAGTAGGACTCGCTTTTACTTTTCATTTCTGCTTGTTGCCAGCGAGAAGAAAATCCTGCACGGTCCAAAACGGATTTGAGATAAGGTGTAATGCAAGAATGATATACAGGAGAGGCAAGGATTATAGCATCTGCTCCAATGATTTTCGCATAGACCTCGTGAAAATCATCGTTAATGACGCATCGCTTTGCTTCGATACAGCCGTAACAGCCTGTGCAGGGAGAAATTGTTTTTTCGGCAAGAGAAATCACTTCCTTTTCAAAGTCGCCGTTTTTTTGTGCGCTGTCCAAAACCTTTTCAATCAACAGCGTTGTATTGCCCTTAAGCCGTGGGCTTCCATTTAGTGCAAGAATTTTCATAGGAGCCTCCAAACAAAACATGAAAATCGGTTCATATTTTGGATTATACAGGAAGAATTTTGAAAAGAAAAGAGTTTTTTGAAATTTTCGCATAAAAATTAGAAAAAAGTATTGACCTGAATCATATTTCATATTATATTCTAGATATGAAGAGTAATTCATATTATACGTGCGGCAGAAAACGTTTTTTAAAGTCGAAAGGAGGTTGCTATGTCAAATGATTGGATTGGGAACTATTTGAGTTCAAGAGCAAAAATTAGCCCAAATAAGGTTGCGATTGTCGATTTGGATAACAAACTAAACTTTACTTATTCTGAATTGGAGCAGCGTGCTAACAGATTGGCTAAAGTTTTAAAAGAGGATATCTGCATTGAGTCACAGGATCGAGTGGCTTTTATCTCTAGAAATCGTATTGAGCTCATTGATGCCTATTATGCAACTGGGAAAATTAACGCAATACTTGTTCCGTACAACGCAAGACTTTCTGCAAAGGAATTGGGTCAGTTAATCGACAAGGAAACGCCAAAGGTGGTTTTTTATGAAGACATCTTCGGAGAAATGCTCCGTCCAGTGTTTGATGAACGACCACAGCTTGAGAAAGTGGTTTTGATTAATCCTGAAGGAGAAAATACGCTGGGAGCAAGAGAATACAGTTCATTGCTTGACTCAAAGGACGGCGAAGCAGTTTCTTATTCTGAGTCAAATTTGGAGGATATTCACCTAATTATTCATACGGGTGGAACGACTGGACTACCAAAGGGCGGATTGATTTCGCATCGCAGTGAGCTGTTTAATTCGTTCAACGAAATCTGCACCTGGGGACTCAACCATGAGGATAGTGCGCTGATTTTGCTTCCAATGTTTCATACAGGTGGCTGGAATTTGTTGACGCTACCACTGTTGCATGTGGGTGGAACGATTTACATCAACCGCCAGTTTGATCCTTCACTGTCGCTCAAGGTGATTGAGGAAGAAAAAACCACGCTATTATTCGGCGCTGCAACGATTTTCCGAATGATGACAGAAGCGCCTGAATTTGAAAAAGCAGACCTTTCTAGCCTGAAGTGGATAATGGCAGGTGCAGCTCCAACGCCGATCAATATCATGCAAAAGTTCTGGGATAAAGGTATCAAGTTTGTCCTTGGCTATGGCATGACCGAGGCTGGACCGAATAATATCTCTGCACCAGCGCAATTCATGGATATGGAGACAATCAAGGCGAAGTATGAGTCGGTTGGTAAGCCAATGTATCTCACTATGGTCAAAATTATCGACGACGATGGAAATGAAATCACAGAACCAAATGTTGCAGGCGAGCTGATTTGGGCAGGACCACAGATTTTTTCGGGCTACTGGGGCAATGAGGAAGCAACCAAGGAAACGCTTGTTGACGGATGGGTATATACGGGCGACATGGCGATTCGTGACGAAGATGATTTTTATTATATCGTGGGAAGAAAGAAAAATATGTTTATCTCAGGAGGAGAGAATGTGTTCCCGCCTGAGGTTGAAACTGCACTATATGAAATTCCAGAAATCAACGAAGTTTGTGTATTTGGTGTACCTGATGAGCATTGGGGAGAGGTCGGAAAGGCCATTGTTTCACTTAAAGCAGGGCAATTGATTGCCAAAGACGAAATTCTTGAAAAACTCAAGGGCCGCCTTGCAAAATACAAAATCCCAAAATACATCACCTTTGTTGACGATGTGCCAAAAAACAATGTTGGGAAAATTGTTGTGAAACAGGTTGTAGAGCTTTATGGAGAGGCACACGATTAAAAGGAGTTGATTGGATGCAAAAAAATGTAATAGGAATAAAAAATATTGGAACCTACATTCCTGAAGGGGTGCGTGACAGCAAGTACATTAGCGAGAAGTCTGGCATTCCAGAGGATGTTGTTATAGAAAAATTTGGGATTAAGCAGGTGCGCAGGGCAAGAGAGGATGAAACCGTGTCCTATATGGGCACGATGGCGGCACTTGATGCACTTGGGGATACTGATCCATTGTCGATTGACTTGGTGGTCTATTGCGGAAGCGAGTACAAGGATTATTATCTTCTCAACTGTGCAGCCAAAATTCAGGACAAGATTGGGGCAAAAAATGCGGCTTCGTTTGAAATTCACAGTCTTTGCTCTGCAGGGGTCTATAGCCTGAAAATTGTTAAAAGCATGATGTTGAGCGATGACTCTATCAACCGAGCGATAATCGTTTCATCGTCAAAGGAAGGTGATTTAATCAACTACAGCGATTTGGATTCGCGCTTTATGTTCAACTTCGGGGACGGGGCGGCGGCGGTGCTTCTTGAGAAGAACTACCGCAGAAATGTAATCCTCGAAAGCCATATGATAAGCGACGGGCGATTTGCAGAAGATGTCCTTATCAAGGGAATTGGCTGTGCAAACTTCGAGCGATTTGACGAAATGGATCCAAATGATAAATATTTGAGCGTTACGAATCTTAAGTCGATGAAGGAGCGATTAGACCCAATCACGATGGATAATTTTATGGGAGCTATGAAGGGAGCGCTTCAAAAAAGTAATCTAACCATGGAAGATGTCGGCTATCTTGCGCCGATTTTTATGAAAAAATCCATGCTGGACGGTCTGACGCAAAGCATGGGGCTACGTGAAGATCAATCCTTCCTGCTAGAGGATTACGGACATTGTCAATCGGCGGACTGCTTTATTTCGCTTAAGGAAGGAGAAAGGCTTGATCGTCTAAAGGACGGCGATATTGCGGTGCTACTTTCTGCGGGAACGGGCTATACCTGGGCTTCCACGATTGTGAAGTGGGGTGATTATGACAAGTAGATTTTGTATCCCTTTTGAGGAGCTAGAGGTTGGGCAGTCGGTTGAAAAGATTTTTTCGATTAAAAGAGAGGATATCCTATCATTCTCCGATGAAATCGGAGACCTTCACTCCTTTCATGTTCTGCA
Organism: Filifactoraceae bacterium; assembly: GCA_041784625.1. Lineage (GTDB taxonomy): Bacteria > Bacillota > Clostridia > Peptostreptococcales > Filifactoraceae > JAUNKE01. The sequence goes on from JBHBDS010000036.1 coordinate 28,682, forward strand.
ATCCGCAGCGCATGAGGTGGGCTTTGAGGATATTATCGTGCACGGAGTTCACCTGCTTGCCTTTGTTTCTCGCGTGATTGGAGAAAATCTCCCTGGTTTCGGGACGCTGTATCTTTCGCAGGAGGTCAAATTCCTTCAAAGTGTAGAGCCAGATTCAGAAATTCTCGTACGAATTGAGGTGCTAGAGAAGAGAGAAAAAAGACGCGTGCTCCTACGAACTGACATTTATGATTCGCAGAAAAAAACTGTATTATGGAAGGCGTGGGTGTCGTCAAAACACTTCGCTAATGGGCAAATTTAAGGAGGGTCAAATGAATATTAAAGGAAAAAGAGATGCTCTTATGGTACTTATGGCCTGCTTGTGGCTTGTGATTATGGTTCTTGGGTGGATGAACAAATTTGTCATTGGAATGGTTCTTTCGGTTGTACTAATGCTGGTGCATATGATTCTTGGTGCGTCCAAGCAAGAGGAGTTGTCAGCAAAATTTCTTCGCTATCCACTACTTGTTTGGGCGGCGATGTGGAGTGCAAGCTTTATTCTATCGGACTTTTTTGCAAAGAAATTTGCGGGCATGATGCCAAGCTTCACCGTTGGCGGATTTCACCCGTCCTTTGCACCAACTTTTTTCTTGTATTATATCGGCGGTATGCTAACACTATCCGTGGGGCTTGCGCTGTTTAAGGACGAATGGCTTTCGGAAAAAGACTGGAATGATTTTATTGAAAGAGTAAATAAAAATAAGGAGGCATAGCATGGATAAGAGCACAGTAACGCTAATATTGGGCTTCTCTGGAGCTATCGTAGTATTCTCGCTTTTGATTGGCCTTTGGGCAAAGAAAAAGGTTACTACTGCACAAGCATTTTTTGGCGGAACAGGAATGTTTGGGCCAGTGACAGTTGGTCTGGCAAGTATGTCAGGTATCGCATCTGCATTTGCTGTCGTCGGGGTTCCTGGAATCATCTATAGCACAGGACATGCGATGACCTTCTGGATGCTTTCGGGTGCGGCGTTTGCAATGTCGTATATCATTTTGGGAAAAAGAATTCGCGGTATGGCGGAAATCGCACCAATCTCAAGCTTGGGAGATATCTGCGACGTACGCTTTAACAACAATCGTGCGATCAAGGGGATTATGTCCTTGGTAATTTGCCTCGGCTGTATCAGCTATCTGGCAGCACAAATTTCGGCAGGATCGGCGATGTTCTCACATTTGCTTGGACTACCGCCTATCGTAACTGGTTTCATTATTTTCGGTATTTTGACAGTCTACACCGCAATCTCAGGAGAGGTTGGAGGAATACTTACACAGGCATTCCAAGGACTGATTATGGTTCTTGCAAGTATCGCAATGTTGATTGCTTTTGCGATGATTACGGGTGGATTTGGCAATGTTCTGACTGCGGTGAGCTCCGTTTCTGAGGTGGCGAGTGCTGACGGAAGCATTGTTAAGACGCTTGGTCCAGATTTCCTCAACGCATGGGGCGTGTTCCCAGGAAATATCAGTATGGCTTGGATGCTAATCCCGATTCTTGGATGCGTGGGACAGCCGCAAGTGCTAACAAGAATTTATGCAGTAAAAAGCCCTCGTGACCTTCCAAAGGCTGGTATCGTTACAGCAATTTCGCATACTATCGTAGGATTTGTTGCGGTAACGACAGCTTATGGAGCACTTTATCTTGTGGCAACTGGCGCAGTGGAGCCATTTGTAAAGGGCGACACAGCATTTTATGTATTCTCAGACTACGCAGGCGTGACCATTCAGCTTCTGGGATATGCAGCGGTACTTGCAGCGGCGATGTCCTCTGCATCGATGTTCTTGACATCGACTTCGACGCTACTTTCCAAGGATTTACCAAATGCACTTGGTATCAAAATTGATCCTGAGAAGCAGGTAAATATTTCTAGAACCTTCATGGTGGTGCTGGGTCTTGTAGCAATCGTGGTATCGATTTATAGCTCAGAGATGGTTGCGATCCTAGGAACCTTTGGTTGGGGAACTTTGGTATCTGGAACCTTCCCAGTGTTTATCATCGGTTTACTCTGGGAGAGAGCGAACGAAAAGGGGGTTCTTGTTGGGGTAACAACATCCTTTATACTCAACATTCTTTCGCTTTTGAAATTCAGATGGCCAGGTGGATTGCCAGGCTACGTAAGCATCACTGCAATTGCGGTTGCGCTCACAATTTTCGTGTCGCTGATGACTAAGGAGCAAGAGCTAAGCGAAAACATGAAAGAGGTTATTAGACTATAATAATTAGGGCAGCATGACTGCCCTAAAACACTTTTGGTGTTGAGACGAGGGGGGTATTATGTATAAAAAAGTATTAGTATTATTTTTGATAGTTTTGCTCGTAATGCCAGATTACTTTGGCAATGCGCATGCTGATTATGATTTTGAGTATCTTATGAGCATTTCAAGCGAACAAGAAGGAAATTCATTTGTTCTTCAAACGCCAACTTCGATTGACAGAGATGAACAAGGGAATTACTATGTAGCAGATCTTGCAAACGATCGAATTGTAATACTTAATTCGCAGATGCAAAAAATAGGGCAGATTTCGGAGCTCGATATGCCGATAACTGTATATATTGATAACCAACAAAATATTATTATTTGTGAGTTGGGCAGTCACAAAGTCATAAAATACAATCAGGAACTGCAAAGAGTAACTGAGTGGGGTGGAGCAGGAACAGAAGAAGGGAAATTCAATATTCCTCGCTCAGTTGTTCAGGACAGTCAAGGAAACTATTTTGTCAGTGATGAATTAAATCATAGGATTCAAAAATTTGATATCAATGGTTCACATATTTCAACTTACGGAAATTATGGAACACAAAATGGACAGTTTAGAGTTCAACAAGGACTATCGATTGATTCTAACGATAGACTTTATGTTGCAGACACATACAACAATCGAATTCAAATTTTTGAGACATACCCCGAGTGGAACTTTGTTTCAGCTTTTGGACAATATGGTGTGTATCAACCTTTTAACTACTTTAGCTTTCAACCAAATATTTTTAACCATCCACGAAATGTTTATGTAAACAAAGAAACTGGGCGTATTCTGGTTACGGACAGCTTGAATGGACGGGTAATGCTATATAGTAGCTATGAAGAAGGGATTTCGTTTAGGCAATCTCAAAACGGATTTTTGACAATGAATCTGCCAACAGATGCGATAGTCGATCGTTTTGATAAAATAGTTGCGCTTGATTCTTACAATCGAATCATAAAATATAGCACTTCGCTGAGCAATTCTAATTTGTACGCTGAGTACGGGCTGGGGAGCTCAAATGTAAATAGATTTTGTGGGACGCAAAGTGTAGCAATTGACCCTATCACGAAAGATGTTTATGTTACGGATTCTTTCAATCACCGAATAAAAAAATACAACGATAATTGTACGTTCATTACATCATATGGAGGAATTGGTGGTACGTGGGGGATAGGGACTTTACTGAATTACTTTGCTTTTCCGAAACAAATTACTGTTGATGATAATCAAAAACTCTATGTTGCGGACTTTGGAAATAAAAGAATTGTTAGTAAAGCAAATAATAGCAACCAGTTTCGGTTGGAAGTTGGTTCGCTAAACCTTGAAATGCCTTGGGGTGTTGCAGTGGACAGTAGTGGAAAAATATTTGTTTCAGATTGGGGAGATCATAAAATAAAAGTTTTTGAAAATGGAAGGATGATTAATAGTTGGGGAGGAAGCGGGAGCCAAATTGGACAACTAAGCCGACCGAGTGAGCTGAGGATTGGTTATTACAATGACAATGAAGTTCTTGCAGTAGCCGATACGCTAAACAATAGAGTGCAAATTTTTGACTTGTCGGGAGAAGTTATTTCTGTAATTGGAAGTCCTACGAACGATCCATTGCTAAATTACAAAGATGAATATTTGGAGGGAAATTTACTACTGCCGTATAGCATGGATTTTGACTCTGAAAACAATCTTATTGTAATGGATACCTCGCATAAATGCATCAGAGTGTATGATTTCAACGGAGAGTTAATCAAAACATATGGTGAAATGTCAAATTCTGATGGAAACTTTTTTTCTCCAATTGGATGTGACTATGGCGCAGATGGTACTTTGTGGGTGACAGACAGTGTGCTGCAAAGAGTGAGCAAATTTAATATCATTCCATAGGAGAACAGATATGGCAAAAAATTTAAATGATGATGAGGTTTATTCATCAGACCAGATACTATTGTCTCAAAAAGAAAAGAATATAGATTCTCTAGCGCATGTGAGGGATGTTTATTTCCAGTTCTAAGTTTTTTTGAAAAGGAAATCGTAGTAAGATTAAAGACTTTCTGAAATAATTTCAGGAGGTCTTTTTTGTTGAACAATTGCTATTGACATTCGACATGGTATTGGGTACAATTTGGGAAATATTATCAGAGGAGGAGTCTATGCACACGGAGGAAGAGCTGCTTAATCTCGTGGTTCATGTTGCGATAACTGCATCGCTATTTGCAAATTATCTCGTGTTTTTTGGGGTAGCGATGTGGAAAATTTTTCGCAAAGCAGGGTATCAAGGATGGGAATTCTTCGTTCCTTTCTATGGGCAGTATTGCTTGACAAAAATGATTTTTGGAAAAGGCTGGATGTGGGTTTTTCTTTTTATTCCAGGAATAAATACTTTTTTGTTGATGATTTGGTTCTATCATCTTGCGCGAGTATTTGGTAAGGAAGTTGGATTTTCGATCGCAACTGCATTTTTTTGGCCTGTAATGATTTTGATCATCGCATTTGGAGAGTCGGAGTTTATCACAAACAAAAACCATTTTGATTTTGTGGTGGAATCGGGAAGATTTATTGAGGAATTTCGCAGGTGATTTTGTTTTATCTTGACGTTGTACTACTGGTTTGGTACAATTGTTGTGTGGAAAAATTTTAGTGAATTTTACAAGAGGGAGAAAATTATGGATTACGAAGCATCAAGATTAATTGGGCAAGTGCTTTCAGGCACGGTTGGCACAATGTATCTCATTTTTATTTTGTTTGTTATCGCAGCACAGTGGAAAGTGTTTGTCAAAGCTGGGCTAGCTGGTTGGAAATGTCTTGTACCGTTTTATGGTCAATACTGTCTTTCTAAAATTGTTTTTGGGAAAGGTTGGTATTTCCTGGCGATGTTTGTTCCGCTACTCAATATAATTTTCGGGTTGGCACTTTTATACAATTTGGCAAAAGTATTTGGAAAAGGTTTTGGATTCTTCCTTGGGCTTTTGTTCTTGAACCCGATCTTCATGCTGATTCTTGGATTTAGTGACGCAGAGTATCAAGGACCAATCGACGTAGTGCTATAGCAAAAAATATTCTAAGCTCCTTTGAGATTTTTCGAGGGAGCTTTTCTTTGTCTATGCGTGACTTTGCCCTCTGTTTGTGGTATTCTAATAGTGGAATTATGAGGTGGAAAAAATTTCACTTTGTCCTAGATGAAATTTTTGAATAAAAATATTTGGGCACAAGAGGGAAGCATATTCGTTTCATTGCCAAAATTATTTTTTCTAAATGATATTGGTGATGAATGATATAGACGTAATAATAGATGAAAAAATAAGAGGTTTTGTATATGAGATTAGATAAATTTTTGAAAGTATCGAGAATCATCAAAAGACGTACCGTGGCAAAGGACGCTTCGGATTCTGGGGTGGTTTTGATTAATGGAAAAGAGGCGAAGGCTTCATCAAAGGTTAAGGTTGGAGACATTTTGGAGATCACTTTTGGCAATCGCATCGTGAAGGTGCGTGTTGAGCAGCTATTGGAGAGCACAAAGAAAGAAGATGCTGAGCTGATGTATACGATGCTTGATTAATGAGGGGATGATGGAGAATAAGTTTTTGGAAGAGAGAAAGTCGATAATTGCTGATGAGCAATCGGAAGTGGAATCGCTGAAAGATCGAAAAAAATCTTTTCAGTGGTCTAAAAGAAGGATCGTTGCGCTCATCATGGCTTTTTTGTTTGTGTATCTGAGCACAGTATTAATTTCAAATTTTGTGACGATTCGTCGATTCGAAAAAGAAAATCAGCTGTTGGAAGAGCAACTTGCCGCAGCGGAGGCGGAGATCAAGGAGCTTAGCTCAATCATCGAAAATGCAGAGGATCCTGCTTTTATTGAGAAGATGGCGAGAGAAAAACTCAAAATGGTTCGACCAGATGAGACAGTATATTTTGTGGTGAAGTAGGAGGAAAAATGAAGGTTGCAGGAATTGACATTGGAACAAATTCGATGAGACTGCTTCTTGCGGATTATTCGGCGAAAGAAGATGGCTACAGTGATTTTGGGAATCGGCAAAAAGAAACCAAAATCACGAGAATGGGTCGAGGAGTCGATGCAAATCGAATGATTGAACCAGAAACCTTTGCGTACAACTTGGATTCTTTCGAGCATTTTGTGAATCAAGCAAAGGAAAAAGAAGCAGAAAAGATTTTTGCAATCGGAACTTCTGCACTTCGGGATGCAAAAAATGGCGATATATTTGTTGAAGAGGCGGAGAAGCATACGGGAATAAAAATTGACATTATCTCTGGAGCGCTGGAGGCAGAGCTTGGGTTCTACGGTGTGTCGCAAGGCGTTCGTGAAAATGGCCGAATTCTTATCATCGACATCGGTGGCGGATCGACAGAATTTGTTGTCGGCTCACAGATCGAGGGAATTATTTTCAAGAAAAGTGTCGATGTGGGTGCCGTGCGAATGACGGATCAGTTTGGCGAGGATCTTGGCAAAATGCGTCAGTATGTTTTTGAGCAGATTCAGACGATGCATGATTTGGTCGAGCGTTTTTCGGTAAAAAAAATTGTCGGTATCGGTGGTACGATCAGTACGGTATCCGCAATCAATCTTTGCTTGGCTCGATATGATTCCGACAAGGTGCACAACAGCCAAGTGTCCATTCAGCAGGCGGATTGCATTTTGAAATCGCTCTGTAGTCTCAGTCTTGATGAGCGAAAAAAAGTCGTCGGACTACAGCCAGAGCGTGCGGATATTATTGTTGCGGGCGTAAATATTTTGCTCGAGATTATGGACAAACTCCATTTTTCGGAAATAACCGTGAGTGAATATGACAATTTGGAGGGACTGATTTACTACTATCTAAAGGATGAATAGATAAAATGCAGCTGATAATGCAAATGCGTGATATGGCTCGAGAATTAACTGGAACTCAAAAATAGAAAAAACATTAATAGAGATGTATTTTTGTATAAACTCGAGTGATGCATAATTTTGCTCGAGCGAAAAGAAATATTGCTAAACTAAAAAACAAACACAGGACAAATTATGAACAATAATTTTGATGTAATCGTCGTGGGCGGCGGACCAGCGGGGATGATTGCAGCGATTCAATCTGCAAATTTTGGCGCAAAAGTGGCGCTGATGGAGAAGAACGGCTCACTCGGCAAAAAGCTTGCGATCACAGCTGGTGGTCGCTGCAATTTGACGAGCAAAATTCCAATAGAAGATTTTTTTGACAAGATTCCATGCAATGCAAAATTCCTCTATAAATCCTTTCGAAAGTTTTCGAATGAGGATTTGGTGGAATTTTTTCGCATCCAAGGAATAAAGTTTCATGCAGAAGGAGATAAAATTTATCCATCGACCAATGATTCCAAAACAATCATCAGCGCACTGGAAAGAATGCTCACACAAAAGAACGTAGCGATCATCCATCACTGCGAGATGAATGCACTGGATGGCTCGGTCGAAAATGGCTTTTTTCTTCGAACTAATCGAGGAAGCTATTCGGCGCAAAGAATCATTCTTGCTACTGGCGGCTATAGTTTTCCATCAACAGGGTCGGATGGCAGCGTGCAAGAGTTTTTGTCCAGCAGAGCAATTGAGGTCAAAAAACCTCTGCCATCGCTGGTGAGAATCCATTCCAACGCAAAATGGATTACGGAGTCTTCGGGAATATCGCTTGATAATGCGGTGCTGACATTATTTGTATCAGAAAAGAAGAAAAAATCGTTGCAAGGGCAACTTTTATTCACCCATTCTGGCGTGAGTGGGCCTGTTGCGATGAATTTGACGGCATATTTTACAGAAGAAAAGTTATCTGATGTTCGTATTGTTGCAGATTTTGTGCCAGAGCTAAGCGAGGAGGAAATTGCAAAAATTCTTCGAGAATCACCGAGCAAAGGGATTGAAAACAAACTTTCGAGATATTTGCCGAAGAATTTGCTTAAGAATATTTTTGCGGATATTGGCGCAGTCGATTTTCATAATATCAAAAAGGGTGAGCTCTCTCAGCTGATTAAGCGACTCAAGGAAGTGAGTATTCCGATCACAGGTATCGGCGGTATCAAAGAAGCGATAGTCACAAGAGGTGGAGTTTCGATCAAGGAAATCAACCCAGCGACGATGGAGCTCAGAAAACTCGCAGGAGTGTATGTAGCAGGCGAGATGATCGATGTGGATGCGCAGACGGGCGGATATAATTTGCAGATTGCATTTTCAACAGGATTTTTATCAGGAGAAATGGCAGCAAAAAGTCTAGCGGAAACCTTGAATTAATCGACGATCGAATAAAACGGACTTGACAAACGAATCCAACAAAAATAGTTGACATTTTGGAAGAATAAACGTAAAATAAAGTTTTGTAAGCATAAAAATTTTTCTTGCGATTCATTTCGGAATTGCAAAAAAATTTTTGTCTTTTGAACCCTGTATTTGCAATGGGTTTCTAAATACGTGATGTTTTGTACCGCGTTTTGTTTAATCGCAGGGGCGATTAAAATTTTTAGGAAGAAGTCGGAGGAAAATGATGGACAAAACCCTGATTGAGTTGATCAATGTGAATAAGATTTTTGAAGATGATGGGAAACAGGTTTTAGATAATATTAATCTTGAGATTAAGGAAAAAGAATTTGTTACATTACTCGGCCCGTCTGGTTGCGGAAAAACCACGACATTGAGATTGATTGGGGGATTTACGAATCATACATCTGGAGAAGTTCTCTTTGATGGAGAGGACATCAGTAAACTTCCGCCGTACAAAAGACAAATCAATACCGTTTTTCAGAAATATGCATTGTTTCCACATTTGAATGTTTATGAAAATATTGCATTTGGACTTCGTATCAAAAAGATGGACGAAGAGACGATCAAGCAAAAGGTCAAGAAAATGCTCAAACTAGTGAACCTCTCGGGCTTTGAAAGCAGAGGCGTACAGTCATTATCGGGAGGACAACAACAGCGAATCGCCATCGCAAGAGCGGTTATCAATGAGCCGAAGGTACTTTTGCTGGACGAACCACTCGGTGCATTGGACCTTAAGCTTCGCAAGGATATGCAATATGAGCTCAAGACGATGCAGCAGGAGCTTGGCATTACATTTATTTATGTAACGCATGACCAAGAAGAGGCGCTGACGATGTCGGATCGTATCGTCGTAATGAATGAAGGACGAATCCAACAAATTGGCAGTCCAGTTGATATTTACAACGAGCCAATCAACCGTTTTGTTGCCGATTTTATCGGAGAAAGCAATATTTTTTCTGGCGTGATGATTGACGACTATCGCTCGCTCATCAACGATGTGGAATTTGAGTGTGTGGACAAAGGCTTTGACAAAAATGAGCAAGTGGACATTGTCATTCGACCAGAGGATGTGGTGATCATCCCAGCGGAGGGTGCAAAAATCAAAGGCCTTGTCACCGATGTCATGTTCAAAGGGGTGCATTATGAAATTATTGTCGTCGATGAGTATGACAATAAAGAATGGATGATTCATTCTATCAATGATGCCAAAGTAGACACGGTTGTGGGACTCACCTTTGAGCCAGAAGCAATTCATATTATGAAAAAGGGGGACACCTCTATTGAACAATAAGAAAAATCGTTTAGCGATTCCATATATTCTTTGGTCCATCATTTTTACTGTTGTGCCATTGATTATCATTTTGATTTACTCTTTTACAAAAAGAGATGCTTTTGGAAATATTGTCTACGAATTTACGACGGACAATTACAAAAATTTCTTCACGCCGATTTATCTCAACGTACTATGGCGTTCGGTGAAGTTGTCGGTTTACAGTACGGTTTTGTGCCTTTTGATCGGCTATCCGATGGCGTTTATCATTTCTCGAGCAAAAGGGATAAAGCAAAGCTTGATGGCGATGCTCTTTGTCGTCCCGCTTTGGACCAATTTTTTGCTCCGAACTTATGCGTGGATGGGACTATTGCGCGATCAGGGGATCATCAACGAAGTGCTCATCAAATTAGGAATCATTGCTGAGCCAATCCAGATGCTCTACACCAACGGAGCAGTCATTCTCGGGATGGTCTACAACTTCTTGCCATTCATGGTGCTTCCGATTTATTCGGTGCTCGTGAAGATGGACAAAAGTTTGATCGAAGCAGCGAGAGACCTCGGCGCAAATGAATTCAAAGTATTCAAGAATGTGATTTTTCCGCTGAGTTTTCCTGGCGTTGCAACAGGAATCATCATGGTGTTTATGCCTGCGGTCTCGACCTTTGTTATTTCAGACTTGCTCGGAGGCGGACAGACGATTTTGCTCGGCAACCTCATTCAGAATCAATTCATCGGAGCGAGAAACTGGCAGTTTGGTTCTGCGGTGTCCGTGCTGATGATGATTATGCTCATCGTGTCGATGACTTACTTTGCGAAAAATAGTTCCAAAGAAGGAGGTGGCAAGCTGTGGTAAAATTCAAAAAGTCACTTTCTCTCATTTATAGTTTCTTGATTTATGCTTTTTTGTATGTGCCAATCGTTGTGCTGATTGTATTTTCGTTCAACGATTCCAAATATCGAGGAAACTGGAATGGATTTACTTTTCGATGGTATCAGGATTTGTTTTCGGATCCAGAAATCCTAATGGTTATTAACACGACGTTGATTGTGGCATTTGTTTCGTCGCTGCTTGCTACGATTATTGGGACTATCACCGCCATTGGAATCGATAAGCTCAAGCCAAAATACAAGGCGCTATTCATCAACCTGAGCTACATTCCAATGATTAGCCCAGACATCGTAATCGGGATTTCGCTGCTTACGCTCTTTGTAATGGTGAAATTGCCGCAAGGGATGCTGACGCTCGTGTTGGCGCATATTACGTTTAACATTCCATATGTAATCTTTGCAGTCCTGCCAAAACTTCAGCAGCTTGATCCGCATTTGGAAGAGGCAGCGCTGGATCTTGGCGCAACACCATCGCAGGCGTTTTGGAAAATTATTTTTCCAGAGATTATCCCAGGGATTTTGACAGGGGCATTGCTTGCATTTACCATGTCACTCGATGATTTTATCGTCAGCTTCTTTACGACTGGCTCGGGAGTGACGACATTGTCTATCAAAATTTACTCGATGACTAAGCGTGGAGTCAGCCCGATGATCAATGCGCTGTCGAGCATCTTATTTTTGGTATCAATCGCCATTGTTTTGGGGATTCAATACAAGCAGTATCGTGAGGACGAAAAGAAAAAAGAAGAGCTTCGTCTATTGCGAAACGAATAATTTTTTTGGAGAAAAGGAGAATTGGAGAATTGAAAAAAATCATTACAGGTGTTCTTTTGATGTGTCTTGTGTTTTTGCTTGCGGGTTGCGGAAGCTCCTCTGGAAAAACCGTCTTAAATGTGTATAATTGGGGAGATTACATTGAAGAATCCGTGATTCGTGAATTCGAGAAAGAATTTGATGTAAAAGTGAATTACGAAGAGTATGCAAACAACGAAGAAATGCTTGCAAAAATCAAAACTGGCGGAACCGCATACGATATTATTTTCCCATCGGAATATATGATTGAGTATATGATTGCAGCGGATATGTTAAATGAACTGGATTATTCCAAACTGCCAAACTACTCAAATATTGACGAGCGTTTCAAAAATCTTGCGTACGATCCAGATAACAAGCATTCCGTGCCATATATGTGGGGAACGATGGGAATCGTGTACAATAAAAATATGGTGACAGAAACCGTGGATTCGTGGGATATGCTATGGAATGAAAAATATGCTGGAAAAATTCTGATGCTCGATTCATCGAGAGATTCTCTAGTGCCTGCGCTAAAAAAATTGGGATATTCCATCAATACACAAAATATTGATGAACTCAATGCAGCAAGAGATGAGCTCATTGCGCAAAAACCGCTGGTAAGAGCGTACGAAGTCGACACATACAAAGATCAAATGATCGCAGAAGAAGGGGCGATGGCGCTCACTTGGGCAGGCGATGCTTATCTACTCATATCAGAGAATGAAAATCTTGATTTTGCGATTCCAAAAGAAGGAACGAATCTTTTCTTTGATGGGATTGCAATTCCAAAAACTTCTCAAAATGTCGATCTTGCACACGAATTTATCAACTTTATGATGAGAGCGGAAATTGCAGCGGCAAACTCGGATTATATTAAATACTCTTCACCAAATGCAGAAGCGGTGAAATTGCTTCCAGAAGAGGATCGCAATAACCAAGGGATGTATCCACAAGGAGACATTATGTCGCTTGGCGAAGTGTTCCTTGATATGGGCGAGTTTACGGTAGAATACGATCGAGTATGGACAGAGATCAAAGCGTCTTAGTTAGAGGAATTTTGCGTAAAAAATTTCTGTGTTGAAAAAAACGACACAAATGTTGTTTGATTTTATAGGACAAACAAATCATTTGAGGAAATATTCCTTCGAATAATATAAAGAAAAGCTAGATTTTCAAAAAAGATTGCTGAATTATTGCGATCTTTCGAGAATCTAGCTTTTGTTTGATCTAAAGTTTGCCCTATGAATAGTATTCGAAATTTTTTATGTGAAATGAAGCGATGTCATCACAAATTCAGACAGAGTAATTTTTGTTTTTTGAAAAAATCTCGAATCTTGATTTACCAAGTTTGAACTTTTTTGGAATTACATTATTTTTTTGACCAATCGATGGAGCATCGCAGCAAATTCTGCTCGAGTTGCTCTGCCGCTTGGGTCGAGAAGATGATTTGATTTACCGCCGATGATTCCGTTGCCAACTGCCCACTGAACCGCTTCCAGATTTTGCGCTGAGATTTTGTTTTTGTCACGGAATTGGGACAAATCACTTGCTACATTGCTATATCCTTTGAGCGTCGCATATCGATACAATATGCTGGCGATTTGTTCTCGAGACAGTGTTGCATAGAGATCGATTTTTTCACTTGAGCTGCCAAGAATCTTATTATCCACCATCCATTCGACGGCATCGATGTACCATAGCTCAGTTTCCTTTTTTAGGATAAGAATATTGCTTTGTGAAGCTGGAAGATTGTTTAGCTGTAGCAATGCGCCCGCAACGGTAGCATAAGTCGTCGATCCTTGTGGGTCAAAGGAATTTTCTTTTGTTGGAGCGATCAAACTATTTTCATATGCAAAATACACATCGTAGAAATACCAACGACTTGCATTCACATCGACCAGATCGATGTTAGAAAGCGGGGTTTTCTCGTCGCGAATCATTTCGCTGTTTGTTGGTCTGACAGAACTTGGTGAGTATTGATTGCTAGAGCCCGACAAGCCAGAATTGTTTGAGCCAGAGTTATTGTTTCCACTGTTCGAACCCGAATTGCCTCCGCCGCCCTGTGATGGATTGTCATTTGGGTTCGATGAATTGGATTCTGGAAGCGCCACTGCGACTGGAGACAGCGAGTCCAGGGTGAAAAACACTTTGCCATCTTCTACGAGTAGAGGAATGGTTTCGAGCTCTCCGTCTTTACAATGGAGAACCGAAACATTTTGTCCGTTATACTTCGGGTCAATTGGAATCGCTACCGTAATTTTTCCTGTGAAATTTCCTTTTCGGACATGGATTCCGTGAAGTGATAATAACAATTCTTTTCCCATGGAAGAATGAATTGCGTCGCATGCTTTGCAAGTTCCTTTTGGGTGGATAGAGCCTTCAATTGCTTCGATTTCTGCATCTGGAGTAATTTGTCCTTGGATCGAAATATTGGTGACGGAATCGATTAAACTTCGCTGGATATGACCGCTATCTGCAACAAAAGAACTTTCTTTGTTCAATGACATCTCATTTCCTGCAAGGTCTTTGAATTTTGAAACTTCGACCAAATAAAATCGACCAGGCACAAGATTGGAATAGGCTAGATTTAATATTTTGTTATCGTCTTCCCATCTTGCGGATTGGAGAGAGAGATCAATATCGCCATCTTTATGTAGAAAACGAACCGAGCCAGCATTTTCTCCAGCTGAAATATCGATTGGCTCGCTAAAGTCAATTGTTGCATCACCACTTAGTGGGACATTTTCTCCAGCGGGCTCTCTTACGCTCGCTGTTGGCGCAGTAACATCAGCAGCAGGGTTATGTGCTCGATCGCCAATCCATGAATGAGTGGCTATATCGATCCCCATTGGGAGTTTCGTTTCGACTGTTTTTTGGATTGAAACTACTATTGCATTTTCGAAATCCGCTGCACCGATATTATCA